>NZ_ATYB01000014.1:3374557-3676556 GCF_000427465.1 Sinorhizobium arboris LMG 14919 | reverse complement strand
TCCCGCAAACATCTGAAAATAAAAGGAAAAATATGTCACGGGATTGACATGGGCGTGGCAGCGCGAATCGCGCACGGCGCCACCGGCATTATGAATCCGAAAAGCCCGGCGCAAGGACCGGGCGTTTCATCAACAGTTTTTTTCTTAGCCGGGTTAGGCGGAAAGGCTCTTCACGCGCTGCGCCAGGCGCGAAACCTTACGCGATGCCGTGTTGGAATGCATTACGCCTTTGGAGGCCGCACGCATCAGCTCCGGCTGTGCCGCCTTGAGCGCTTCGGCTGCGAGCGCCTGATCGCCGGAAGCGATCGCCTCTTCGACCTTGCGGACGAAGCTCCGGATGCGCGAACGACGGGCCTTGTTCACTGCTGTACGGCGTGCGATCTTGCGGGTCGCCTTTTTCGCCGAAGTTGTATTGGCCATTGATGCCTCTCTTCGAAAACTGACATGGACTCCGCCTCGCCGTGCCGGGTCACTGCGACCTGTCATACAAGCAATTAGGGAGCATTATCGGAAAGCCTCGAACGAGTGCGTTCCAAACTGAGGGCGGCGTATAAAGGGAAACCGCCCGCACGTCAACGCGCAATTTGATAAAACCGCGTCCGGCCCATGGCTCACCTGTGTTTGAACTCGGCTTTGCGCTTGGCGACGAAGGCGGCCATGCCCTCTTTCTGGTCTTCCGTCGCGAAAAGCGATTGGAAGAGCCGCCGCTCGAAACGCAAGCCCTCGGCGAGCGTCATCTCCAGCGAGCGGTTGACCGCCTCCTTGGCCATCATCGCCGCGGGCAGCGAGAAGGATGCAATCTTCCCGGCGGCGCCAAGCGCCTCCTGCAGGAGCTGGTCCGGAGCCACGACGCGCGAAACGAGCCCGCAGCGCTCGGCCTCGGCCGCGTCCATCATGCGGCCGGTGAGGATGAGGTCCATCGCCTTCGCCTTGCCGACGGCACGGATCAGGCGCTGCGACCCGCCCATACCCGGAATGACGCCGAGCGTGATCTCAGGCTGACCGAACTTCGCCGTCTCGGAGGCGATGATGAAGTCGCACATCATGGCGAGTTCACAGCCGCCGCCGAGTGCGAAGCCGGAAACGGCGGCGATCATCGGCTTGCGCGCGTTCGCCACATGCTCCCAGCCGCCGAGGAAGTCGGCGAGGTAACCGTCGACGAAATCGAGCGCCTGCATCTCCTTTATATCGGCGCCGGCGGCGAAGGCCCTCTCGGAGCCCGTAAGCACGATGGCGCCGACGCCCTTGTCGGCGTCGAAGGCCATCAACGCGGCATCGAGTTCGCGCATCAGCACAGCATTCAGTGCATTGAGCGCCTGCGGCCGGTTGAGCGTGATCAGGCCCACCCGGCCCTGGGTTTCGACCAGCAACGTCTCGTAATTCATTCCCGTCTCCTTCACGCATTCTCGGAAGCTTCAAGAGCGGAATGTGCCATGCCGCCCTATTTCTGGCAGTGCGGACAATAAAAAGTCGAACGTCCCGCCTGAACGATGCGGGCGACCGTACCGCGGCAGCCGGGCGTGCGGCAAGCCTCACCTTCCCTGTCATAGACGGAGAAGCTGTGCTGGAAATAGCCGAGACTGCCGTCCGCCTGAATGTGGTCTTTGAGCGACGAGCCGCCGGCGGCGATTGCATCGGCAATCACCGCGCGGATCGCCTCCGTCAGATGGAACAGCGCCTGTTTCGGGCGGCCTCGCTTGTCGACGAGCGTGCCCGCCGCCCTCTTCGGTGACAGGCCCGAGCGCCAAAGCGCTTCGCAAACATAGATATTGCCGAGTCCGGCGATCGTCCTCTGGTCGAGAAGAGCGGCTTTCAGCGGCTGCACCTTGCCGGCGAAGCGGCCGGCGAGATAGGCGGCATCGAGAGCATTGCCGGTCGGCTCCTCGCCGAGGCCGCGGAGAAAAACATGGTCGGCGAGCGCGGCGCGCTGCGCCAGGTCCATGAAGCCGAAGCGGCGCGGATCGTTATAGATCACCCTTGCCGGCCCGGAGCGGCCATCGAGATGGAAGACGACATGGTCATGCTTCTCATCCTTGCCGCGCGGATGGTGGAAGGCGGCGGCATCGGCGCCGGCCTCGATCGGGCCCTTCTCGATCCGAAAGGAGCCGGACATGCCGAGATGCGCGATGATGACGGCGCCGCCCTCAAGCTCGATCATCAGATATTTGGCGCGACGGGAAAGAGCGACGATGCGACGACCCGCGACTGCCTCCGCGAAATTTTCCGGGAAGGGAAAGCGCAGATCCGGACGGCGCAACTCGGCCCGCACCAGAAGCGCTCCCTCCATCGTCGGCGCCAGTCCGCGTTTGACCGTTTCCACCTCGGGCAGTTCCGGCATCGGCCGTGTTCCTTCATCCTTTATTCATCCCACCCGCCCGCGTGAGCGGCACGCCATTCCCATGGCGACGTCGATAGCCTATATCCCGCTCCATGCGGCAGCCGGTCGCCTGTCGCTCAGATAGCGTGCACGGGGCGATTTCGCTATGGTGCCGGCAAATTTCGTTGAAGTGGAGTTTTCGTATGGCGGATGAGCGCGTATCGGCAAGTGGCGGAATGGAGACCTCATTCGGTTTTCGCGAAGTCGGCACGGGCGAGAAGCAGCCGCTCGTCAACGACGTCTTCCACAAGGTCGCCAAGCGCTATGACATCATGAACGACGTGATGTCGGCCGGACTGCACCGCGTGTGGAAGGATGCGATGATCGCGGCGCTCAACCCGCCGAGCCGCGAGGGCTACCGGGTTCTCGATGTTGCTGGCGGCACCGGCGATATCGCCTTCCGCATTGTCGAGCGCTCCGGGCGCAAGGCCCATGCGACCGTGCTCGACATCAACGGATCGATGCTTGCAGTCGGCGCCGAGCGCGCTCGAAAGAAGGGGATCGACGCCAATCTCGACTTCGTCGAGGCTAATGCCGAAGACCTGCCCTTTCCGGCGAATTCCTTCGACGCCTATACGATCGCCTTCGGCATCCGCAACGTTCCACGCATCGAGGTTGCCCTGCGCGAGGCCTATCGCGTGCTGAAGCGCGGCGGCCGGCTGCTCGTGCTCGAGTTCTCCGAAGTCGAGATGCCGTTGCTCGACCGGTTCTACGATGCCTGGTCGTTCAATGCGATCCCTAAATTCGGAAAGCTCATCACCGGCGACGATGCGCCCTACCAATATCTGGTCGAATCGATCCGCAAGTTTCCGAACCAGCGTGATTTCGCCGCCATGATCCGCGACGCCGGCTTCGCCCGTGTCTCCTTCACCAATTATACCGGCGGCATCGCAGCGCTGCATTCCGGCTGGAAAATCTGAGCGCATGAGCACGCCAGGAGCATATTTCCGTCTCATACGGATCGGCTGGGTGCTCGCGCGCGAGAATGCGTTTGCGGCGGTTCCCTCCGAGCACCTGCCCCCGCTCGCACGATTCGTGCAGAAGCTCGCCGGCCTGCTCGCCCGCCGCGAGGCCCGGTTCGGTGCGCGCAGCGGTCGCCTCGCCCGTGCGGTGGAACGCCTCGGCCCCTCCTATGTCAAGATCGGCCAGTTTCTCGCGACGCGTCCCGATGTGGTCGGCGCCGAGCTTGCCGCCGATCTCTCGCTGCTGCAGGACCGAATGGCGACCTTTCCCGAGAGCGAGTCCAGGGCCGCGATCGAGGCGTCACTCGGGCGCCCCGTCGATGAGCTCTTTCTCGAATTTTCCGAACCGATGGCAGCCGCGTCGATCGCCCAGGTGCATCCCGCCGTGGTCATGCGCGACGGCAAACGCGAAAGGGTGGCCGTCAAGGTCATCCGCCCGGGCGTGCGCCAGCGTTTCGCCGCCGACATAGAGGCCATGTACTTGGTTTCGCGCATGCAGGAGCGGTTCCTGCCCTATACGCGCCGCCTGAGGCCCGTCGAAGTGACGAAGACGCTCGAGCAGACCACGAAGGTCGAAATGGACCTGAGGCTCGAAGCCGCCGCGCTCTCCGAACTCGGCGAGAACACCAAGGACGATTCCGGTTTTCGGGTGCCCAAGGTCGACTGGGAGCGCACCGGCCGCGACGTCGTGACGATGGAATGGATCGACGGTATCAAAATGTCGGACGTCGAAGGCCTGAAGCGTGCCGGCCACGACCTGAACCGGCTTGCCGAAACGCTCATCCAGTCCTTTCTGCGCCACACGCTTCGGGACGGCTTCTTCCATGCGGACATGCATCAGGGCAACCTCTTCGTCGACGAGACCGGCCATATCGTCGCCGTCGACATGGGGATCGTCGGACGCCTTGGCCGCAAGGAACGCCGCTTCCTGGCCGAGATTCTCTACGGCTTCATCATGCGCGACTATCAGCGCGTCGCGGACGTGCATTTCGAGGCCGGTTACGTCCCCTCCCATCATGACGCCGCAAGCTTCGCCCAGGCAATCCGCGCCATCGGCGAGCCGATCCACGGCCAGCCGGCCGAGACGATCTCGATGGCAAAGCTGCTGACGCTGCTGTTCGAAGTCACCGAACTCTTCGACATGCAGACGCGACCCGAACTGGTGATGCTGCAGAAGACGATGGTCGTCGTCGAGGGTGTCGCCCGAACGCTCAATCCGCGCTTCAACATGTGGAAGGCGTCCGAACCGGTGGTCGGCAAGTGGATAAGGGACAATCTGGGGCCCAAACGCATCGCCGCCGATCTGCGCGACGGCCTCCATGCGGCGCTCCGCGTGGCCGAAGCGCTGCCGGAGATCGCGGCCAGGACCGAACGCTTCTCGACGGAAATCATGGCGATGAGCGAGAACGGCCTGCGCTTCGACCCGGAGACCGCCCAGGCGATCGGCAGGGCGGAGGCGCGCCATACGCGTTCGGGCCGTATCGCGCTGTGGGTGATCGCGTCCACGCTCGTCTATATCGCCTGGCAGCTTGCGTAAGAAGCTGTGAGGGCGAGCAGCTCAAGAGAATGCCTCTGTCGGATCTGACCCGGGTTGGATCTGAGAACCACCCCTCTCCCGCGGGCGGGGAGAGGGCGCAGCAGCGGGATGAATCGAGCGCAGCGAGCCCGGAAAACCTCTTCCGATTTTGCGTCTCCTGGAATAGCATTCGCCCATGGACGGTCGGTTTTCGCTCGTGATGGTGGTGGCCATGCAGACCTCAGGGTGTGCAGGCGACCGGTTGCGTTAAGCGGTCTGTCTCCCAGCAACCCTGCCGAGGCGAGCAGGGTTCGGCTCTGTTTCCTCGGGCGACCCCGAACGAGAGGAAACGATGAACGCAGCCTCACCCCAAGTTTCTATTCGCGCCGCATCCATCTCCGACTGGGAGGCGGTTGCCGCCTTGCGGGACCTGCCCGGTGTCCGCGCCGGAACGCTGCGGCAGCCTTTCGCCCCGCCGGAGCGGACGAGGAAGTGGCTCGAGAACCTCACGGAAAACGACACGATCATCGTGGCGGAGCTTGAGGGGCAGATCGTCGGGCTTGCGGGCCTGCACCGTCACAACGGACGGCGGCAACATGCGGCCGATCTGGGCATGTCGGTCCATGACGAATACCGGCGGCGGGGAATCGGAAAGGCTCTGCTCACGGCGCTCGTCGAGGCGGCAGACCGTTGGCTAGGTATCTGCCGCATCGAACTTACAGTCTTTACCGACAACGAGGCGGCGGTCTCCCTTTACCGGCAAGCAGGTTTCGTCACTGAGGGCGTCCTGAAGTCCTATGCCTTGCGCGATGGTGTGCTCGCTGATGTGTTCGTCATGGCGCGCCTGCGGCCGCAAAGGCAGAACCTTACCCCTTGACCCGGCCGCCGAGGCGCGCTCCAACGGATCTGCAATCGAAGCAGGAGAAAGCAGCCATGGATCTCGGCATCAACGGCAGAAAGGCCCTCGTCCTGGGCGGCAGCAAGGGACTCGGGCGGGGTATCGCCGAAGCGCTCGCGGCCGAGAGTGTTGCGGTCGCGTTGACCGGACGCAACGAAGAGGCCGCGGGCAGGGCCGCAGCGGAAATCGGCCGGGATGCAGCAGGCTTTTCGCTCGACCTGACAAAGCCCGACGCGATCGATCCATTCCTCGACCGGCTCACCTCTATATTCGGCCAGATCGACATCCTGGTGCTGAACGGCGGCGGTCCGCCGCCGACGAATGCCGCCGACGTCGATCCCGGCTTCTGGCGGGGGCAGTTCGAGGCGATGGTGCTTTCCGGCATGCGCATCGCCCACCGCCTGCTGCCGCCCATGCGCGAGCGCCGCTACGGCCGCATCGTCGCCGTCGCCTCCACCAGCATCCGCGAGCCGATCTCCGGCCTGGCCGCGTCCAATGCGCTGCGCAGCGCGCTTGCCGGCTGGATGAAAACGCTCGCCGGCGAGGTCGCGGCCGACGGTGTGACCGTCAACATGCTCCTGCCCGGCCGTCTTGCGACGGACCGGACGCTGAGCTTCGACCGAATGGATGCGGAGAGCGAGGGCGTGAGCATCGAAACCGTCGCTCAGCGCAGTCAGATGGAGATCCCGATCGGGCGCTACGGGACGCCTGCCGAGTTTGGCGCTGCCGCAGCCTTTCTCGCAAGCCGTCAGGCCTCCTATATCACCGGGATCGCGCTGCCCGTCGACGGCGGGCTCAGCCGCTCGATGCTCTGACCATGTTCATCTCGCTTCAGAGATCGACAGTGCACGGCTTGCGGCGCTGCGCCGTCACCGTTGTCGTCGTTCTTTTCAGCCTGTCAGGGATCGCGAAGGCCGCCATGCTGGACAAAGAACTCGTCGCCGCCGCCCGGCTGGACGACGTCGCCGAAATCGGCGCCCTCCTGAACCGCGGCGCGAATGTCGATGCCCGCGACGAAACAGGCGCGACGGCACTGCTCGTCGCCACCCATGAGAACAATATAGAGGCCGCAAGAGTCCTCATCGCGGCCGGCGCCGACGTCAACGCCAAGGACCGCATCGAAGACAGCCCTTATCTCTATGCCGGCGCGCGCGGCCATCTCGCGATATTGAAAATGACGCTCGCGCATGGCGCCGACCTCAAGAGCACCAACCGCTACGGCGGCACGGCCCTCATCCCCGCCGCCGAGCGCGGCAATGTCGAAACGGTGAAGATGCTGATCGACGCCGGCGTTGCCGTCGACCACGTCAACCGCCTCGGCTGGACGGCCCTGCTCGAGGCGATCATCCTGGGCAACGGAGGTGACAGCCATACGGAGATCGTCAGGCTGCTGATCGAGGCCGGTGCCGATGTCGATCTGGCAGACGGCGACGGCGTTACGCCCCTCGCCCATGCAAAAAGGCGAGGGTTCAGCCGGATTGAGCGCCTTCTCGTCGCCGCCGGCGCTCATCAAGCGGCGGAATGAAGGCTCAATGCACGTCGAAAATCAATGACTTATGTGCGGCCACGGCTGCCGTGACGCCGTCGCCGACGGCATGCGAAACGGAGCCCGCGCCCCGCGCCGCGTCGCCGCAGGCATAGACGCCCTCGACGCTCGTCTCCTTTGCCTCATTCGTCTGGATATAGGGCCCGAGCGGACCTTCCTCGAATGCGCAGCCGAGCGCTGCAGGCAGGTCGCTTGCCATGCGGGTGCGCGACGCAACGAACAGCCCTTCCAGGGAAACGGTCCGGCCGCCATTCAGAACCACGCTCGCCTTTGCCCCGTCAACAGCGACGACCCTTTCGCTTTCGATCTCCACACCGCGTGCATTCAGCATGGCCGCCTGAGCGGCATCGGGCTCGAATACTTCATTGGCGAATAAGGTGGTCGGGCCCCAGTCCGGCAGCATCATGGCCTGGTGAAAGCTGTTTTGTCCGGTCGCGAGGACGCCTATGCGGCCCTGCCCGAGCTCATAGCCATGGCAATAGGGGCAATGGAAAACGGTGCGGCCCCAGCGTTCCTCAAGGCCCGGTATCGACGGCAGTTCATCGACCACGCCCGTTGCCAGGATCAGCCGCCGCGCGGCTATGTTTTCGCCCTGCAGCGAGACGACCAGATTCGCGCCGTCGCGGCCCGCCGTTTCGGCCGTCCCTTCGACGAAGCGCACATTGGGATAGGCCAGCAGCTGTTCGCGCCCGTGCGCCGCGATCGCCCCCGGAGCCTCGCCGTCCCGGCTGAGGAACCCATGCGACGATTCGGCAAAGCGATTCCTGCGCACGCCCGCATCGACCACGACGACGGAGCGCCTCGCCCTCGCCAGCTGCAGTGCCGCCGACAGCCCCGCATAGCTTCCACCCACGATCGCCACATCAACCGGCGCCACATTAACCGGCGCCATATCAACCGACATGGTTCTGCTCCTTCATCTGCTGGCGGCGGATCGCCGTTCGTTGCTGAAAATCGTGCGAAAGATCCGCCAGGCTTATTCCTTCCAGCCGTCGGACAAGAAGGGCCTCGGCATCACGGAGCGCGCCGTCCATTGCGGCGTTGACCGCCTGTTCCACCAGGCAGCCCGGAGACTCGGTACGGTTTCCGATCGCGAAGAACGCAGGCTCTCCGAGTGCGGCATGGACATCCGCGAGGCTGACCGCCGCGAGATCGCGCGCGAGCGACCAGCCTCCGCCATGCCCCTTTTCGGAGCGGACGAGACCCGCTTCGCGCAGGCCCGCCATCGTGCGTCGGACCACGACGGGGTTGGTGGACAGGCAGGCTGCCAGTTCCTCAGAGGTGACGGTTTCGCGCTCTGCCATGTGGAGTAACGCATGCAGGGTAATGGAAAGTCGGCTGTCGCGTTTCATGTAACTCAACATGTTACATGAAACCTGCAGAGTCAAGCTTCGAAATTCGAGCCTGCACTCGAAATCAGGCGCGCAATTGCAAGAAAGCGCCATCAGCGAGCGCGTCTCTTGCAGCACTGCGCCACAAGAAGCGGAAATTACACAACAACATCAGTGAGATGCGATAGTTCACAGACGACGAGTTCGGAGCTCGGAAAAAAAGCGGACTGAGTGTGTCATCTTTGCAATATAACTTCTGGTAGCATTAAGTTATTCTACATTAGTGTTGCGAACACAACACATGGTTGCCAACTTGTCGACCTCTTGAGCGGCGCGCGTGTGTGCGATCTGGCGCAGATGACATCAGCGGTCCGTCGCCACTTGGGAACCATTCGTTAGTTGCGGAACATCAGGCATTAGCAAGGAGCATTTTTTGATGTCGATGAAACTTCTGAACTCTGCCGCCCTTCTCGGATTACTTGCGGCACCAGTTTTTGCTGCCGACCTCGTTTCCGAGCAGCCTCCGGTTCCGGTTCTCGAGGAGGCTCCGGCTTTTACTTGGAGTGGCGGCTACGTAGGTCTGCAGGGCGGCGGTGGATGGCTCGACGGCGATTTCAGCGTCCCCGGCGCAAGTGCATCCGAAGACTTCAATGGTGGATTGCTCGGCGGCTTCGCTGGCTACAACTATCAGCAGGGTGATTGGGTCTTCGGCATCGAGGGCGATATCTCCTACAACTGGAATGACAACAGATACGACGTCTTCGGCACCAATGTGGACGTGGGCACGGACGTATCTGGTTCAGTTCGCGGTCGGGTCGGCTATGCCCTCGACAAGGCGTTGATCTATACCACTGCGGGCTGGACGGCGACCCGCGGCTTCGTCGACATCGACGTGCCGGGAGGCAAACAAAAGGAAACCTTCAACGGCTGGACCGTTGGAACCGGTGTGGACTATGCCTTCACGAACAACATCTTTGGCCGCGCCGAATACCGCTACAACGATTTCGGCGACAAGACCACCTTCCAAGACCTCAACGCCGATCTTGACCAGCACCAGGTCACGGTCGGCATAGGCGTAAAGTTCTGATTTCCGGCCAAGCATCGCGGCCTTGGATGGGTAGCACTGCCCGGCCGCGAGGCGTGCGAGTTTGCTGCGGCGTCGGTAGGTCTTGCCCGACCGGCGCTGCAGCACATCGTGCGGCGGCATGGCCAGCATGTCGAGAAGTTCGGGAGTGGCAACATTCTCGTTGGATTGCTCTGCCACCTTGACCTGTACGAGCACCGGGCACTGCCGGGCCGTGAGGCCGACAGGGTGCCTTTTCGCACCGGAGCGCCGACTGGCCTTTCCGTTGATGGCGATCGACGTGACAGCCGTACCGGTCAGGCCGGCGACCCGATCGACGAAGCGTTTCTGAAACTTCCGGTACCCAGAGCGGCGAGCACCTCGCCCGGACGGTTAGGGTCGGGCAAAGGCAAGGAAAGCGGCGGGATCTCCGTCACCGGACAGATCACCTTGGCCAGTTGCCGGGAGTCCCGGAAAGTCGGCAAAACGACCCCAAAAAACAATATCTTCCGGAACCGCTTCCTCGCTCGCCTCCCATTGGTCGCCATCTCCCAACAGATTCAGCAATGCGACGTCACGCGTTATCTCACTCCATTGCCCTGGAGTCGGCAATCGAATCGTAATCATCGCAGTCGCAGATCGTGCCGCAGACGACCAGAAGCACTTCCCGCAAGAGGGCGAGTACCCATAGAATCAGCCGATCCGCAATCCCGAAAGTCCTTTAACCTGAATTCGGAGCCCCGCGGAAGGCGGGCCCGCAATTGCGTGCGGCAAGCCGGTCGAGTAGGGTCGCCGGAAACGGACGGGAGCGGCTGAGGCCGAAGCGGAATGACACTTTCGGGCAGGCGCATTCTTCTCATCATATCCGGCGGCATCGCGGCTTATAAAAGCCTTGATCTGATCCGCCGCCTGCGCGAGCGCGGCGCCGACGTGCGCCCGGTGATGACCGCGGCCGCGCAGCAATTCGTGACGCCGCTGACCGTCGGCGCGCTTTCGGCCTCTCACGTTTTCACGGAGCTTTTTTCCCGCGAGGACGAGCAGGATGTCGGCCATATCCGGCTGGCGCGCCATTGCGATCTCGTGGTCGTGGCGCCGGCAACGGCCGACCTGATGGCAAAGATGGCGAACGGCCACGCCGACGACCTTGCCTCGACGGTGCTCTTGGCAACCGATCGGCCGATACTGCTGGCGCCGGCGATGAACCCCAGGATGTGGATGCATCCGGCAACGCGCCGAAACCTGGAGACGCTCGCCGGCGACGGCGTCCGCTTCGTCGGCCCAGCCACGGGCGAGATGGCCGAAAGCGGCGAAGCGGGCGAAGGCCGCATGGCCGAACCGCTGGAGATCGTCGCCGCGGCGGAAGGATTGCTCGGCGAGGCGAAGCCGCTTGCCGGGCGCAAGGCGGTTGTCACTTCCGGCCCCACGCACGAGCCGATCGATCCGGTGCGCTACATCGCCAACCGCTCGTCGGGCAAGCAGGGCCACGCGATCGCCGCAGCGCTTGCGCGGCTCGGCGCGGAGGTCACGCTCGTCTCCGGGCCGGTGACGATCGCGAGTCCCGCCGGCGTCCGCGTCGTCCCGGTCGAGCGCGCCGTGGAGATGCGCGACGCCGTGCTGGCCGCCCTGCCGGCCGACGTGGCCGTGATGGTGGCGGCCGTTGCCGACTGGCGCGTCGCATCGGCCGCGGGAAACAAGATCAAGAAGCGGCCGGGCGAGGCCCCTCCTCCGCTGCAGCTTGCGGAAAATCCCGACATCCTGAAAGCCGTAGGGCACCACGCTGCGCGTCCGAAGCTCGTAATCGGTTTTGCCGCCGAGACCGAGAATGTCGCGGAGAACGGCCGCGCCAAGCTCCAAAAGAAGGGCGCCGATTACATTCTGGCGAACGACGTGTCGCCCGCAACCGGCATCATGGGCGGCGACCGCAATCGCGTGAAGCTGATCGGCCGCGACGGCACCGAAGAATGGCCGGAAATGAGTAAGGACGATGTGGCCGCGAAGCTGGCAGCTCTGATCGCGGCTAAGCTTTTATCCTGAGGACAGGCCGGAGATGGGCGCCCTTGCCATATCGGTTGTCCCGAAAAGGCGCATGTCGACGCCGTTTTCCCCGACGATGATCGCGGAGCCGTCCGGAATTTCCAGCCATGCACTGTCGTCGTCGTTAAGGGGCTCGGAGACGAGGCAATATCCTCCGCTCGGACCCATCGGCCCGGCATAGAGCGTCGGAGCCTTCCAGTCGGTGGCGTAACGAACCGCATAGAGGTTGCGGCCGTCGGAGAAGGCCGCGGTGAAGCGCACCAGCGCCGGCCGTCCCAGGCGTTCGGCAAGCCGCTCGACGAAGGCGAGCGCCTCGGCGACGGCAGCGAGGGGATCGCGGTCGAGGCCGAACTGCAAGGCGAGCAGAAAGAGCAGTTCCGAATCCGTCGTGCCGCTTCGTGCCGCATAGAGCTCGTTGTCGAGCATCGTCTCCATCGGCCGCCGCAAATGCTCGAAATCGCCGATCTGGCCGTTATGCATGAAGGACCAGCGGCCAAAGACGAAGGGATGGCAATTGTCGCGGCGCGTACCGCCGCCCGTGGCCGCGCGCATATGGGCGAGGAACAGCGGCGAGCGAATCTGTCTCGCGATGCTCTTCAGGTTGCAGTCGGACCAGGCGGGCAGGACGTCGCGGTAGCGGCCCGGTTCGGGGCGGTCGCCATACCAGGCTATTCCGAAACCGTCGCCATTGGTCGCGGTCTTTGCCCTCGCGGCGCAGTGGGACTGCTCGATCAGGGAATGCTTAGGCGATGTCACGAGCTCTTCGAGATAGAGCGGCTCTCCGCGATAGGCTGCCCAACGGCACATGCTCGATTGTCCTGATTTGGCCCCGTCATACAAAAGCGATTCGTTCATCACCGTCATCAGCGATATTTCGATCGAACAGGTAAAAATGCGTTAATACATCCCCCCGAGCACGGCCGACCAGGCGGGCACGCGCCGTTTCGCTCAGGACAGGCCCATTTCGAATAAACATTCCATATTGACAATATTCGCACAATTCATTTCATTTCCGTCGAACGCAGATGTGGGGCCTGGCCCGGGAGAAGCGATATGAACGGTAAGCGCAGGCTGGGCATCGGCCTGATCGGTACGGGCTTCATGGGTAAGGCCCACGCCCTTGGCTTCACGATTGCGGCACGAGTCTTCGACCTGCCCTTCGAACTGGATTTCGCAACCGTAGCGGACGTGACGCAGGATAGTGCGGAGGCGGCTCGCCGCCGGTTCGGCTTCCGCAAGGCGACCGCCGATTGGCGCGACCTTCTGACCGACCCGGAAATCGACATCATCGACATCACCACGCCGAACCTCCTGCACAAGGAGATGGCGCTCGCGGCGGTCGCCCACGGCAAGCACGTCTATTGCGAAAAGCCGCTGGCCCCGACGGTCGCCGACTGCGCAGAAATGGTCGCGGCTGCCGAAAAAGCCGGCATCGTCACCCAGGTCGGATTCAACTATCTCAAGAACCCGCTCATTTTTCTCGCCAAGGACATCATCGAGAGCGGCGAAATCGGGGAAATAAGGTCGTTCCGCGGCATTCACGCGGAGGACTTCATGGCGGATGCCGCCGTTCCGTGGGGATGGCGGCTCGACCCGCGCAGCGGCGGCGGTGCGCTCGCCGACATCGGCAGCCATATGATCGCCTGCATGCGCCATCTCGTCGGACCGATCCGGTCCGTGCTGGCGGAAACCCTCATCCATATTCCGGAACGCCCTGTCACGCGCGGCGCAACCGAGACCCGCAGGGTCGAGGTCGACGACGTCGCGCGGGCCTTCGTCCGCTTCGACAGTGGCGCGAGCGGAAGCTTCGAAGCGAGCTGGATCGCCACCGGCCGCAAGATGCAGCATGACTTCGAGATCTACGGCTCCAAGGGCAGCATCATCTTCACCCAGGAACGGCTGAACGAGATCAAGCTCTACTATGCGGGCGACGATACCAGGAGCCGCGGCTTTCGTACCATCTGGGCCGGACCGGAGCACCCGCCCTACGGGGCGTTCTGCGTGGCGCCGGGACACCAGATCGGCTTCAACGACCTGAAGGCGATCGAGGCCAACGAGTTCCTGGAGGCGATCGCCAAGGGCGGCAAGACCTCCACCGACTTCCGGGAAGGCTGCGAGGTGCAGAAGGTCCTTTCCGCGACCTATCACTCCGCAAGGACGAACCAATGGGTGGAGATTGGCTGACACGATCCGGTCACGCCGGCACACCCTCGTCCGGCCTGCGGCCATCTTCTCCCCGCAAGCGGGGAGAAGGTTAAAACCGAGACGAGCGGCGGATGCGAAAGCCATTCAGGCAACTTCGCACGGGAAAAGGACCCAAAATGGAACGTCCGTTCTATCCCGGCGGTGGCTAATCGATTAAACTGAGGTAAACGGAACGAGAGTGGACCCGGAGATCCGAAACGATGCCGACGCCTGAGACGATCACCGATGTCCCGCAGGATTTCGAGACGCTGAAGGCGGTCATCCTCGAGCGCAAGGCGCAGCTGCCGAAGCGGCTGAAACAGGTGGCGGCCTATTCGCTCGACAATCCGGACGAGATCGCCTTCGGGACGGCGGCGAGCATTGCGACTTCGGCCGACGTCCAGCCCTCGACGCTCGTGCGCTTCGCCCAGCACTTCGGCTTCGAAGGCTTTTCGAGCCTGCAGCAGATATTTCGCGCACGGCTGCGGGAACGCACGCCCGGCTACGAGGAACGGTTGAAGGCGCTGCGCCAGAACGACCACAGCAAGCTGGAAAGCGGATCGATCTTCAACGGCTTCGTCGCCGCCGCCCATCGCTCGCTCGACAACATCGCGACCTCGGTCGATCCCGAGGCCTTCGAACGCGCCGTCGGCATTCTCGCCAGGGCGAACACGATCTACCTCATCGCTAAGCGACGCTCCTATCCGATCTCCAGTTACATGGCCTACGCCTTCGGCAAGCTGAAGGTGAAGTACCAGCATGTCGGAACGGCCGCCGGGATCGACGACGACATGCTGGCGATGGCGACAAAGGACGATGCCGCCTTCGCGGTAAGCTTCTCGCCCTACGCGTCGGAAAGCGCCAACCAGGCGCGCCTGCTCGCCAGTCGCAAGGTGCCCGTGGTTTCGCTGACCGACTCCGCCTTCTCCCCGCTCGCCGAATCGTCCCGGGTCTGGTTCGAACTGGTGGAGGCCGATCACGCCGGCTTCCGTTCGCTCTCCGCCAGCATGGCCTTCGCCATGGCGCTGACCGTCGCAATCGCCGAGAAGCGGCGCCGGCTCGCCGAGGGAGAGTGAGTAATATAGAATGGAAATTCTATATTGACGAAACAACGGAATTTATGTTTCATACGCCCGTCACCCAAGGCATAGGCATATTTGTCGGCGCCGGTCCGGCGTCCGCGGGGAGGAAGCAGTGAGCCAGATTCCATCGGCCCAAGTTTCATCAGGTGCGGGTGCCAAGCCCCTCGACCTCATCACGATCGGCAGGGCTTCGGTAGACCTCTACGGACAGCAGATCGGCACGCGGCTCGAAGACGTGGCGAGCTTCGCCAAATCCGTCGGCGGCTGCCCCTGCAACATTTCCGTGGGCACGGCGCGCCTCGGCCTGAAATCGGCGCTCCTGACGCGTGTCGGCGACGAGCAGATGGGCCGATTCATCCGGGAACAGCTTCAGCGCGAAGGCGTAGAGACACGCGGCATCGTCACCGACCCGGAGCGGCTGACCGCACTTGCAATCCTCTCCGTCGAGAACGACAAGTCCTTCCCGCTCCTTTTCTATCGCGACAATTGCGCCGACAACGCGCTTTGCGCGGACGACATCTCGGAGGACTTCATCCGTTCGGCACGCGCGGTCCTGGTCACCGGCACCCATTTCGCCAAACCGAACACGGACGCCGCCCAGCGCAAGGCGATCAGGATCGCCAAGGCAAGCGGCGCAAGGATCGTCTTCGACATCGACTACCGGCCGAACCTCTGGGGCCTGGCCGGCCATGATGCCGGCGAGAGCCGCTATATCGCTTCGGACCGCGTCTCGGCACATCTGAAGACCGTTCTCGGCGACTGCGACCTTATCGTCGGGACCGAGGAAGAAGTGCTGATCGCGTCGGGAGAAAGCGATCTGCTTGCTGCACTCAAGACCATCCGCTCGCTCTCCAGGGCCACGATCGTGCTCAAACGCGGGCCGATGGGCTGCATCGTTTATGACGGACCGATCTCGGACGATCTCGAAGACGGTATCGTGGGGAAGGGATTCCCGATCGAGGTCTACAACGTTCTCGGCGCCGGCGACGCCTTCATGTCCGGCTTCCTGCGCGGCTGGCTCGCCGGCGAGCCGCACGCGACTTGCGCCACCTGGGCGAATGCCTGCGGCGCCTTCGCGGTTTCGCGCCTGCTTTGCGCACCGGAAATACCGACCTGGACCGAACTGCAATATTTCCTCGAGCATGGCAGCAAGCAGAAGGCGTTGCGCAAGGACGAGGCGATCAACCACGTGCATTGGGCGACGACGCGGCGACGCGAAATCCCGCTCCTGATGGCGCTCGCCGTCGACCATCGCAGCCAGCTGGAGGACATTGCCGAGGGCGATCCGGAACTGCTCGCCCGCATTCCCGCTTTCAAGGTGCTCGCCGTCAAGGCGGCGGCGGAGGTGGCTCAAGGCCGCTCCGGCTTCGGCATGCTGATCGACGACAAATATGGCCGCGACGCGCTCTATGCGGCAGGCGCCCACCGCGACTTCTGGATCGGCAAGCCGATCGAGCTTCCGGGCTCGCGGCCGCTCGCCTTCGAATTCAGCCAGGATCTCGGCAGCCGTCTCATCGACTGGCCGGTCGACCATTGCATCAAGGTGCTTTCCTTCTACCATCCCGACGATCCGTCCGAACTCAAGACCGCCCAGGCCGCCAAGCTTCGCTCGGCCTTCGAGGCGGCGCGCAAGGTCGGGCGCGAGATCCTGATCGAGATCATAGCCGGCAAGCACGGCAAACTCGACGACCGGACCATTCCGCGGGCGCTCGAGGAGCTCTATGATGCGGGCCTGAGGCCGGACTGGTGGAAGCTCGAACCACAGGCAAGCCGCACCGCCTGGGCAGCCATCGACGCCGTGATCGAGACGCGCGATCCGCTTTGCCGAGGCGTGGTGCTCCTCGGCCTGGAAGCGCCCTATGCGGTGCTGAAGGAAGGCTTCGCCGCTGCCAGAGCGTCGAAGACGGTCAAGGGATTTGCCGTCGGCCGGACAATCTTCGCCGATGCCGCCAGGAGCTGGCTCGCCGGCGGCATGAGCGACGAGCAGGCGGTGGCCGACATGGCGGCGAAGTTCAAGGCGCTTGTCGATCTCTGGCTGCAATTGGGCGAGACCAAGGCGGCGTAGCGGTAAAGCGATAAGGCGGCGCAAGGATGCGGCCGCAAGGAGGAAACAGATGAGCCAGAAAACCGTGCGCCTGACCATGGCACAGGCCGTGGCGCGGTTCCTGACCCGGCAGATGACGATCATCGACGGCGAGCGCGTGCCGATCTTCGGCGGCGTCTTCGCGATCTTCGGCCACGGCAACGTGGCCGGTGTCGGCGAGGCGCTCTATTCCGTGCGCGAAACGCTTCCGACCTACCGCGCGCAGAACGAACAGGGCATGGCGAATGCGGCGATCGCCTTCGCCAAGGCTAGCTTCCGTCGCCGCTTCATGGCCTGCACGACCTCAATCGGTCCGGGCGCCCTCAACATGGTGACCTCGGCCGCGCTTGCTCATGTCAACCGCCTGCCGGTCCTCCTCCTGCCGGGTGACGTCTTCGCCAACCGCAGGCCCGACCCGGTACTGCAGCAGGTCGAGAGTTTCGGCGATGGCACGATTTCGGCGAACGATTGCTTCCGCCCGGTCTCGCGCTATTTCGACCGCATCACCCGGCCCGAGCAGATCATCCCGGCGCTGCGCCGTGCCATGCAAGTGCTGACCGATCCTGCCGACTGCGGCCCGGTGACGCTTTCGCTCTGCCAGGACGTCCAGGCGGAAGCCTATGACTATCCCGAATCCTTCTTTGACGAGAAGGTCTGGGTGCCGCGCCGCATCGAGCCGGATCTGGACGAGCTGGCGTCGGCGATCGAGGCGCTCAAATCGGCGAAGAAGCCGATCATCATCGCCGGCGGCGGCGTGCTCTATTCGGAAGCGAGCGCTGAACTCGCCGAATTCGCCGAGAAGCACCGCATTCCGGTCGTCGAGACGCAGGCCGGCAAGTCCGCTCTGCCGCATTCGCATCCGCTGAACATGGGTTCCGTCGGTGTAACCGGCACGTCGGCCTCCAACGCACTGGCGGAGGAGGCCGACGTGGTGCTCGCCGTCGGCTCGCGGCTCCAGGATTTCACCACCGGATCCTGGGCGCTCTTCAAGAACGAGGCACTGAAAATCATCGGCCTCAACGTCCAGCCTTTCGACGCCGGCAAACACGAGGGACGGCCGCTGATTTGCGACGCGCGCGCCGGCCTCAACCGGCTCTCCGGCGGGCTTGGCGGCCACAAGGCCGAGAGTGTCTGGACCGAGAGGGCGAAAGCCGGCAAGGCCGAGTGGCTGGCGGCGGCCGACAGGGTAACCGCCACCACCAATGCGGCACTTCCCTCCGATGCCCAGGTCATCGGCGCCGTTCAGCGCGCCCGCGGCGGCAGGCGAACGACACTCGTCTGCGCCGCCGGCGGGCTCCCCGGCGAACTGCACAAGCTATGGCAGGCGGAGGAGCCTGGCGGCTATCATATGGAATACGGCTTTTCGACCATGGGCTACGAGGTCGCCGGCGGTCTGGGCGTGAAGCTTGCCAAGCCCGACAGCGACGTGATCGTCATGGTCGGCGACGGCAGCTACATGATGCTGAATTCGGAGATCGCCTCTTCGATCATGCTCGGCGCCAAATTCACCGTCGTGCTGCTCGACAATGCCGGCTATGGCTGTATCAACCGGCTGCAGATGGGAACGGGCGGTGCCAACTTCAACAATCTGTTGAAGGACGCGCACCACGTGGAGCTGCCGCAGATCGACTTCGCCGCGCATGCCGCGGCCATGGGCGCCGTGACCCGCAAGGTCGGGTCGATCCCCGAACTCGAAGCTGCGCTCGCGGAGACCGCCGACGAGGCGCGCACGACCGTCATCGTCATCGATACCGATCCGCTGATCACGACGGAGGCCGGCGGCCACTGGTGGGACGTCGCGGTGCCGGAGGTCTCGGACCGCGATCAGGTGAAGGCCGCCCGCGAAGGCTACGAAAAGGCCCTCCAGGCGCAGCGGTTTGGTTGACGTTCAATGACAAGGTGCCCGCATTCTTATGCGGGCGCCGTTCCGTGCACGGCAGCAGAAGATACCCCTCACCATAACGCTCTCCCCGCGGGGCGGGGAGAAGGCGGCGGCAGCCGGATGTGAGGGGCATCGCCCCGACTGATGCGAAACATCCGCCTCAAGCATGCGACAACAGAAGGCAAAACACATGATCCGCTACGGAACCAACCCGATCGCCTGGAGCAATGACGACGACCATTCGATCGGCGCGCATCTGACGCTCGAGGACTGCCTCTCCGATTGCCAGAAGATCGGCTTCGACGGCATCGAGAAGGGCCACAAGATGCCCTCCGACCCCGAAGCGCTGAGGCAGAAACTCGCGAGTTATGATCTCGTTTTCGTATCGGGCTGGCACTCGACCAACCTCCTCGCTCACGACGTCGAAGCGGAGAAGAGGGCGATCCAGCCGCATCTCGACCTTCTGAAGCACAATGGCTGCAAGGTGGCGATTGTCTGCGAGACCTCCAATGCCATCCACGGCGACGATTCCAAGCCGCTCGTGAAGGACAAGCCGGTGCTGCCCGCAGACAAGTGGGAGAAATTCGGCGCCGACCTCGAAGCGGTCGCTGAATATTGCGCCGATCAGGGCATCGAACTCGTCTACCACCACCACATGGGCACGATCGTCCAGACCGGCGAGGAGATCGACCTGTTGATGCAGAACACCGGTCCTGCGACCAAACTGCTGCTCGACACCGGCCATGCCTGGTTCGGCGGTTCCGATCCGGCGGAAGTGGCGCGGAAATACATGAGCCGCGTCCGCCACATTCATTGCAAGAACGTCCGCCCGGCTGTCCGGGAGGTGGTCGAGGGCGAAGGACTGTCCTTCCTCGAGGGCGTGCGGCGCGGCGTCTTTACCGTTCCGGGCGACTCCGAAGGCGGCGTCGATTTCCTGCCTGTTCTCAAAATCGCGGCCGAACACGGTTATGAGGGCTGGCTCGTGATCGAGGCAGAGCAGGATTCGGCTATTCGCAACCCTTTCGAATACCAGTCGCTCGGACTGAAATCGCTGAAGGCATATGCGAGGGAGGCTGGGCTCGACAAGTAAAGCCCGCCTCGTCAGGCGCCTCTCATCGGGCTGCCGCAGACTGCAACTTGAGGAGACCTTACATGTCCAGACTGCTCGTCAAACCCAAAGCCCCGTCCGGCCTGATGCAGGAGATCACGCCCGAGAGTGCCGGCTGGACCTATGTCGGTTTCGCGCTTCATCGGCTGCGGCCGGGCGAGACGACCGGCGGCGGAGCAGGGGAGAAGGAACTCTGCCTCGTGCTCGTCGCCGGCAAGGCGAAGATTTCCGTCGACGGCGAGGACTTCGGCGAGCTCGGCGAGCGCATGACGCCCTTCGAAGGCCAGCCCTACGCGGTCTACGTGCCGAAGGGCAGCAGCTGGCAGGCCGAAGCGACCACCGATCTCGACCTCGCCATCTGCTCCGCCCCGGGCGGCGAAAACTTCAAGACGAAGGTCATCCGCCCCGGTACGCATCCGCAGATGACCCGCGGCAGGGGCACCAACACGCGCTACGTCACCAACATCATGCCGGAGAACGACGGATCGGCGCAGTCGCTGCTGGTGGTGGAGGTGATTACCCCGGGCGGACACACCTCCTCCTATCCGCCGCACAAGCACGATCAGGACAACCTGCCGGCCGAAAGCTATCTCGAGGAAACCTACTACCACCGACTCAATCCACCGCAGGGCTTTGCCATGCAGCGCGTCTATACCGACGACCGCTCCCTGGACGAGACCATGGCGGTGGAAGACGGCGACGTAACGCTGGTGCCGAAGGGCTACCATCCGGTGGCTGCGGTTCACGGCTATGATTCCTATTATCTCAACGTCATGGCGGGTCCGAAGCGGATCTGGAAGTTCCACAATGCCAAGGAACACGAGTGGCTGTTCACCGGAGTTTGACTCCGCGTGGCAACACTCTCGACGAACGTTGCAGGCGCCCTATCGTATCTTGCTCAGGCCAAGCTACGAGGAGCGTCCGATGCACATTGACGGCCAATGCCATTGCGGCTTCGTGACCTACGAGGCGGAGATAGATCCGGAACACGTAACGATCTGCCATTGTACCGATTGCCAACGGCTGACCGGTACCGCCTATCGTGTCAGCACGAGCACCTCACGCGCCTCGTTCCGGCTGACCGGCGGCGAACCGAAGCTTTATGTCAAAACCGGCGAAAACGGACGCAAGCGGCTGCAGTTTTTCTGCCCGAATTGCGGCTCGCCTGTCTATACGACGGGCACGGACGAGGACGCCGGGGAGATCGGCATCCGCCTCGGCACCATCAACCAGCGGCGCGAGCTTGCCCCCCGCAGTCAGATCTGGTGCTCCTCCGCCCTGCCCTGGGTCGGCGACATCGGCAGGCTGCCGGGCCTGCCCCGGGATTGACGGTTCACGCTACCGGATACGGCCCATCCGCAAAGACCGTGTCGTGGTAGCCTTTGGACCCGATCTCGATTGCGAGGGGGCTTCGAAAATCCTCGCCGCGGCGCAGGCATTTCAATACATGGGCAAAATCATATTTCGGACGCCAGCCGAGAGAGGCCACCGCGCCCGCACTCACATAGACCCGGTCGATCGACGGAAAGAGCCGCCACCCGCGTTCGGCATAGAGTGCCTCGCATTCAGGAAAACGGCTGAAGACGACGGATGGAGCATCCGCGCGCAATGCCGCCAGATCGTCGCGCGTGAAGGGCGCGGGCGCCGAAATGATGAAGCGGCCGAAGCCGATCTCCTTCGCCCGGTCAAGCGCCGATAGATGCGCGCTCGCCACGTCCTCGATATCCGCGCGCCGGTAGAGCAATTCGTTCGCCTGCGCATTGGCCGTTTCGTAGCGGCCGCGGATTTCCGCGTCGTCGTCGGCCTCGGGAAAGAAACGCGAGGTCCGGAGGATAACGGCGGGCAGACTATGCCGCCGCGCGAAAAGCTCGCAGAAACCCTCCGCTGCGACTTTGCTTACGCCGTAGATATTGCGCGGGATCGGCCGGACATCCTCCGTGATCCAGGCGGCGGGCTCGCCGGGCGCCGGCGTCAGGGCCGAACCGAAGGCGCTCGTGGTGCTGGTGAAGACAAAGGCTCCGACGCCCGCCCCTGCCGCCTCTTCGAGAAGATTGACCGTGCCCGCGACATTGGTGTCTACGAATTCGGAATAGCCGTGCGTCGCCACATGCGGCTTGTGCAGGGTCGCGGAATGGATGACGGCGCGCACGTCCTTCATAGCGTGACGGACGAATATGCGGTCGACGATCGATCCGACCGCATCGGTAAATGGGGAGACCTTGATGTCGATCCCGCGCACGTCGTGCCCCGCCCCGCGCAGCAGCCGCATCAATGCTTCGCCCAGATGGCCGGCGCTTCCCGTCACCAATATCGTCATGCGTCGCTCCTTTTTACCTCGAAGCTAGTTCAAGCGCGGCGACGGGGACAACGCATAAATTATGCGTTGCGATCATGAGAGCGCGGTGACCAGCCGGCCCATCGCACCATCGGCGAGTGGTATGCGCTCCCAAAGCACGCGGCCGGCTGAGATCGGGACGTCATCACGGCCGTTGGGGCCGGTCTCGACGGCCAGCGAAGCCACGCGGCAATCGTGCCAGCCGAGATCGTCGAGTTCGCTTTCCGCCCTGCGTATTTCCTCCGAGGCGTAACGGAACATCGGCTCGCCGATCATCTCCCGCCTCCATTCCGCCCGCCGTCCGGGCGAGGCCGCCAGCAGCCGGTGCGAATGGTCGCAGATCAGGTGGACCTTTGCCGCCGACGTTTCGACCAGCCGCTTGAGGGCTGCATCGGCCGCCGAAGGCGTCCTGGCGAAGAGGCGCTCCAGTGCCTGTCGCTGGCTATCCGAAGGCGTCAGGACACCTGCCTCCCAGCGCGATACCGTCGCCTGCGTCACCCGCAGGAGCTCCGCCACATGGGTCTGCTTCATGCCGTTCAGAACCCGCAGCCGCTTCAGCGTCCGTCCCATAAAGATCATTCGACTCCTCCGAAACCGCCCAAACCATCAATCCGCCTGCGCTTTGCGACAGGGGGATGGAAGCGCTATACCACCATCGAGGCGCAACGAAGAACGGGGGCGGCAACGGCACATGGCGAAAGGGCATTTCAGGGTGCTGCCGCGCCGCATCGCCGGCGTCGACGTGGTGGAAGCGGCGACGAACCACAGTTTCGCGCGCCATACGCACGAGCAGTTCGGCATCGGTCTGATCCGTGCGGGCGCGCAAACGTCGCTGAGCGGCCGCGGAACCGTCGAGGCGAAGGCAGGCGATGTGATCACGGTCAATCCCGGCGAGGTCCATGACGGCGCACCGATCGGTGACGCGGGCCGCTCCTGGCGGATGCTCTATTTCGATCCGCCGCTGGTCGCCTCGCTCATCGACGACGTCTCAGAAGGGAAAAGGTCGGATTGCGAATTCTCGGACCCGGTGATCCGGAACGCCGGGCTCGCGGCCCGGTTCGGCACGATCTTCGCGGCCGCCGCAGGCGCCGGCGGTGCCGGGACGGGGTTTCGATGGGAAGAACTGGCCGTCACCCTGTTTGCGGAGGCGATGCAGCTTGCCCCGCCAAATGCACCGGCCAGCGCACCGAAGTCGGTCGCCGCCGCCGTAAGCCTGATCGATGACGATCCGCTGGCGCCGCTCTCGCTCGCTGACCTCGCCCGCGAGAGCGGCCTGAGCCGCTTCCAGCTTGTTCGCGGCTTTGCCAAGGCAACGGGGCTCACGCCCCATGCCTATCTCGTCCAGCGGCGGATAGACGTCGTCCGGCGGCTGATCGCCGGGGGTATGCCGCTCGCGGAGGCGGCAGCTGCGGGCGGCTTCGTCGACCAGAGTCACATGACGCGGGTTTTCGTGCGCAAATACGGCTTTTCGCCCGGAGCCTATGCGCAAGCGGTGAAATGATTTCAACATCTGCAATTCCATACAAGACCGCCGGCTGCCGATCGGCTCTTCTGCCCGAACGCCAATCGGGAGTTTCTGCGGGATGTCGAAGCAAATTGAAGGATATATCTATCTGTCGCTCGCCATGGTGCTCGTCGGCAGCACCGTGATTGCGAGCAAGATCATCGCCGCCGGCCTGCCGCCCTTCACGGCCACGGCGCTGCGTTTCGCCATCGCCTTCCCTCTTTTCCTGTGCCTGATGCGCGCAACCGGGGCGTCCTGGCCCAAGCTGGCGAAGAGCGACTGGCTCATCCTCGTGTTTCAGGCAGGCGCCGGCAGCGTCGGCTACACCACTCTGCTCATTTCCGGCCTGAAGCTCACCTCTGCGGCCAATGCCGGCGTCATCATCGGGACGCTTCCCGTCGTCTCCGCCGCGATCGCCATCATGGTTCTCGGCGAGCGTCCGCATCGCTCCGTGCTCGTGGCCGCTTGCCTGGCGGCGGCCGGCGTTCTCGCGATCGTCTTCCGGCCGGATGCGAACACCCCGCATTCGCTCGCCGGCAGCGCGCTGATCTTCGGCGCGGTCATCTGCGAAGGGCTGTTCATACTGCTCAACAAGCGCGTCAGCGTCGCGATTCCGCCGCTTGGCCTGTCGGCGCTGATGACGGGCTTCGGCGGCGCCATTGCGCTCCCCTTCGCGCTTGCCGAGCTTCCTTCTATGGGTGCGCCAGGCGCCCCGGCCCTCGCCGCGGTCGCCTATTACGCGCTCGTACCCACGGTCGGGGGCTTCGTGCTCTGGTATGCGGGACTTCAGAGGGTGAGCGGCACGGAGGCCTCGGTCTTCACCGCGCTGGCACCCGTTTCCGCGCTGCTCCTCGCCGCTGCCGTTCTCGGCGAGACGATCACCGCCAATCAGATGATCGGCATGGCCTGCGTGCTGATCGCCGTGTTGAGCCTCGGCCTACGCGGGACCAGCCCGGGACAGGCTGGTGGGGTGGAATCCGGCGAAGGCACGATCACGCCGCCTTGGCGACGTGATACTCCTTGATCGCCACCATCCTGATCGCCGGGTAGCGCTCCGACTCGTAGCGCAGCGAGAACCCGTCCTGCGCCATGTACACCGGATCGCCGTCGAGATCCCGCGCGATATCGCCGCGGTGGGCTCCGATGAACTTCTCGAGATCGGCCGGGTTCTCGGCGGAGATCCAGCGGCAGATGGAAAAACGGGACATTTCGAAGGAGACCGGCAGGCTGTATTCCGCCTGCAGCCGTTCCCTGAGGACGTCGAGCTGGAGCGCTCCGACGACGCCGACGATTGCCGGCGCGCCGTCATCGGGCGAAAAGAGCTGCACGACGCCCTCCTCCGCCATCTGCTGCAGCGCCTCCTTCAGCTTCTTCGCCTTCATCGCATCCTCGAGCCGGACGCGGCGAAGGATCTCCGGCGCGAAGTTCGGCACGCCCTGGAAGACCAGCGGCTCACCTTCCGTCAGCGTGTCGCCGATCCGAAGCGTGCCGTGGTTCGGAATGCCGACGACGTCGCCGGCGAAGGCCGTATCGGCGAGCTGGCGTTGCGAGGCAAAGAAGAATTGCGGCGCCGTGAGGCCCATCTGCTTGCCGGTGCGCGAAAGCCGCGCCTTCATGCCGCGTTCGAGCTTGCCCGAGCAGACGCGGACGAAGGCGATGCGGTCGCGGTGGTTCGGATCCATGTTCGCCTGGATCTTGAAGACGAAGGCGGTCATCCTGTCGTCCGTCGCCTCGACGGTGCGGATGTCGGCAACCTGGGCTCGCGGCGGCGGCGCAAAGTCGGCGAGCGCATTGATCAGATCGCGCACGCCGAAGTTCCGGAGCGCCGAGCCGAAGAAGACCGGCGTCAGGTGGCCTTCGAGGAAGGCCTTGCGGTCGAAGGGCTTGCAGGCCTCGATCGCCAGCGACGTTTCCTCGATGAAGGTGTCGCGCTCGTTCTCGGGCAGGCGGTGCGCAGCCATTTCCGGACCATTGACCTTGGTCAGACGTTCCTGCGTGTCGGCGCCGCGCACCTCGTCGGTGGCAAGATGATAGGTGCCGCAGAAGGTCTTGGAGCGGCCGATCGGCCAGGTGACCGGCGCGCAGTCGAGCGCCAGCTTCTGCTCGACCTCGTCGAGGATCTCGAAAGGGTCGCGGCTTTCCCGGTCCATCTTGTTTACGAAAGTGATGATCGGGATATCGCGCAGACGACAAACCTCGAAGAGCTTGAGCGTGCGCGGCTCGATACCCTTGGCCGCGTCGATCACCATGACCGCCGCATCGACCGCCGTCAGGGTGCGGTAGGTGTCGTCGGCGAAGTCCTCGTGCCCGGGCGTGTCCAGCAGGTTGTAAACCGTGTCGTTATATTCGAAAGTCATCACCGAGGTGACGACCGAGATGCCGCGCTCGCGCTCGATCTTCATCCAGTCCGAGCGGGTCTGGATCCGGTCCTTCTTGGCCTTGACCTCGCCGGCGAGCTGGATCGCGCCGCCGAACAGAAGCAGCTTCTCGGTGAGCGTCGTCTTACCTGCGTCCGGATGCGAAATGATCGCAAATGTGCGGCGGCGGGAGACCGCCTCGGCAATGCTTTCGGCCATGATCTGAGTATCCTGTGAGTTGCGGCGTCCTTTACAGCCTCGGGGGGCAATATGCAATTGACTGCGGCAAAGCCGGTCGTGCTTATGATGGAATGATCATGCACATGTCCGAAAATCGCGCTGCCCTCGCCCCTTGCCTCACCCTCGTGCGCCTGCCCCATGGCGAAGGCCTCGACCTGCCGGCCTATGAGACGGCGGGTGCCGCGGGGATGGACCTGCGTGCGGCGGTTCCGGCGGATGGGCCGATGGTGATCCGGCCGGGGGAACGCGCATTGGTGCCGACCGGCTTCATCTTCGAGATCCCCGAGGGTTACGAGGGCCAGGTTCGCCCGCGTTCGGGTCTTGCCTTCAAACACGGCATTACCTGCCTCAATACGCCGGGCACCGTCGACAGCGACTATCGCGGCGAAGTGAAGGTGCTGCTCGTCAATCTCGGTGCGGAGGATTTCGCGGTCGAGCGCGGCATGCGTATCGCCCAGATGGTGATCGCCCCGGTGACCCAGCTGGCGATCCGCGAGGCGGATGGCGCGACGGCGACGGTGCGCGGGGCCGGCGGCTTCGGCTCGACCGGAACTAGATAAGCGGCGGCAGGCGCCGCTTGACCGGCGACGCTTTGACGATCGACGTGTTGGTCTGCGCCTTTTCGGCGATGCGGTCGAGGATCGTGTCGAGTTCCGCCATGTCGCGCACCAGCATCTTGGCGATGAAGCAGTCGTCCCCCGTAACCTTGTCGCATTCGATGAATTCGGGCGTTTCCTGGATCAGCCTTTCGACGATATGCAGCATGCCCGGCATGGGGCGGATGCGGACGATGGCCTGCAGCGGATAGCCGAGGCGCGCCGGATTGACCGAAATCGTGAAGCCGTCGAGCACACCGCGCTCCTCGAGCTTGCGCAGCCGCTCTGCTGCACTCGGCGAGGAAAGGCCCGCCTCCTGCGCCAGTTCCTTCAGCGACACCCGGGCATTGGCGGCCAGAATTTCGAGAATGCGGCGGTCGAGCTCGTCCAGCATGCGAATTCCCCCTAAGCCAAATCGGCTTTTCTACCTCAAAATTTTAGGCATATTCCCATATTTTCCTCTCAATATCCATATCTCTGCGCCAGCAAGCTCATTATTATTGCAGCACAATGAATGGAGCCAAGGCTATGGATAGGGACATGCGGCGCGGAAGCGCGGAAATGACGGCGGCGATGCTGATTTCGGGAACCATCGGCTGGTTCGTCCTGATGTCAGGCCAGCCCGTGGCGGGCGTCGTCTTCTGGCGTTGCGTGTTCGGGGCTGCGACGCTTGCCGCACTTGCGGCAGTCTTCGGCCTCATCGACCTCAGACATTTGCGGATGAAGGTCATCGTTCTTTCCGCTCTGGGCGGCGTCGCGATCGTCGTGAACTGGCTCCTGCTCTTCGCCGCCTATCCCCGCGCCTCGATCTCGATCGCGACGATGGTCTACAACACGCAACCCTTCATGCTGCTCGGGCTCGGCGCGCTTTTTCTCGGAGAGAAGATCACCGCCAGCAAGCTTCTCTGGCTCTCACTCTCCTTCGCAGGCATGGTCGCGATCGTCTCCGCCAAGCCCGCGGGCGGCTTCGAGCCCGCCGACTATCTGGCCGGAATCGCCCTGTCGCTCGGTGCCGCTTTCTTCTATGCCATCGCGGCGCTCGTCACCAAGCTCCTCAAGGGCACGCCGCCGCATCTGATCGCGCTGGTGCAGGTCATCACCGGAGCGGCCATGCTCGCCCCCTTCGCCCTTGTCGCGCCGCTGCCGCAAGGCACGCTCCAGTGGACGCTGCTCCTGACCGTCGGCGTCGTCCACACGGGCATCATGTATATCCTGCTCTATGGCGCCATCCAGAAGCTGCCGACCCACATGACCGGCGCCCTCTCCTTCATCTATCCGATCGCCGCGATCCTGGTCGACCGCATCGCCTTCGGCCACGCCCTGCAGCCGGCGCAGATCGCGGGCTCGGTCGCGATCCTCATTGCTGCCGCGGGCACGAATCTGGGCTGGACCCTTCGGCCGTCGTCACCGTCCGCCAAGCGCCCGGCGGAAGGAAGCCTCTAGGGCACTTCCAGGAAAGCGTATGCGGTCTTCCGTCCGGATTGCGCGAACCGAAGCGTTTGATGTTTCCGCGCCTCGGGGAAAAGCGAAGTGGTCTAGCGCCGCGCCTCCGCGGCCATGCTGATGGCAAGACCCGCAAGCGCCGTGCTCATGAGCCAGCGCTGCACCAGCATGAAGGACGGCCGACCGGAGAGGAAGGCGGCCACCGCTCCGGCCGTCATCGCGATCAGCGCATTGACGCTGACACTGATCGCGATCTGCACGCTGCCGAAGACGAGAGACTGCGCGAGCACGTTGCCGGCCTCGGGACGGATGAATTGCGGCAGCAGCGACAGGTAAAGGATAGCCACCTTCGGGTTGAGCATGCTGGTGAAGAAGCCCATCACGAAGAGCTTGCGCGGACGATCCTTCGGCAGGTCGCGCACTTGAAAGATCGAGCGGCCGCCGGGACGGACCGCCTGCCACGCGAGGTAAAGCAGGTAAAGCGCACCTGCGAAACGAAGGGCATCATAGGCAAAGGGAACCGCGAGAAGCAGGGCGGTAATGCCGAACGCGGCAGACACCATGTAACAGACGAAGCCGAGCGCCACGCCTCCGAGCGAGATCAGCCCCGCCGCCGGTCCCTGGCAGATCGAGCGGGAGATCAGATAGATCATGTTCGGCCCCGGCGTCAGCACCATGCCGAGCGCGATCAGGGCAAAGCCCAGGAGGTTCTGAACTTCGGGCATGGTGCGCCGGTCTCCCATTTTTCCGGAAAGTGTACGGCTCTGCCGCCGAGGGCAACGCCGTTCTTGTCACCCGATCAATTTTCGCGCGTGTACGCGAGTGCGCCCGGATTTTCCTCGGCGGCAGATTGCGCTACACCTGCACCTATTCAGGAGGAACGATCGTGACACTTGCGGCTCTTCTCGCCTATAGCGGCGCTCTCTTTATCGCAGGGATCATTCCCGGCCCGGGCGTGACGGCGCTCGTTGCCCGAGCCCTGGGGTCGGGCTTTCGGGAGACCTTCTTCATGGGTCTCGGCCTCATCGTCGGCGACATGGTCTATCTGACGGCGGTGGTGCTTGGGCTCGCCTTCGTCGCCCAGACATTCACGACCGCGTTTCTGGTCGTGAAGATCGCCGGCGCGCTCTATCTCGGCTATATCGCCTGGAAGCTCTGGACGGCCGGACTCCTGCCCCAGAACATCGAGGCGCGGAAGTCGACGAGTGCGGCGCTCTCCTTCCTCTCGGGCCTGACGGTCACGCTCGGCAATCCGAAGACGATGCTCTTCTATGTGGCGCTGGTTCCGACGCTGATCGACCTTGCCTCGATCGGGATCCGCGACTACAGCGTGCTGCTTGTGGCGACTTTCCTCGTGCTTCTTGCCGTGCTGCTGCCCTATATGCTGCTTGCGGCCCGCGCCCGTTCGCTCCTGAAAGAGCCGCAGGCATTGAAGGTCCTGAACCGGGCTGCGGCCGGCATTCTCGCCGGAACCGCGGCCTATATTGCGACCCGCGCGACCTGAGAAAAAGATTTCCCTGCCGGCCGCTTCGCATCGGTTTTTTCCTTCAGCACCATCGATCCGAGGCTTTCCCGCTCTGGAAGGAAGCGCGCATAGCTCCTATTGTCGCAGCGACAATTTCAAAAAACGAAGGGAGAAACCATATGCCTGAAGCGCGCAAGCCCGGCCGCGGCCGCGTCTTTTCCTCGATCACCGAGACGATCGGCGACACTCCGATCGTGCGGCTGGACAAGCTCGCGAGCGAAAAAGGCGTAAAGGCGAACCTGCTCGCCAAGCTCGAATTCTTCAACCCGATCGGCTCCGTCAAGGACCGCATCGGCGTCGCGATGATCGAATCGCTCGAGGCGCAAGGGAAGATCACGCCCGGCAGCACGACGCTGGTCGAGCCGACTTCCGGCAATACGGGCATCGCACTCGCCTTCGTCGCGGCCGCCAAGGGTTACAGGCTGATCCTCACCATGCCCGAGACGATGTCCGTCGAACGCCGCAAGATGCTGACGCTTCTCGGTGCCGAACTGGTGCTGACGGAAGGCGCCAAGGGCATGAAGGGCGCGATCGCCAAGGCCCAGGAACTCACCGAGACGCTGCCCGACGCGATCATTCCGCAGCAGTTCGAAAATCCGGCCAATCCGGAAATCCACCGCACGACGACCGCCGAGGAGATCTGGAACGACACGGAAGGCGCGGTCGACATCCTCGTGTCCGGCATCGGCACCGGCGGCACCATCACCGGTGCCGGCCAGGTGCTGAAGGCCCGCAAGCCATCGGTCAAGGTGATCGCCGTCGAGCCCGAAGAATCCCCCATTCTTTCCGGAGGCGTCCCGGGTCCGCACAAGATCCAGGGCATCGGCGCGGGCTTCGCACCGGCGATCCTCGACACGAGCGTCTATGACGAAGTCGTCACCGTAAACGCCGGCGAGGCCGTCGAAACCGCACGGCTCGTCGCGAGACTCGAGGGCGTTCCGGTCGGCATCTCCGCCGGTGCGGCGCTCCAGGCGGCGATAGAGGTGGGACGGCGCGAGGAAAACGCCGGTAAGAATATCGTCGTGATCATACCGTCCTTTGCCGAACGGTACCTTTCGACTGTGCTGTTCGAGGGATTGGGGAGCTAGGCTTAGCCTGGGACTAAGCGCCGGCAGTCGCGCATGCCCCTCATCCGGCCTGCCGGCCACCTTGTCCCCGCAGGCGGGGAGAAGGGATATGCCGCGCCCGCTCGCTCGCCGAACAGGCGGTGAATGCGGGGTTCAGCCGGCGCCGCTTGTCCCTTCTCCCCGTCGTGACGCGTGAAACGGGGAGAAGGTGGCGGCAGCCGGATGAGGGGCACGCCCTCAATGAAACGGTTTGAAATCAAACCATTGGCTCCTTCCCGGCCTCTGTCGGGAAGCGAAAAATGGAGACCCGCAAGGCCGCCTCCCTGCGCGGCCATATCCCACTAGAGCGTGGCGGGCAGCCCCGCCTCCTCAGGCGACACAAGCTTGCACAAAGGCACCCAGCCCTGTTTACCACCAGCTGACCGGCACCAGGCCCAGCCATGCGTTTCCTCGACAATCAGCAGGACCTCTCCCTTTCGACAGGTAAGCTCTGCCGCCGAGTAGTCGCGTATCGCATATGTCCCGTTTCCATCTCGGCCTCCCACGATGCCGCCTGGAACCCAGCCTTCCCTGCGGTCGGGGCCTATCGCCCAAAGCCATTCATGCCCGTCCCAGTTGTCGGCTTTTCCGGACAGGTAAACGGTGTCGCCTGCTTTGACTGCGATCGGATCGGGGTAACTTGCTACATGATCTTTCACCACGACTTTTCTCATCGGAGCCGGGTCCCTCACGCCGCGACCGGCAGCCGCTCTCCCGCGACCCGATAGGAAATCGCTTCGGCGAGATGGATGCGGCCGACGGTCGGCGCCTCATCGAGATCGGCAAGGGTGCGGGCCACTTTCAGGACCCGGTGGTAGCCGCGTGCAGAGAACTTCAACTTTTCCGCCGCATCTCTCAGCAGCTGCAGACCGGCGGCATCCGGCTCGGCGATCTTTTCGATCATCGCCGTCGAAGAGCGGGCATTATTCGTGAGTTCCGAATGGCCGAGGGCGGCGAAGCGTTCCCTCTGCAATTCGCGGGCCCGGGCGACGCGGCGGGCGACGGCGGCGCTCGGCTCGGAGGTGCCGGGGCGGATCAAGTCGGCGGCGCTGACGGCCGGAACGTCGACGCGGATATCGATACGGTCCATCAACGGCCCGGAGATCCGCGCCTGGTAATCGGCCATGCAGCGCGGTCCGCGGGCGCAGCTACGGCCCGGCTCGCCTGCCATGCCGCAGCGGCAGGGATTCATAGCGGCGACGAGCTGGATCGCAGCCGGATAGGTGACCCGATGATTGGCACGCGCAATGATGCACGTGGCCGTTTCAAGCGGCTGACGCAACGCATCGAGCACCTGAGGCGAGAACTCAGGAAACTCGTCGAGAAAGAGCACGCCGTTATGGGCGAGCGACGCCTCTCCCGGCTTTGCGCGGAAGCCGCCGCCGATCAGCGCCGCCATGGTGGCGGAATGGTGCGGCGCGCGGAAGGGCCGGCGGTCCGACAGCTTGCCGCCCGGCAATTGCCCGGCGATCGAATGGATCATCGAGACTTCGAGCAGTTCGGCGGGCGAAAGCAGCGGCAGGATGGACGGGAGCCGCGCCGCAAGCATCGACTTGCCGGAACCGGGCGGGCCGACCATCAGCAGATTATGGTTGCCCGCCGCCGCGACCTCCAGCGCCCGCTTGGCGCTCTCCTGGCCCTTGATGTCGGCAAGATCGGGAAGGCCCTCGGCGGCCGCCCGGACCGCCGGCTCGGGGCGGGAGAGCACCTGGGTGCCGCGGAAATGATTGGCGATCGCGATCAGGCTGCGCGGGGCGAGAATATCGATCTCCGATCCGGCCCAGGCGGCCTCGGGCCCGCTTTCCGCCGGGCAGATCAGCCCCTTGCCGAGCGCGTTGGCGCCGATCGCCGCCGGAAGCGCGCCGGCGACGGCTGCGATCGTGCCGTCGAGATTGAGCTCGCCGATGACGACATAGCCGGACAGCGCGTCAGCCGGAATCGCGCCGAGCGCCGCCATCAGGCCGAGCGCGATGGCGAGATCGAAATGGCTTCCTTCCTTCGGCAGGTCGGCGGGCGCCAGATTGACCGTTACCCGCTTCGCGGGCAACGCCAGCCCCGATGCATGAAGCGCCGCCTGGACGCGCTCGCGGCTTTCGGCGACCGCCTTGTCCGGCAGTCCGACGATCTGCATCCCGACCTTGCCGGGCGCGACCATCACCTGGACGTCGACCGGAACGCCTTCGATGCCCTGAAACGAAACGGTGCTGACGCGCGCGACCATAATGCCCCCTCTGTTCGAGCGGAGCGCGGAAGGTCATCGCCCTCCGCAACCGCTTCAGCACGGCTGCCCACACACGCCGTCACAACCGCATCCGGTTGCAACGACAAATCTTGCACGGAATACGCTTAAATACAAGAACAATAACAGAACAAATGGACGAGGTGGCCGCGCGCCTTGAAGTCAGGCGCGCTTCTTCTCGATCGCGTCCCAGAGAAGGCTTGCGACATCGGCGCCACCGAACTTCTTGACCTCGCGGATGCCGGTCGGCGAAGTCACGTTGATCTCGGTCAGATAGTCGCCGATCACGTCGATGCCGACGAAAAGGAAACCGCGCTCCTTGAGCGCCGGACCGATGCGGGTGCAGATCTCCCGCTCGCGCGCCGTCAGTTCGGTTGCCTCCGCGCGCCCGCCCACATGCATGTTGGAGCGCGAATCGTGCTCGGCCGGAACCCGGTTGATCGCGCCGACCGGCTCGCCGTCGACGAGCAGGATGCGTTTGTCGCCCTTGCGGACCTCCGGCAGATATTCCTGGGCGATGTAGGGCTCGCGGAACATCTGGGCGAACATTTCCAGGAGCGACGAGAAATTTCGGTCGTCGCGTGCGGAGTGGAACACGCCGGCGCCGCCATTGCCGTAAAGCGGCTTCAGTATGATGTCGCCCATTTCCTGGCGGAAGCGGGCAATCTCGTCCACATCGCGGGTGATCAGCGTCTTCGGCATCAGATCCGGAAACTCGGTGACGAAGATCTTCTCGGGCGAGTTCCTGACCCAGGCCGGATCGTTGACGACCAGCGTCTTCGGGTGGAGGCGCTCGAGCAGATGCGTCGAGGTGATATAGGCCATGTCGAAGGGCGGATCCTGGCGAAGCAGGATCACGTCCATGGCCGAAAGATCGATCCGCTCGTCTTCCCCGAGGGTGAAGTGGTCGCCCTTGAGATCGCGCAACTGCATCTGCTGCGCGGTTGCAAAGACCTTGCCGTCCCGGAGCGACAGCCTGTCCGGGGTGTAGTGGAACAGGCGGTAGCCGCGGGCCTGCGCCTCCAGGCTCATCGCGAAGGTCGAATCGCCCGCGATTGATATACCCGACACATGGTCCATCTGGACCCCGACATTGACGATTCCTGCCATCTTCCCGTTCCCGATCTGGATCCTCGATCCGCATAGTTCCTTCGACCGGCGCCGGCCAGAGATCGAATTATACGGCATTCAACGCGATGCTGTGCCCTCGTTGTCGAAACGGGTCGGCACCGCAGAAAAAGCCCGCAAGATGTAGAATGCGCACCCTCGTTAGGCAAGAAGGCTCCTGCCGCTCCCGCTGATCAAAAGGCGTCCGGCAGGTGCCGCGGCCAGCGCCAGGGCATGACGGCAACAATGTCGTAGCGTACCGACAGGCGGTGGAAGTCGCCCTGGCGCGAAAGCCAGATATCGCTTGCCGCCCGGATGCGCCGCTGCGCCGTGTCGGTGACGGCGAAGACCGCCTCGTCCGGGCTCGACCGGGCCTTCACCTCGACGCAGGCGATCAGGTCGCCGCGCCGGGCGATGATGTCGATCTCGCCGAGCGTGGTGCGATAGCGCATGGTGACGATACGATAGCCCTTCAGCATCAGGCAGAGCGCGGCGCGGTATTCGGCAAGATGCCCCCGCCTCAGAGCCTTCAGCTTGCGGGCGTCCGGCCGCTCAGCTTTCATCGCCGCCCTTGAGCCGAAGGAGCCGGTCGTAAAGATGCTTGCGGCCGAGCCCGGTGCGGCGTGCGGCCTCGGTCGCGGCCTTGCCCATCGGCATGTCCCTTGCCAGCGCCTTCAGCAGTGCATCGACGTCCGCTTCCTCCGGCGCAGGCTTCGCTTCCGGCGGACCGATCACCAGGACGATCTCGCCTTTGACGTTCGCGCCTTCGCCGTAGAAGGCCTTGAGTTCGCCGAGCGTGCCGCGGCGGAACTCCTCGAAGGCCTTGGTCAATTCGCGGCAGACGGCCGCCCGCCTGTCTGCGCCGAGGACCTCGGCTGCAGCGGTGACGGTCGCGGCGATACGATGCGGCGACTCGAAGAAGACGAGAGTGGCGGGAACGGCGGCGAATTCCGCGAGCCGGTCGCGCTTCGCCTTGTCCTTCACCGGCAGGAAACCCGCAAAAAGAAAGGCATCGCTCGGAAGGCCGGAGCCGACAAGAGCCGCAAGCGGCGCCGAAGGCCCCGGCACGGGCACGACCCGGTCCCCCGCCTCGACCGCCTGCTGCGCGAGTCGGTAGCCCGGATCGGAGACGAGCGGCGTGCCGGCATCGGAGACCAGTGCCACCGACTTTCCGTCGCCGAGCGCTGCAAGCAGTCGCGGCCCCGCTTCGGCGGCATTGTGCTCGTGATAGGCGGTCGGCCGACTGACGATCCCGTAGCGATCGAGCAGCACCCGCGTCACCCTCGTGTCCTCGCAGGCGAGCACATCGGCTCCGGCAATCGTCTCGAGGGCTCTCAGCGTGATGTCGCCGAGATTGCCGATCGGCGTTGCCACGAGATAAAGGCACGGCTCCAGCGGACGCGCAGGAATATTCGTATCGTGCAGGCGAAAACCGCGCCGTCGTTCCTTTTCAGACGCATCCGTCGATTGCTGCTTTTGCAACGCCGCGTTCCCAATCACTCCTGGCCCGATCGTTCCCGACCGATCATTCCGGTCAAGCCGGTTCGAGCCCTTTATGAGTGAGCGCGAAGCTCGGGGCAAGGGTGGGCCGCGGCAGCGACCCCGGATTTGGGGAAGAGGCCGCGAAACCCCTTGCTTTTGCGGCTCTCTTTCTGCCATTTTGCCCGTCCACATCCTTCCGGCCGACCGGCCGGGGCACGCAGTTGACGCCGCGGCGGACCCCTCGCCCGCCCCGGCAATGGTTGAAAGCGGTAGCATCCATGCGTATTACTCTCGAGCGGTCCAACCTTTTGAAATCGCTGAACCATGTCCACCGTGTGGTCGAACGGCGAAACACGATCCCGATCCTTTCGAACGTGCTCTTGCGCTCCGACGGCGCAAGCCTCGAAATGAAGGCGACCGATCTCGACCTGGAGATCACCGAGGCCACGCCGGCGCAGGTGGAACAGGCTGGTGCCACGACCGTTCCGGCGCACCTCCTCTACGACATCGTGCGCAAGCTGCCTGATGGTTCGGAAGTGCTGCTGGCCACCAATGCGGAAGTCACGGCGATGACGGTGGCCTCCGGCCGCTCCAAATTTTCGCTGCAATGCCTGCCCCAGTCGGATTTTCCCGATCTGACCGCCGGTACGTTCTCGCATTCGTTCCGCCTGAAGGCGACCGATCTGAAGATGCTGATCGACCGCACGCAGTTCGCGATCTCGACGGAGGAGACGCGCTATTATTTGAACGGCATCTTCGTCCACACGGTCGAGAGCAACGGCGAACTGAAGCTGCGCGCCGTCGCGACCGACGGCCACCGGCTGGCCCGCGCCGATGTCGAAGCGCCGTCCGGCTCCGAGGGCATGCCCGGCATCATTATTCCGCGCAAGACCGTCAGCGAATTGCAGAAACTACTCGACAATCCGGACGTGGTGGTGACGGTCGAGGTCTCCGACGCGAAGATCCGGCTGACGATCGGCTCGATCGTCATGACGTCGAAGCTGATCGACGGAACCTTCCCCGACTATCAGCGCGTGATCCCCGCCAGCAACGACAAGGAGCTGCGCGTCGATTGCCAGTCCTTCTCGCAGGCCGTCGACCGTGTCTCCACGATCTCGTCCGAACGCGGTCGCGCCGTGAAGCTTGCGCTTGCCGATGGCCAGATGACGCTGACCGTTAACAACCCGGATTCCGGCAGCGCGACCGAAGAAGTGCCGGTCGGCTACGAAAGCGACCCGCTCGAGATCGGATTCAACGCGAAATACCTTCTCGACATCACCGCGCAGCTGACCGGCAGCGAGGCCGTATTCCTGCTTGCCGATCCCGGTTCGCCGACGCTGGTGCGCGACCTCGCCGCGGATGACGCGCTCTACGTCTTGATGCCGATGCGCGTGTAACGCATTCCGCAGACTGCGATAAAGCCCGCCATCCGGCGGGTTTTTTCATATGTGCCCGTCGCGCATCGTTCATGATCTGTCGCTTTTAGACGCAGTCGGACTTGTTTTTGCCGCAGATGGAAGCACATTATGATTAAGCGCTCCCGCAGCAACGCGAATCACGATAAGAGCGCAACTGCAAATCACACTGCGAGGGGATTCGATGAGCTTGCGCTTGAGGGTGAAGGAAAAATTCGGTCGGAAATTCGACGAAGAAATCCGCTTCTTCAAGGGCTGGATGAGCAACACCCGCGCCGTCGGCGCGATCCTTCCGACATCCGCCATCACGGCACGCCGCATGGCAAGCATCGTCGATCCGGAATCCGGCCTTCCGGTCCTCGAGCTCGGCCCCGGCACCGGGGTGATCACGAAGGCGATCCTCGAGCGCGGCATCGAGCCTGAAAAGCTGGTCTCGATCGAGTACTCGACCGATTTCTACAATCAGCTCAAGGCGCATTTCGATGGCGTTCATTTCATCAATGGCGACGCCTTCGATCTTTCCCGGACGCTTGGAACCTTCAAGGATCAGCAGTTCGACAGCGTCATTTCCGCCGTGCCTTTGCTGAACTTCCCGATGCACCGCCGGGTCGAGCTGCTCGAAGACCTGCTCTCGCGCATCCCCTTTGGCCGTCCGGTCGTTCAGATCTCCTACGGTCCGATGTCGCCGGTCGTTGCCATGCCGGACCGCTACCGCATCCAGCATTTCGACTTCGTGGTGCGCAACATTCCGCCGGCGCAGCTGTGGATCTACCGCAAAACGCACTGACCGTTTAAATCCAGTGTTCGGCATCTACCTCACCCATCCGCAGGTCAGGATCGATCCCGCCGTCTCCGTTCCGCAATGGGGTCTCTCCGAACTCGGCACAGAGCGCATGCGCGCCACGGCGAAACGGCCATGGGTCCGCTCGCTCGGACGCATCGTCGCCAGCGGCGAGAAGAAGGCGATCGAAACGGCGCGGATACTGGCCGAGGTCACCGGCATTCCGGTCGAGACCGACGAGGAGATGGGCGAGAACGACCGTTCTTCGACCGGGTTCCTGCCGCCGGACGAATTCGAGAAGGCTGCCGATCAGTTCTTTGCCCGCCCCGAGCTGAGCTTCAAGGGCTGGGAGCGTGCCGTGGATGCCCAGGCGCGAATCTCCAGAGCCGTCTTCCATATCCTCGACCGGCACGATCCGGTCATGCCCATCGCCTTCATCGGCCATGGAGGCGTCGGCACGTTGCTCAAATGCCGGATGACCGGCACCGCGATCGCCCGCAGCGCCGATCAGCTGCCCGGCGGAGGCAATCTCTTCGCCTTTCGTCTTGCGGATCGCGCCGTCACATGCGACTGGACGCCGATGGAGTTCTGGCAGGGGTGATCTCGATATGAGCACAAGTGCACGCGACCGGCTGATCGTCGGCCTTGATCTTCCAACGGTGGCCGAGGCCGAAAAAATCGTCTCGTCGCTCGGCGACGAAGTCGTTTTCTACAAAATCGGCTATCAACTCGCCTTCGCCGGTGGCCTCGACTTCGCGCGCGACCTCGTCGCGAGCGGCAAGCAGGTCTTCCTCGACATGAAGCTGCTCGACATCGACAACACGGTCGCCAAGGGCGTGGAGAACATCGTCAAGATGGGTGTGTCGATGCTGACCCTGCACGCCTATCCGAAGGCGATGAAATCGGCCGTCGAGGCGGCAAGGGGCTCGGACCTCTGTCTGCTCGGCGTGACCGTGCTTACATCGATGGACGAACAGGACATCATCGACGCCGGTTATGAATATGATCCGCATAGCCTGGTTTTGCGTCGCGCCGAACAGGCCCGCGCCGCCGGCATGGGGGGCGTCGTCTGCTCGGCGGAGGAGGCCGCCGCCGTGCGCAAGATCATCGGCGGCGGCATGGCGCTGGTGACGCCCGGCATCCGCCCCGCCGGCGCGGACAAGGGCGATCAGAAGCGGGTGATGACGCCGGCCGACGCGCTTCGCTCCGGCTCGAGCCATCTGGTGGTCGGACGACCCATTGTTGCCGCGCCCGAACCGCTCGCGGCAAGCCGCGCGATTCTGGCCGAAATGGAGAGCGCGCTCTCCAGCTGATCGCCCCATGTCCGTTCAGCGGCGTCAGGCAAGCTTGACCTTGGGCGCAAATTGCCGGAAGTAACCATCCCGTCTGTATTTCGCGAAAGACGAGGAGCTCAAAATGGCCAAGGGATACTGGATCGCTCGGGTCGATATAAGGGACCCCGAGCGCTACAAGGACTATGTGGCGGCGGCGACGCCGGCCTTCAAGAAATACGGCGCGACCTTCCTCGCCCGGGGCGGGCAGTTCCATCGACTCGAAGGTGCCGTTCGCGCCCGCAACGTCGTCATTGAATTTCCCTCGCTGCAAGCGGCGGTCGACTGCTACAATTCGCCGGAATACCAGTTGGCAGCGGCCATCCGTCAGGAGGTCGCCGATGCCGAGATGGTGGTCGTCGAAGGTGTTTGACGCGAGGCGGGCGAAGCATTGAGAGAGGCCTCCGAAGCACGCGGATTGGCCTTCACCTCGGTCGCCGCTTGGGCTATGTAGCAGGCAATTCCACCATTGACATCAGGAGTGCGTTTCTCATGACCTTGTCCAACCTTCCGCCGCTGGTGACGATTTTCGGCGGATCCGGATTTGTCGGCCGTCATGTGGTGCGCGCGCTTGCGAAACGGGGCTACCGCATTCGCGTCGCGGTCCGCCGCCCGGATCTCGCCGGCCACCTGCAGCCGCTCGGCAATGTCGGTCAGATCTCATTCGTCCAGGCCAATCTGCGCTACCGCAACTCGGTCGATCGCGCGGTCGATGGTGCCGACCATGTCATCAATTGCGTGGGCGTGCTCTTCGAAAGCGGTCGCAATACCTTCGACGCGGTCCAGGATTTCGGCGCACGGGCGGTCGCCGAGGCGGCTCGGGCGACCGGCGCCACGCTTACCCATATCTCGGCGATCGGCGCCGACGCCAAGTCCGAATCGAGCTATGCCCGGACAAAGGGGCGCGCCGAGGCTGCAATCCTCGAAACGCTGCCGACAGCGGTCATCCTCCGCCCGTCGATCATTTTCGGCCCCGAGGACGGCTTCTTCAACAAGTTCGCCGAGATGGCCCGCTTCTCGCCCGTCCTGCCGCTGATAGGCGGCGGCCGTACAAGATTCCAGCCGGTCTATGTCACCGATGTGGCCGAGGCCGTGGCGCGCTCCGTCGACGGAAAGCTCAAGGCCGGTACGATCTACGAACTCGGCGGGCCGCAGGTTCTCTCGTTCCGCGAATGTCTCGAGGCCATGCTGAAGACGATCGACCGCAAGCGCTCCTTCGTGTCCGTCCCCTTCGGCATCGCGTCGCTGATGGGCAGCGTCGCCTCGCTGGTGCCGTTCATTACGCCACCGCTCACGGCCGATCAGGTGGTGTTGCTTAAATCAGACAATGTCGTCTCGGCAGAGGCCGAAGCGGAGGGGCGGACGCTTACGGGCATCGGCATCGAGCCGACACTGCTCGATTCGATCCTGCCGACCTATCTCGTGCGCTATCGCCCGCATGGGCAATATACGCGCGGCGGCCGCGCGGCCTGATCCGTCGCGTCACTGCCGATCAGCCACGCCGCCGGTATCGCCGGCGGCTTTTTGTTGCCGCCCCATTGTGCCCCTTCGGCAACAGCGTTGCATTTCTGCCGCAGTTAAAATTCGGAATGCCGTTTACCGCGGATTCAGCAGGCTCCGATATTGATCATGACATGTTCGCAGAATAAAGACCGCTCGCACCCAACGCTTGCGAGCGCTTCCGGTGCAGAAATCATACTCGAAAGGCATAGCGTCCCATGGGCAAGTCGATCGCAATCTTTTTTGCGTCTGCGGCACTGATCATTCTGGCTGGCTCGTTCATGGCACCCGGCACCGTGGCAAGCAGCAACAAGGGCTGCACGCCGGCCTATGGCGTCAATCCGTGCACGACGGCGTCGATCGGGTTTTCCGGCGAGTAAGCCGGATAGTTCCGCCTCGGCTGCGAGGCAGACATTTTAGTTTTTGGCGGGGGCCAGGAGCCGGGTGCGTTTCGAAAGAGACGCATCCGGCTTTATGTTTCCGGACTGCCCTATCCGAGCAGCCACAGGCCGGCCAGCCCGGCGGTGCCGACGAGAATGCGCCAGATCGCAAAGGGCGTGAAGCCGCGATGTGACACGAAATCGAGCAGCGAGCGCACCACGAAAATTCCGGCGACGAAGGCGGCAAGGAAACCAACGGCGATCAGTCCGACGTCGTCGAAGGAGAGCGCGTCCCGGTTCTTATAGAGATCGAGCGCGAAGGCTCCGACCATTGTCGGCATGGCCAGGAAGAAAGAGAACTCCGCGGCGGAGCGCTTGTCGGTTCCCATCAGCAGAGCTCCGGCAATGGTCGCGCCCGAACGCGATGTCCCCGGAATCATCGCGAGGCACTGGAAGAGACCGATCTTCAGGGCGAGCGACGGCGGATAGTCGAACACGTCCGTATAACGCGGCGTCAAAGGGAGCCGGTCGATCGCATACAGGATGACGCCGCCGGCGATCAGTACGACGCAGATGAGCATCGGCGTTTCGAAAAGCACCGACTTGATGAATCCATGCGCGACAGCTCCGATAAGCGCCGCGGGCAGGAAGGCGATGAGGACCGCGAAGACGAAGCGGCGGGCCTTGACGCTCGTCGGAAGCGCGAGCGCGATCGTCAGCAGCTTCTGGAAGTAGACGAGCAGGATCGCCATTATGGCGCCGAGCTGGATCAGAACGGCAAACGTATTTCCGGGCGATTTGAACCCGAGAAAGTGTCCGGCGAGCAGCACATGCGCCGTCGACGACACCGGGATGAACTCCGTCAGCCCTTCGATGAGCCCGAGAACGAGCGCACTTATGATCGATTGATCCGCCATGGATAAGTCATTCCTGATATAAATGGATGTGGGAGGAGAAAGTCGATTCTCTTGTGTTTGCCACCGCAACTACCTATAGCTCGTTGTAACGAGCCGTGGCCAGACGCATATGCCGCGACGCCGATATCCCCGAAAACAGCTGCAATCTGATCATCGATGCCGACACTGTATCATCACCCCATGTCACCAGCTTCGCGGTTCGTACGCCTTATTCTCTCAGAATATGGCTATCAGACGGAATTGAGCGAAGAGCAGCCATGGGAGAACCGGCGCGACTTCCTGACCCTGAACCCGGCCGGCACGCTCCCGGTCTATGTCGATGACAGCATGCGCGCGCTCTGCGGCGCTACGATCATTTCCGAATATCTCGACGAGACCAGCGGCATCATGAAGCGCGACCGCCGTCTTCTTGCGGAGGACCCGTTTCAGCGCGCCGAAATCCGCCGGCTTACCGAATGGTTCCTGCAGAAGATGGAAGCCGACGTCACGCGCCCGCTCGTGCGCGAGCGCATCTTCAAGCTGCAGATGACCCCGGACCAGGGCGGCGGCGCGCCGGATTCGAAAATTCTCCGCACCTCGCGCAGCAATATCCGCCAGCACATGAAGTATCTCTCCTGGCTCGCCGGATCACGCCCCTGGCTCGCCGGCGACCGCATCTCCTATGCGGACCTCGCCGCCGCCGCGGCGGTCTCCGTGCTCGACTATCTGGGAGAGATCGACTGGTCCGATGCACCAACTGCCAAGGAATGGTACCAGCGGCTGAAGTCGCGCCCATCCTTTCGGCCGCTGCTCGCCGAGCGGGTCCGCGGCGTGACCCCGGTCTCCCATTATGCGGACCTCGATTTTTAAGGACGCAAACATGCCCGGCGACGCTGGAAAAGCGGAGAACCAGGGCAGGAAGCGGCAGACCCTCACCGTCTTTCTGAAAGAGGAAGCCGCGGCCAAGGGTTTCGATATCTGTCGCATCACGCACCCGGATGCCATCCCACACGCGCCGGAGCGGCTGAAGCAATTCCTGGCTGCCGGCGCTCACGGCACCATGGACTGGCTTGCGGAGACTGCCGAGCGCCGTGCCGCTCCGCGCGTCCTGTGGGGCGAAGTGCGCTCGATCGCCCTTTTCGGCATGAACTACGCTCCCGAGGACGACCCTCGCGACATCCTCGCCAGGCGCGACCGCGGTGCAATTTCCGTCTATGCCCGCAATCGCGACTATCACGACGTGGTCAAAGGCCGGCTGAAAGAGATCGCAACACGCTTTGCCGCCCGTGCGGGCGAGGACGTGAAGGTCTTCGTCGACACCGCCCCGGTCATGGAGAAGCCGCTTGCGGAAAAGGCCGGTATCGGCTGGCAGGGCAAGCATACCAATCTGGTCAGCCGCGAATTCGGCTCCTGGCTGTTTCTCGGCAGCCTCTTCACGACCGCCGAACTGAAACTGGACGAACCCGAACGCGATCACTGCGGTTCCTGCCGGTCCTGTCTCGACGTCTGTCCGACCAATGCCTTTCCGGCACCCTACCGGATCGACGCGCGACGCTGCATCTCCTATCTCACGATCGAGCACAAAGGGCCAATCGAAACCGAGTTGCGGCCGCTGATCGGCAACCGCATCTATGGCTGCGACGATTGTCTCGCCGCCTGTCCCTGGAACAAGTTCGCGCGCTCGGCATCGGAATTGAAACTCCAGGCGCGGGACGACCTCAAGGAACCCGAACTCTCGTTCCTGTTGACCCTCGACGACACGGGGTTCCGCGCATTCTTTTCTGGATCGCCGGTAAAACGCATAGGGCGCGATCGTTTCGTCCGGAATGCCTTGATCGCCGCTGGCAATTCCCGCGAGAAGAGCCTGATACCGATCTGCAAGACGCTGGCGGCCGATGCGTCGCCAACCGTCAGAGGGATGGCGGTCTGGGCGCTTTCGCGGCTGATTTCACCCGCCGATCTGGCGGCGTTTGCCCTGCAATGCGGACCTGAAACCGACAACGAGGTTCTTTCGGAATGGAAAATGGCGGGAGTGAGCCGATGAATGTCCTGATCCTTGGTGCCGGCTATTCCGGCACAGCGATTGCCAAGGCGCTCGCTCCCTTGGCGAATTCCGTGACCGGCACTACCCGGTCGGCAGAAAAGCTCGGCCGTCTCGAGGCTGCCGGTATCCGCCCGATCCTCTTCGACGGCGCGGATATATCGGAAGAGCTCAAGGATGCGATGAGGGACACTACCCATCTCGTTCAGTCGATCGCGCCTGGCCGCGAAGGCGACCCGATGTTCCGTGCCACCACGCCGCCGCTTGCCGAACTCCTGCCGCGACTCGAGTGGGTGGGCTATCTTTCCACGGTCGGCGTCTATGGCGATCATGGCGGCGCCTGGGTCACGGAGGATACGCCGCTCAACCCGGTCTCGCAGCGCTCGCTGGAGCGTGTGGAAGCGGAAAACGCCTGGCTGCGGCATGGTGCGCAGTGCGACGTTCCCGTGGCGGTGCTGCGGCTTGCCGGGATCTACGGCCCGGGCCGAAATGCATTCCGCAATCTCTCCGAAGGGACAGCGCGCCGCGTCATCAAGCCGAACCAGGTCTTCAACCGCATCCGGGTTGAAGATATCGGGGCGGTGAGCGCCTTCCTCGCAGAACGCGGCACGGGCGGCGTCTTCAACGTGACCGATGACGAACCCGCGCCGCCGCAGGATGTCGTGCTGGAAGCGGCCCGGCTCATGGGCGTCGAACCGCCGCCTGAGATCCCCTTCGAAACCGCCGAAATGTCCCCGATGGCGCGCTCCTTCTACGGCGAAAACAAACGTGTCTCCAACGCGCGGCTGCGTCAGATGGGCTTTGATCTGGCCTTTCCGAACTATCGCGTTTCGCTTGCACAGCTGTGGACGTCCGGCGCCTGGAACCGACAGTAAGCGCCCGATTCGATGAATGCGGCCAGAATATCGTTCGCGTTTCCAAGCAAGTCCATCGCGGTGCCGAAAGTATTGATTCGCAGCGAATCGCCTTGACACGACTATGCTGTCTTTATTCCGTCTATACTTCGCCATTTTCCACAACCATGGCGATAGTCACGACAATTCGACGGTGGAGATTCGAGGATTTCCATGCGACGCGAAATTTTTAATGATTTTTTTCCAGAGAGCGGCTGCTGCGCGACTCCGGCGGCCGTCAGGAGCGCTTAGTTGCTGATTCCAAAGAATTTCACGCAGAGTTTCGAAATAATCAAACCCATCTTTTATTTTTAAATTTAACCGTTCCTCAATCATTCCTAATGAAAACCTAACGGTTGAAGCACGTTTTCGCCATTTTTTCCCTCAATTAGCTCGATCAACAAAGGGAACGACAAAATCTTCAAACCGAAGGGGGCATCGCTTGAAGCCAGCGAAAATCAAGACTGCTGCCGCGGCAGCGCTATTCACCGTTGGGATGGGCTTGGTCTCGGCATCCGACAGTCAGGCAGCAGGCGCCGGTTGCGGCGGGGCGTCCTGGTACGCGCTTTCGTCCAAAACCGCCTCCGGCGAAAGAATGAATGCCGCGCACCTGACGGCCGCGCATCGCAGCCTGAAATTCGGCACGAAGGTCCAGGTGACCAACAAGCGCAACGGCAAGTCCGTCGTCGTCCGGATCAACGATCGCGGTCCGTTCATTCGCGGCCGGGTGATCGATCTCTCCAAGGCCGCCGCCTCGAAGATCGGCATGGTCCGCTCCGGCACCGCCAGCATCTGTTACACGGTCGTCAACTCCTGACGATGCACGGCTTCGCCCGATACCGCCGGGCGAACCAGGCTGCAAGGGCCGGTCGCCCTTACATAATGCGGCCACCGTCTTGCTCTTCGATGTCATCGCCGTTACCACGGCGAAAAAGGAGTTCATCGAAGATGCGATTGGGCGGAAGGCTCTTGGGAGCCATTGAGGTTCTTGACGATATCGAGAAGCGCAAGCGACCGGTCGCCGACGCGCTCAAGGATTGGGGCCTGTCCCATCGCTTCGCCGGCTCCGGCGATCGCGCCGCTATCGGCAATATCGTCTATGACGCCTTGCGGATGAAACTCTCCCACGCCTATCTCATGGACAGCGACAGCGCGGTAGCCCTTGCGCACGCGGTCATGTACCGGCAATGGGGCTTTGACGTCGACGCACTGTCGGCCGAACTTGCCGACGACAAGTTCGCGCCCGAAGCGCCCTCGGAGGCGATGATGCAGGCCTTCGCCCAGCGGCGGCTCGAAGAGGCACCCCTGCATGTGCAGGCCGATATTCCGGAATGGACGCAGGCCTCCTTCGAAGAGAATTTCTCCGACGACTGGCTGGCCGAAGCGAAAGCGCTTGCCGGCCGGCCGACGCTCGACCTGCGCGTCAATACGCTGAAGGCGACGCGTGAGAAAGTACTGAAAGCGCTGGACCGCAGCGGCGCCGAGCCGGCGGCGATTGCCCGGCACGGCGTGCGCATTCCCGCCGGCGAGGGCGCGTCGCGCCTGCCGAACGTGACGGCGGAAGTCTCGTTCCAGAAGGGCTGGTTCGAGGTTCAGGACGAGGGCTCGCAGATCGTCGCAGACCTCGTCTTTCCCGGCGAGGGCGAACAGGTGCTCGACTACTGCGCCGGCGGCGGCGGCAAGACGCTGGCCATGTCGGCGGCGATGAACAACAAGGGCCAGGTTCACGCTTACGACGCCGACCGAAAGCGGCTGGCGCCGATCGTAGAGCGGCTGAAGCGCGCCGGCACCCGCAATGTTCAGGTGCACGAGTCGGCCGGGTCGCTCACGCCCCTCATCGGCCGGGTCGACCGCGTACTCGTCGATGCGCCCTGTACCGGGACCGGAACCTGGCGGCGCCGCCCCGACACGAAATGGCGCCTGACGCAGAAAAACCTCGAGGAGCGGTTGGCCCAGCAGGAGGAGGCGCTCGCCGGCGCCGCTCAATTCGTGCGCCCCGGCGGGCATCTGATCTACGTCACCTGCTCGGTCCTTCCGGAGGAGAACGAGGCACAGGTCTACGGCTTCTGCGAGGACAATCCGGAATTCGAGGTCCTCTCGGCCGCCGACAACTGGGCCGCGCTCTTCGGCACCGACAAGCCGCAGCCCTGGTCCGCCGACATGAAGACCGTCACGCTGACGCCGGCATCGACCGGAACCGACGGATTCTTCTTCTGCCTCATGGGCAGGAAGGATTAGGCCACCCCCCGGCGCGCGCCACCATGCACGGCGGGCTGCGCCTTCAAACCGTTCTAAACTATACACTTTGACACCAGTTTGCTTTTGGTCCATGACTCCTGCGCTTTTCACGGGGTTGGAGCTGCACGCTCTATCGATGAGCAAAGGAGAGGGTCATGTCCAAGAATTTCATCCGAGCCGCCGCGCTGGCGCTCATGACGGCGACATCGGCGCTGGCGTTGCAGCCGGCGAATGCGGCAACCGACGCAGCCGCGGTCGTCAAGCATTACGCAGCCATTGCGCATGCCAAATACGAAGATGCGCTGGCCACGGCAGAAGCGCTGGAAAAGGCCGTGGATGCGCTGATCGCAAGCCCGCGCGAGGAGACCTTGAAGGCCGCGCGGGAGGCTTGGCTCAAGGCACGCAACCCCTATCAGGAAACGGAAGTCTATCGCTTCGGCAACGCGATCGTCGACGAATGGGAAGGCAAGGTGAATGCCTGGCCGCTGGACGAGGGCCTCATCGACTATGTCGACGCAAGCTACGGCAGCGAGAGCGATGAGAACGCGCTCTTCACCGCCAATGTGATCGCCAACAAGATGATCAAGGTCGACGGGCAGGATGTCGATGCCACCGACATCACGCCGGAGCTCCTTTCCGGCACGCTGCAGGAGGCAGGCGGTATCGAGGCGAATGTCGCGACCGGCTACCACGCGATCGAATTCCTGCTGTGGGGACAGGATCTGAACGGAACGGGCCCGGGCGCCGGCAATCGGCCCTACACGGACTTCGACACCAAGGCCTGCACCAACGGCAATTGCGACCGCCGCGCCGCCTATCTCAAGGCCGCGACGAGCCTGCTCGTCTCCGACCTCAAGGAGATGGTCGCGAACTGGACGCCGGACGGCGCTGCGACCAAGGCGGTCGAGGCGGATCCGAAGGCCGGTCTCGTGGCGATCCTCACCGGCATGGGCTCCCTCTCCTACGGCGAACTCGCGGGGGAGCGCATGAAGCTGGGCCTGCTTCTGCACGATCCGGAAGAGGAGCACGACTGCTTCTCCGACAATACCCACAACTCGCATCTGCACGACGCGATCGGCATCCAGTCGGCCTATAGCGGCGAATATACCCGCGTCGACGGCAGCAAGCTCACCGGCCCTTCGCTCTCCGAGCTCGTCGCGGCAAAGGACGCAGCCCTCGACAAGGAAATGAAGGATGGTCTCGCCACGACGGTCGAGAAGATGCAGGCGATGGCCAAGCGCGCAGAAACGGTCGAAGCCTACGACCAGATGATCGGCGAGGGCAACGCGGAGGGCAACGCGACGGTTCAGGCGGCGATCGACGGGCTGATCGCCCAGGCGAAGACCATCGAGCGCGTCATCGCCGCGCTCGACCTCGGCACGGTGGAACTTGAAGGTTCCGACAGCCTGGACAATCCTGGCGCCGTCTTCCAATAAGCTGAAAAGGCGGGCCGCGACCGATAGGTGGCGGCCCGGCCCTCCCCGATGAGAATGATCGCCCGCTTTCTGGCGCTAACCATTGCAGCGCTCATTGGCCTCGTCCCCGCGGCGTCGCGCGATGGCGGTATCGCGGAAAAGGCGGGTGTCGGATGCGCGCCTGTTCGCGACGACCTTTCCGCCCATGACCTCGAGCGCGTCCTGACGGTCACGCGCCAAACCGCGGATTTTTCCAAGGCCGAGCCATTCGAGTCGATGCCGGGCGGCGCTGCGACGACGCCCGCACCCCCCGACCGGAGGGTCTTTTCGCACGCCTCCGCCAACCTCTCCTTCGAGGACGAACAGAATTTTCACCTCGGCAAGGCGCTCTTCGAAAAACTATGGGTTTCCTCGCCGTCGTCCACGCAGGCCTCGGACGGGCTGGGGCCGCTCTACAATGCGAGGGCCTGCGAGAGCTGTCATGTCCGTGACGGGCGCGGCCGTCCGCCCGAGGGAGCCGTCGGCGCGACGTCGATGCTCCTTCGGCTCGCCCGTGCCCCACGCGACGACGCCGAGCGCGCGGAGATAACTTCCCATGAACGGCTCAACTTTCCCGACCCGGTCTACGGTGCTCAGCTTCAGGACAGCGCCGTTCCGGGGCTTGCAGCCGAGGGCCGCCTCGGCATCAGCTATACGGAAGAACTGGTGACGCTTGCCGGCGGCGAAACGGTCGCGCTCCGCAAGCCGCATTATGCGATCGCCGATCCCGGCTACGGGCCGGTCGATGCGGCGACGACGCTGTCGCCGCGCGTCGCCTCGCCGATCATCGGCATCGGTCTCATCGAGGCCATCCACGAGGCCGACATTCTGGCGCGCGCCGATCCGGAGGATCGCGACGGCGACGGCATCAGCGGACGGCCGGCTCTCGTGCGCGAGCGCCGGACCGGCCTCGTCACCCTCGGCCGCTTCGGCTGGAAAGCGCAGAATCCGACCGTGCGCCAGCAGGTCGCCGATGCCTTTGCCGTCGATATCGGCATCTCCACCTCCGATCTCGACCGCAGTCATGGCGATTGCACGGCTGCCCAGACGGGCTGCCTCGATCTGCCGGACGGCGTGCAGCCGCGGCTCGGAGCGGTCGAAGCCCCCGACCCGGTGCTCGACCTCGTGACGCTCTATTCCTCCAATCTTGCCGTGCCTGCTCGCCGCAAGGCGAGCTTTCCGGAAACCTTGAAGGGCAAACGGCTCTTCCATGAAGCCGGCTGCGCCGCCTGCCATGCACCGAAATTCGTGACCCGCCGGGACGCCACGCACAAGGCGCAGGCGTTTCAGCTCATCTGGCCCTATTCCGACTTCCTCCTGCACGACATGGGCGAAGGCCTCGCCGACGGCCAGCAGGTCGGCGAGGCCAGTGGCCGCGAATGGCGCACTCCCCCGCTTTGGGGCATAGGCTTGTCCAAGACCGTCAGTGGGCACAGTTTTCTGCTCCATGACGGACGCGCCCGAAACGTGGCCGAAGCGGTTCTCTGGCATGGCGGCGAAGCGGCGAAGGCACGCAATGCCTTCGCCGCCATGCCGAAGGACGACCGCAAAGCCCTGATCGCATTCCTGGAGTCCCTCTGATGCGCCTACCCCTCGCGAGCATCCCCCTCATTCTTGGCCTGTTCTTTCCCGCTGCGCCCGCGGCGGCGCAGGAAGGCGGTACGCTTTCCCCGCGCGTCGTTGACGAGGCGGCGGTGCCGGGCGTGATGGCGCAGGCCGTGGACGGCTTCATCATTCCCGGCTATCGCGATCTTGCCGAGGCGACGAACACCCTGTCCGAAGCGAGCACCACGCTTTGCACATCGCCCTCCGAGGCGACCCTCAAAGCCGCCCGGTCGGCCTTCTCGGACGTCGTCGATAAGTGGTCCGCGATCGAGATCATCCGCCTCGGCCCGGCCCTCGAACAGAATCGGTTCGAGCGCTTCCTCTTCTATCCCGACCGGAAAAGCACGGGCTTGAAGCAGGTGCAGGCAATCCTCGCCAGGAAGGATGAGAGCGCCACCAAAGCAGAGAATCTCAAGGGGAAGAGCGTTGCCGTGCAGGGGCTCGGGGCGCTCGAATTCGTACTCTACGGCACCGGCGCGGAAGCCCTCTCCGGCGATGATGGCGGCTTTCGCTGCCGATATGGGCTCGCTGTGTCGGAAAACCTGAGGAGCATCGCGGGCGAGTTTCTTGCCCAATGGGAAAAGCCGGACGGCATCCAGGCCGCCTGGAAGGAGCCAGGCCCTGGCAATCCGCTCTTCCGCGACAACAAGGAAGCCGCGACCGAGCTTCTCGGCGTCCTCGTCCACGGCGCCGAAATGATAAAGGACCAGAGGCTGCGCCCCTTCTATGCCGGCATGGTCGACGGGAAGCCCGATAAAGGTCGACCGAAGCTTGCAATCTACTGGCGCTCGTTCAACACGATGCCGGCGATCTCCGCGAATTTCAGCGCCCTGCAAAAGCTCTTCAATACGGCCGGCATGGAACGCCTTCTGCCGGCTGACAGCCGGTCGATCGCCGGCTCGATCAACTTCCTCTTCAAAGCTCTGATCGCCGCCGCCGACCGTCTGGAAGGCCCGGTGGATGCAGCGCTTGCCGACGAAAGGCAGCGCGCCAGGCTCGATTTCATCGCGCTCAACGCCGCCGACCTGCTCGACCGGCTCAATCGCGAATTCGGCGGATCGATCGGGCTCGGCGCCGGTTTCTCCTTCGCCGACGGCGACTGACACGCGAACGTGAAATGTGCTGCGGAACCCGGTGCTTGACAAGGCGGGTATTTCGGAGCAAAGCGCACTCCCATGGCCGCCGAGGCGGGCATGTCTCACCAACAAGGATCAACTCAAGATGAACCCCGACAGTCGAAGTCGAGCCTTCATGCTCACGGCCGTCCGGACCTGACTTGATCAGGGCTCCGCCGGTCGGATGACTCGGCCCCATGGAGCCCTGAAATGCTGCGCATCTACAAAAGCCAGAACAGCCGCCTTGTGCTCGTCGATCTGCTCGACGGACTGGCATGCCAGGAACCGGTGATCTGGTTCGATCTCTTCAGCCCGTCGAGCGAGGAAACGCGCCTTGTCGAGGAGCGCCTCGGCCTCGCCATCCCGACTCGTGACGAGATGCAGGAGATCGAACTTTCCGACCGGCTGTACCAGGAGGACGGCGCCGAGTTCATGACGATGACGGCGACCGCCAAACTCGACAGCGATTGCCCGGCGAAGGTGCCCGTGACCTTCATTCTGAAGGGCACGACGCTGGTGACCGTCCGCCACGCCGACGCGAAACCTTTCCAGGTCTATGCCAACCGCATCCGGAAGCCGAACGGCGCCGCTTGCGAAACAGGGGAACTCGTCATGTTCGGCCTGCTGGAAGCGATGATCGACCGTACGGCCGATGCCCTGGAGCGCGCCGGCAACGACGTCGATGCCATCTCAAGGGAGGTCTTCCGCAAATCGAACGCCAGCGCCACCAAGAAGACGCGCGACCTGCAGTCGCTGATCGAGCAGATCGGCCAGAAGGGCGACCTGTTGACCGTGATCCGCGAGAGCCTCGTCAGCATAGGCAGGCTGGTCGCCTATCACGTCGCTCTCGAGGGGAGCGGGCCACGCAAGGCGGCCAAGGAGAGCCGGCAGAGAATAAAGCTCGTCCAGCGCGACGCGGCCTCGCTTGGAGACCACGCGCTGTTCCTGTCGAACAAGATCAATTTCCTGCTCGACGCGACGCTGGGACTCATCAATCTCGAGCAGAACCAGATCATCAAGATCTTTTCGGTCGCCGCCGTCGTGTTTCTGCCGCCGACGCTGGTCGCCTCGATTTACGGGATGAATTTCCAGGTGATGCCGGAACTCACCTGGCGGTTCGGCTATCCCTATGCGCTGGCGCTGATGGTCGCCTCGGCCCTGTTGCCGTTTCTCTATTTCAAGCGCCGGGGCTGGCTGTGATAATGGAGCAGCGCCTCGCCGGTTGCAGGAAATCGCATGAAGACCACAACCCTCATCTGCCGCCGCAGCTTCGTTAAAATGGCGGGTGCCGCCTGGGTGGCGGCCCTTGCCCCCCGCGGCGGCTTTGCCCTCGAAAGGACCGATGCCGTCTTCGCCTCAGCTTTCATGGCGCCGGACGGCAGCTACGGCGTCGCGACGCTCACGGAAGAAGGCGAGATCGTGGAGCGCAGGCTGCTGCCGGCGCGCGCGCACGGCATGGCCTTCTCCCCCGCAAGCCGGCGCGCGGTCGCCTTCGCCCGGCGGCCGGGCACCTATGCGATGATCTTTGCGACGGACGGCGCCGCCGAACCGGTCGTCATCACCTCCGCCGAGGGCCGCCATTTCTTCGGCCATGGCTGCTTTTCGGCCGATGGCCGGCTTCTCTATGCGACCGAGAACGACTTTTCCGCCAATCGCGGCATGGTCGGCATCTATGACGGCCGCCAGAACTTTATCCGGATCGACGAATTTCCGACTTACGGCATCGGTCCGCACGACATGACGCTTGCCGCCGACGGCTCAACGCTCGCGGTTGCCAATGGCGGCATCGAGACCCATCCGGATTTCGGCCGCACCAAGCTCAATCTCGACCGCATGGAGCCGAGTCTCGCCCTCATCGACGCGGCGACAGGGGCGCTTATCGAGAAGCATGCGCTGCCGCCGGAGCTCAATCGCCTTTCCACCCGCCATGTCGACATCGGCGCCGACGGACGCGTCTGGTTCGCCTGCCAGTACGAAGGCGCGCGCAACGATTTCCCGCCGCTTGTGGGGCACTTCGCCAAGGGCGAGGACCTGACCTTCATCGACCTGCCGGAGCGCACCACGGCGGCGCTCGCCAATTATGTCGGCGCCATCGCGGTCAACCGCCGCGACGGACTTGTCGGCCTCACTTCTCCCAAGGGCGGCGTCGCCGTCACTCTGGACGCAAATACGGGCGCCGTCCTCAGGGAGGAACAGGTAACGGACGCAGCTGGCGTTGCCGCCGCGAAGCATGGTTTCGCCGTCTCCTCCTATGGCGGCCTGTTCGCGGAGCGCGCGAGTGCCGTCGCCTGGGACCAGCACATCATCCGCCTTGGGGATCAGGTCGACGCGTCCCCGAAATCCGAGAGCGTCACGAGGTCGTCCCAGCGATAGGCGACCTGATCCAGGCTTTCCCTGCCGACGCTGACCCGGCCCTGGCCCACCGCGCGGGCGCCGAGCCGCTCGTAGAACGTCCTGTTGGGATTGTCCTTCAACACCCACGCAAAGAGCGACGAGCCCCCGGTCTCGCGGCAATGGGCGGCGACGCAGCGCACCAGGGCAGAACCGAGCCCGGCGCCTTGGAATTCCGGGAGGAGGTAGAGTTCGTACAGCTCTCGATCGAAAGCGGGCGGCATGCCCCGGGCCTTGCCGTAGTTTGCAAAGCCGATCACCCGCCCTTCAGCCATATCGGCTGCGACCATCATGAAGGCGCCCGGGAAACGCATGCGCCGCGCGTGCCGGATGGCCTGATCCTCGACGGTCATGTCATCGAGATAGGCATCGGCGATGATGCCGCGAAACGTCGCACGCCAAGTGCTGACCAGCACCGATGCGATCATCATGAGATCGTCGGGAACGGCCGGTCTGATTTCGATGCGCCTGATGTTTCTCATTGCAAAGATATATGGACGCGGCGCGCCCGGCGAAAGTCTGCCCTTGTCGTTTGCGCGTGAGGTGGCCGGTACTTCCTTGTCTCGCCGACGAGGCTTGTCCTCTTTCGCGACGCATGCCACTGTCGGCGCCGACGCGGGCGGTCGGACCCGTATTCGCAGGGATTTTGCACTTGAGGGACGACGGCGGGGACTACGATTTTCGCGAACGTATCCGGGAAAGCTTCAGGCGCCAGGCCGCGATGCGCACGATCGGGGCCGAGCTCACGCGCGTCGAACCGGGGACGGTCGAGATCGAGCTGCCTTTCGATGCCAAGCTGACGCAGCAGCACGGTCTTCTTCATGCCGGCGTGATCTCCGCCGCGCTCGATGCCGCGGGGACCTACGCGGGCTATTCGGTACTCGACCCCGAGGCATCGCTGCTGACGATCGAGTTCAAGGTCAATCTTCTCTCGCCCGGGCGCGGCGAACGCTTCCTTTTTCGCGGTGAGGTGACCAAGCCCGGCACGACGATCATCGTTTCGGACGGGCGGGCCTATGCGGTCAGGTCCGACGGACCCGCCAAGCTCATCGCTTCTATGACCGGAACGATGATGGTGGTGCGCGGACGCCAGGGGATCGAGGGATGAGTTTCGAGCTGAAGACCGTAGCCGCCAGAAAGATCCTTTACGTGATGGCCGTGGATGCCGAGTACGGCCCTTGCCTCAAGGCACGGATCGCCCCGCTGATGACGGGCGTCGGTCCCGTCGAAGCTGCCGTCAGCGTGACCCGGGCGCTTGCGGAGCTTCATGGGAAGGGCAGCCTGCCGGACCTCGTCGTGTCGCTCGGCTCGGCCGGCTCCGCGACTCTCGAACAGACCGAAATCTACCAGGCGGTCTCGGTCGCCTACCGCGACATGGACGCCTCGCCGCTCGGCTTCGAGAAGGGCGCAACTCCCTTCCTCGATCTGCCGGCCGTGGTCGAACTGCCGCTCAGCATTCCCGGTGTGAAGAAGGCGCGGCTTTCGACCGGCGCCGACATCGTCTTCGGCACGGCCTATCAGGCGATCGACGCCGACATGGTCGAGATGGAGACCTTCGCGGTCCTGCGCGCCTGCCAGGTTTTCGGCGTGCCGCTCATGGGACTGCGCGGCATCTCGGACGGAAAGGCGGAGCTGAAGCATGTCGGCGACTGGATCGAGTATCTGCACGTGATCGACGAGAAGCTTGCCGATGCTGTCGATCGGCTCGAAGCGGCGCTGGAAAAGGGAGAAATCCAGCTCTGAGCCTTCTGTAGCGGGTGCTTAATTGTCCGGGTGCAATGTTATCGTTGCGCCGGCAGCAGGGTTTGATTAAAGGCTCGCCATGAACACGCCCGTTTGAAGGCCCGCCATGACCCAGACAGCCCATCCCGATACCGTCCTCATCGTCGATTTCGGCAGCCAGGTGACGCAGCTCATCGCCCGCCGGGTGCGCGAATCCGGCGTCTATTGCGAGATCGTGCCGTTCCAGTCGGCCGAGGAAGGCTTCCGTCGCCTGAAGCCGAAGGCCGTGATCCTGTCCGGCAGCCCGGCTTCGACCCTCGACACCGGTTCGCCTCGGGCACCCTCCGTCATCTTCGATAGCGGTCTGCCGGTCTTCGGCATCTGCTATGGTCAGCAGACCATGTGCGCCCAGCTCGGCGGCAAGGTCGAGAGCGGCCATCACCGCGAATTCGGCCGGGCCTTCCTCGAAGTGGAGAAGGACTGCGCCCTCTTCGACGGGCTCTGGTCGCTCGGCTCGCGCCACCAGGTGTGGATGTCGCATGGCGACCGGGTCACTGCATTGCCCGAAGGCTTCGAAGTCGTCGCGACTTCTTCCAACGCCCCCTTCGCCTTCATCGCCGATGAAAAGCGCAAATACTATGCCGTCCAGTTCCATCCGGAAGTGGTGCATACGCCTGATGGCGCGAAGCTCATCGCCAACTTCGTCCACAAGGTCGCCGGCATTACGGGCGACTGGACGATGTCGGCCTATCGCGCCAAGGCGGTCGAGGCGATCCGCAAGCAGGTCGGCGACAAGAAGGTGATCTGCGCGCTTTCCGGCGGCGTCGATTCATCCGTTGCAGCCCTCCTCATCCACGAGGCGGTCGGCGACCAGCTTACCTGCATCCTCGTCGACCATGGCCTGATGCGCAAGGACGAGGCGGCGAATGTCGTCGCCATGTTCAAGGAGCACTACAACCTTCATCTGCTTCATATCGACGCTTCCGATCGCTTCATCGGCGAGCTCGAAGGCGTCAGCGATCCGGAGACCAAGCGCAAGATAATCGGCCGTCTCTTCATCGAGGTCTTCGAGGAAGAAGCCAAGAAGCTCGGCGGCGCCGATTTCCTCGCCCAGGGCACCCTTTACCCGGACGTCATCGAAAGCGTCTCCTTTACCGGCGGCCCCTCGGTGACGATCAAGTCGCACCACAATGTCGGCGGCCTGCCGGAGCGCATGAACATGCAGCTCGTCGAGCCGCTGCGCGAGCTCTTCAAGGACGAGGTCCGGGTGCTCGGCCGCGAACTCGGCCTGCCCGAAAACTTCATCGGCCGCCATCCCTTCCCCGGCCCCGGGCTTGCGATCCGCTGCCCCGGCGGGATTACCCGCGAGAAGCTCGAAATCCTGCGCGAAGCCGATGCGATCTATCTCGACGAGATCCGCAAAGCGGGCCTCTACGACGCCATCTGGCAGGCTTTCGCCGTGCTGCTGCCCGTGCAGACGGTCGGCGTCATGGGCGACGGGCGCACCTATGAATTCGTCTGCGCATTGCGCGCCGTGACCTCCGTCGACGGCATGACTGCCGACTTCTACCATTACGACATGGAATTCCTCGGCCGTGCGGCCACCCGGATCATCAACGAAGTCCGCGGCATCAATCGCGTCGTCTACGACGTCACCTCGAAGCCGCCGGGCACTATCGAGTGGGAATGAGATAAGAGGCTACCGGCAGTCTTAGCGCAGGGCTCCGGCTTAGCCATACGACGGCCAGGACACAGTCGCGATCAAAGCATAAGACGCGTTGGAACGCCGAGCGCGGGCCCGGCCTCGGCAAGTCGACGATCGAGTGTGTGAACCGTAGCGCCATGCTCCGACGCCACGGCAAGATGCAGCGCATCGCCGGCGCGAAGCCCGAGCGCGTGTTGATCGGCGAACCTGGCGGCAGCCCGAAACTGTCCGCCCGTCACCGGCAGCACGGTCAGGCTCTCGGCCACCAGCTTGTTGAATATCGCAAGCGCCGCGGCGCGCTGTTCCAGGTCGACCTGGCCGGTCCGCAGCTTGATCGCCATGGCCGAGGAAACCTCAGTGACGGTCCAGTCGCTTATCAGAAGTTCAACGGGATCCTGCTCCGCCAGCCACCCCTGGACGCGTGGCGTCATCGCCTCGTTGAAAAGGGCCGCGACGATCATCGACGTGTCCAGATAGAGCATCAGTAGCGATCGTCATCCCGCATCGAACGCACCAGATCGGCGGCGCTGGCGGACTGTGTCGGCATGGTTTCCGTAAGCGACTGGAGCAGGGCTGCATCGATCCGCTTGCGCGGACTGGCGACGGCCGTAAGCCGGGCGACAGGCTTTCCACGCCGGGTGATTTCGATCGTATCCCCCGCCTCGACCCGATCGACAAGGTCGCTCAGATGTGCCTTGGCATCTGCCAGTTTGATTGCGTCCACGTCGCGCTCCTGACCATGTAGATAGTCATATAGAACATTGAATTTAAGAATTCCAGTGAATGTCGCCGTCGAGCCCACCGCAACGGCTTGGCCCTTGCGAAGAGGCGTACGAGAACCGATAAGCTGACGATCCGAGCAATGCGGGGAGAGACTGTGGACATTTCCGAGATCATCATCGCCGGCGATACGCCCGGCATCGAGTGGCGGCTGCCGGTGTTCCGGTTCAAGGGCAGAAGTGCTACGGCGCCGCGGACCTATATTCAGGCGGCGCTCCATGCCAACGAACTGCCGGGCACGGCGCTGCTGCACTTCCTGCTTGAAAGGCTCCGCCGGGCGGATGAAGACGGCGCTATCCTGGGCGACATCACCGTCGTTCCGCAGGCCAACCCGATCGGCGCAGCGCAATCGCATTTCGGAGAGCTGCAGGGGCGTTTCGACCTCGGCTCGCGCACCAACTTCAACCGCGACTTTCCGCTGATCTCCCTTCGCGATCGTGACGGCCTGCTCGATGAGCCGGACCGATATTCGGCCATGGACCGATTGAAGCGGCATCTCCTCAACATGGCGCTCGGCGCCGATCTCGTCCTCGATCTTCATTGCGACGACGAGGGGCTGCAATACGCCTATATCGACGAGGCCTTCTGGCCGGAGGCAGCCGATCTTGCCGCGGCTCTGGACATGGAGGCGGTGTTCCTCTCCGACGGCCAAAGCTCGGCCTTCGAGGAAGCGGTCGCCCATGCGTGGAAGCACGAGAGCGAAGGCGAGCGCAGGACCGCCCTGCCCGGCCGCCTGTCGGTGACGGTGGAACTGCGCGGCACGCGCGACGTCTATCCGGAAATTGCGCGCAAGGACGCCGAAGGCATGTTTCGCTTTCTTGCCGGCCGCGGAGTCGTTGCAGATACAGGCGCAGGCATTCCGGTTTTCGCCGGCAAGGCCGTGCCGCTCGACAATATCGAGATGATCCGCGCACCGGAGGCCGGTGCGATCCTCTTCCACCGCAATATCGGCGACAGCGTCGAGGCCGGAGAACTGCTGGCGACCGTCCTGGTCAGCCCCGGCGTGCCGGGCGGCACCGTCGAGGTCCGGGCGCCGCAGGACGGGCTCATCGTCACGCGCGTCTCCACCCGTCTCGCCCGCCGCCGGTCCGACCTGATGAAGATCGCCTGCGCCGAACCTTCACGTGCGGCGCGAAAGCCGGGGACGCTGGAGGCCTGAACCTGTCGTTTCGACCGGCCGAGGCGTGGAACCGGCTTGCCTTTCCGCCTGCGGGAAACGACTATGATCCGATCCACTGCACCAAGAGGAATACCGGATGTTCGACGCCCTCGCCCGCCAAGCCGACGATCCTTTGCTGGCCCTGATCGGTCTGTTCAGGAAGGATGAGCGCCCCGGAAAGGTAGACCTCGGCGTTGGCGTCTATCGCGACGAGACCGGACGCACGCCGATCTTCCGGGCCGTCAAGGCGGCGGAGAAGCGGCTTTACGAAACACAGGACAGCAAGGCCTATGTCGGCCCCGAAGGAGATCTCGTCTTCCTCGATCGCCTCTGGGAGCTCGTCGGCGGCGACACGGTCGAGCGGAGCCATGTTGCGGGCGTGCAGACGCCCGGCGGCTCCGGCGCGCTCCGCCTGGCGGCGGACCTCATCGCGCGCATGGGCGGCCGTGGCATCTGGCTCGGGCTGCCGAGCTGGCCGAACCACGCGCCGATCTTCAAGGCGGCCGGGCTCAATATCGCGACCTACGACTTCTTCGACATTCCGTCGCAGGCGGTCGTCTTCGATAACCTCGTGAGCGCGCTGGAAGGTGCTGCGCCCGGCGACGCGGTGCTGCTGCATGCAAGCTGCCACAACCCGACCGGCGGCGTCCTGACCGATGCGCAATGGATGGAGATCGCCGCGCTGACGGCAGAGCGCGGCCTGCTGCCGCTCGTCGACCTCGCCTATCAGGGGTTCGGCCGCGGCCTGGACCAGGATGTCGCCGGCCTCAGGCATCTTCTCGGCGTCGTTCCGGAAGCGCTCGTCGCGGTCTCCTGCTCGAAATCCTTCGGGCTTTATCGCGAGCGGACGGGCGCGATCTTCGCTCGCACCACTTCGTCCGCATCGGCAGACCGGGTGCGCTCCAACCTCGCGGGCCTCGCACGCACGAGCTATTCCATGCCGCCCGATCACGGCGCAGCCGTCGTGCGGACGATCCTTGACGACCCGGAACTCAGGCGCGATTGGGCGAAGGAACTGGAGACGATGCGGCTCAGAATGACCGGCCTGCGGCGGTCGCTTGCCGAAGGACTCCGCACCCGCTGGCAAAGCCTCGGCGCAGTCGCCGAACAGGAAGGCATGTTCTCCATGCTGCCGCTTTCCGAAGCGGAGGTCATGCGGCTCAGAACCGAGCACGGCATCTATATGCCGGCATCCGGCCGTATCAACATCGCCGGGCTTAAGACGGCGGAAGCCGCCGAGGTTGCCGGCAAGTTCACCAGTCTCTGATCTCCAGATCACGATGCTTTTAGGTCGGGTCGACCTAAAAGCATGGACGCGATCGATTCCAAGAAGCTGGGGCGGGATGCGGGCGGAAAACCGCACACACTTTTCCTCATCCCGCTCTGAGCCTATCTCCGGGCCTTTTCCGACGCTCAGCGCCCGGCTATGTCTTCCCGCATCTGGAAGAACGGGAAGACTCGGCAATGACGGTTACGATCTACGGCATCAAGAACTGCGACACGATGAAGAAGGCGCGGAACTGGCTCGACAGCCGCGGCACTTCCTACGATTTCCACGACTACAAGGCCGAAGGCATCGATCGCGCGCAACTCGAGCGCTGGTGCGCCGAACTCGGTTGGGAGACGCTGCTCAACCGTTCGGGCACCACCTTCCGCAAGCTGGATGAGGCCGACAAGCGGGACCTGACGACCGACAAGGCGATCGCGCTGATGCTTGAGCAGCCGTCGATGATCAAGCGCCCGGTGCTCGAGACGGACGGCAAGCTGCTCGTCGGCTTCAAGCCGGAACTCTACGAAGCCGAATTCGGGGCGTAGGCCATGTCCAAGACGACCCGGGCGACGCAGGCCCTCGCAAAGGCCGGCGTCATTTTCACCGTTCACAGCTATGACTATGATCCCGGCGCCGAACGCGTCGGGCTGCAGGCGGCGGAGGCACTCGGCGAGGACCCTTCCCGCGTGCTGAAGACGCTGATGGCCGAGGTGGACGGCAAGCCGGTCTGCTGCATCGTGCCCTCGGACCGGGAGGTGAGCATGAAGAAGCTCGCCGCAGCCTTCGGCGGCAAGTCGGCGAGCATGATGAAACCGGCAGACGCGGAGCGGCTCACCGGCTATCACGTCGGCGGCATCAGCCCCTTCGGGCAAAGAAAGACGGTCCCGACCGCGATGGAGGAAGCGGCGCTTGCCGAAGCGCTGGTCTTCATCAATGGCGGGCAGCGTGGCCTGCAGGTGCGGCTTGCGCCCAGGGATGCGCAAGCCGCATTGAGTGCGGTTGCCGCGTCTCTCATCGCCTGATTTCCTCAAGAGGGAGTGTCAGCCGAGCCTTGAAAGCAGAGAGGCAAGCGCGCTTGCCTCCTCTTCGCTGAGCTTTGCGCCGACGTGACGCGCGATCGATGGCCCATAGGTCTGCCACATGCGCCCTCGCATGGCACGGCCCTTCTCGGTCACGACGACCCAGCAGCCGCGTGCGTCCTCGTCGAATGCCTCTCTCTGCACGAGGCCTTCCTTCTCCAGCCGGTCGATCAGGCGGGACAGGTTGTATTGAGCAAACAGCGTGCGGGCTTCGATCTCGAAGGGGCGCAAACGGCCGCCCTCGGCCTTCACCAGTTCCCACAGCACGTCGTACCAGCCGAGCGGCGGCAGGCCCGCCGCCTTGAAGTCCCTTTCGATGGCCGAAAAAGCGCGCCGCTGCGCCCGCATCAGACCGATCCATGCCCCTGTCGCGGCCGCGGTCGGCTCGCTGCTATCCGTCCTTTTCACGCTCATAGATGCAATTACATTTATATTGACGCGTTTGGCAAGCCACGTTATATGCATATGCATCTAAATACAGGCCGGGAGACGACCGATGACCGCGAAGCTCACCCTTATCAGCCACCATCTCTGCCCCTATGTGCAGCGTGCCGCGATTGCGCTCCGCGAAAAAGGCGTGCCCTTCGAGCGCGTCGATATCGACCTCGCCAACAAGCCCGACTGGTTCCTGAAGATCTCGCCGCTCGGTAAGGTGCCGCTGCTCCGCATTTCACAGGATCGCGGCGAAGCGATCCTCTTCGAGAGCACGGTCATCTGCGAATATCTGGAGGAGACACAGGCCGGGCCGAAGCTGCATCCCGCCGATCCGCTGGCTCGGGCCCGCCATCGCGGCTGGATGGAGTTCGGCTCCTCCGTACTCTCCGATCTCTGGGTCTACGAGACCACACGGGACGCCGGCACGCTTGAAGCCAAGAGGGACGTGCTCAAGACGAAGTTCGCGACCGTCGAAGCGGAACTCGGCAGCGGTCCCTATTTTTCAGGCAGCGCCTTCAGCCTTGTCGACGCGGTCTTCGCACCGGTCTTCCGCTATTTCGACCTGTTCGACACGATTTCCGACAGCGGCATCTTTCACGGCCTGCCGCGCGTCACCGCCTGGCGCGAGGCGCTGGCCGAGAGGCCGAGCGTGAAAGCTGCGGTCGGCGCGGACTATCCGCAGCGGCTGATGGCTTTCCTCGAAAAGCACGAGGCGGCTCTGCTCGACGCGGGACGGGTGGCTGCCTGAAGGCGCTTCTGTTTTCGGCGGAACCGGTCTAAAACCGCTGACATCCGCAAGAAGACGAGCAGGAGCCGCCATGAACGCCCCCCTCCAATCCGCAAAGAACCCTGTCGATCCGGTCAAGCTCGAAAAGCTCGCCGAGGTCGCCATCAAGGTCGGTCTGCAATTGCAGAAGGGCCAGGACCTGGTGATGACCGCGCCGATCGCGGCGCTGCCGCTCGTGCGCCTCATCACCAAGCACGCCTATATGGCGGGCGCCGGGCTGGTGACGACCTTCTACGCCGACGAGGAAGCGACGCTTGCCCGCTACGCCCATGCGCCGGACGAGAGCTTCGACCGCGCCAGCGACTGGCTTTACGAGGGCATGGCCAAGGCCTATGCGGGAGGCGCTGCGCGCCTCGCCATCGCCGGCGACAACCCGATGCTGCTTTCGGCTCAGGATCCGACGAAGGTCGCCCGCGCCAACAAGGCGAACTCGATCGCCTACAAGCCGGCGCTCGAGAAGATCTCCAACTTCGACATCAACTGGAACATCGTCTCCTATCCGAATCCCTCCTGGGCGAAGCAGATGTTCCCCGATGATCCCGAGGCGCTTGCCGTGGAAAGGCTGGCAAATGCCATCTTCGCCGCCTCGCGCGTCGACGTCGGCGATCCGATCGCCGCCTGGAAAGAGCACAATGCCAATCTGCACCGACGTTCGGCCTGGCTGAACGAGGAGCGCTTCGCCGCGCTGCATTTCACCGGTCCCGGCACCGACCTGACCGTCGGGCTGGCGGACGGCCACGAATGGCATGGCGGCGCTTCGGTCGCCAAGAACGGCATTACCTGCAATCCGAACATCCCGACGGAAGAGGTCTTCACTACGCCGCATGCGCTGCGCGTCGAAGGCCATGTGTCGAGCACGAAGCCGCTCTCCCACCAGGGCACGCTGATCGACAATATCCAGGTACGCTTCGAAGCCGGCCGCATCGTCGAAGCCAAGGCCTCGCGCGGCGAGGAGGTGCTGAAGAAAGTGCTCGACACGGACGAGGGCGCACGCCGCCTCGGCGAAGTGGCGCTGGTGCCGCATTCCTCGCCGATTTCGGCAAGCGGCGTCCTGTTCTACAACACCCTCTTCGACGAAAACGCCTCGTGCCACATCGCGCTCGGCCAATGCTATTCGAAGTGCTTCCTCGACGGCGCAAGCCTCAGTCAGGAACAGATCCGCGCCCAGGGCGGCAATTCGAGCCTGATCCATATCGACTGGATGATCGGCTCGGGCGAAGTGGACATCGACGGCGTTCGTGCGGACGGCGCCCGTGTGCCCGTTATGCGCAAAGGCGAGTGGGCCTGACACTGCGGGCCCGATGAACCCCTCATCCGCCTGCCGGCACCTTCTCCCCGCAAGCGGGGCGAAGGGACAAGCGGCGCCGACTGAACCCCGCATTCACCGCCCGCTCGAGGGAGCGAGCGGGCGCGGCATATCCCTTCTCCCCGCCTGCGGGGAGAAGGTGGCGGCAGCCGGTTGAGGGGCAATCCCACGCTCGGCCTTCCCTCGAACCGCCAGGTCCGCAAAGGGCAACCGCGAGGATGGCGACCGAGGGAGGGTGAGGCAGAGTCTGACCGGGGAGAGGGTTGGATGCTCATTTCCAGCTATCGCGCCGAGGCAGCTAAGTTGCCTCGTCCATTTGTTGACCTCGTGCGTGGCGCTTCGGCCGGCTGGTAAATCGAGAGGACATGGCCGTCAGGATCGGCAAATTCGGCCGACCAGCCGCCGGGCGCGTGGCTTACCGGTGTGACGATCGTCGCTCCCTTTTCGGCAAGGCCGCCGACGACATCATCAATTCCGCCCTCTGCGAGGTCGAAAACGATGATGGGCGTGTTGCCGGGTTTGCTTTCCGCAACGAAGAAGATCAGGTCGACATTGTTTTCTATGCTGGCCATGAGCCAGTCGTTGCCGGCGCCGTCATCGCCCATGCGCTGGACGTCGAGGCCCAGCACGCTGCGATAAAAGGCTTCCGTCCGGGCGATGTCCGAGACGTAGTAGCAGATGGTTCCGATACGTGTTTTCGACAGCATTGATTGCTTCCTTGTGTTCGTTACCCCGGTTTGTTGCCGCCAGCTGTCTCTTTGTGAGAGGCGCGTGGAGAAAAATTTATTGCGAAGAGATGGCCGTCCGGATCGTGGCTGGCAAACGCGGCCGGCCGCCGCGCGTCACCGGCAGGAGCGCGCGCCGAATGCGGCCGCTCGCCAGCGGGTAGTGCAAGCCGAGCGTTCTCAGGTTTGCGTCGGTGTTGCCGGCATCACGCCAGGCACGCCGAAGCATGAGGATGCGCTGGCGTAGCGCCTCATCGGAGATTCTAAGGAGATGGCGAATCTCTGGTCGGTTGTGACCGGCAATTGCGAGCAGCATCACGATCCGGAGGCTGGGCGTGAGTGTGGCTGCAAAAGCCAATACATCGCTGACATCCACTTCATCCTCGGCTTCCGGAAAGCATATGTGCCCTTCGCGCCGAACACGGCGTGCTGCCGTTCGCGCCTGCATCGCAGCCAAATTACGGATGACGCCGCGAAACCAGGCTCGATCGTCGCCGGTCGGGAACCGCTGCGCCTTGAGCGCGACGATCAGCGCTTCATGCAGCAGGTCCTCTGCGTCGGCGGCGCGGCGGGTCTTGCGCCTGGCGAAACGGAGGAGGTCAAAATAATGCGCCGACGTCAAATGATCGACCATGAAGGGCTGCGTTTCTCCGGTGACTGCCGCCAATGTGAAACGCTTACCCTGTGGTTGCAACCCCTCGCGTTAAGGCTAATCAGCCGTGCCGGCGCCCCCTCTCGCCTGCCGGCACCTTCTTTCCGCAGGCGGGGCGAAGCAGTCTCGCGGCACTACATCAGCCGAAATAAACCCGGCCTATCCTCGCGCTCATTCCCTCTTCCCGCTCGCGGGGAGAGGGTTAGGAGGCGGCTGCGGCGCGGCGCGCGGCCTGTGCATACTGGCTCATCCACACGCTTGCGAAGACGGTTGCGATCCCAAGCACCTGCACCGCCGTCAACTGCTGATCGAGCACGCCCCAGCCGATGAGGATCGCGACGACGGGGCTCAGGAAGCCGAGCGGCGAAACCTGGGACGGTTCGAGCCGAGATAGGCCGCGGAACCAGAGAAGATAGGTGAAGGCGGTGCCGATCAGGCCGAGATAGGTGAAGCCCAAAATATTCGCGGCAGTGAGCGGAGGCAAAGAGGGTTCCAGCAGGAAGGTGACCGGCATCAGCAGCAGCCCGCCGGCCGCCAATTGCCAGGCGGTGAAGGTGAGCGGCGAGACCGGCGGCGTCCAGTGTCGGCTCAGCACGGTGCCGAAAGCCATAGAGACGGCGCCTGCCAGGCCGGCCGCGACGCCCACCGGATCAAGCGCCGCTTTTGGCGTCAGCACAAGGAGCGCGACCCCCGCCATGCCGGCAATGCCGGCAACGACGCTCAACGCCCGGGCCGGCGAGCCGAGAACGATGCGCGACAGGACGATCACGATCAACGGCTGAATGGCTCCGACGGTTGCGGCGACACCGCCGGGCAGCCGGTAGGCGGATACGAAAAGCATCGTCTGAAAGAACGAGAAGTTGAGCGCGCCGAGCACGAAACTGCGGGCCAACCACACACCCGTCGGCATTTGCCGGACGACAAGCAGCAGCAGCAGCCCTGCCGGAAGCGCCCTGAGCATTGCGACCGTGACCGGGTAACCCGCCGGCAGAAATTCCGTTGTGACCAGATAGGTACTGCCCCATATGGCCGGCGCTATGGCCGTGAGCAGAATATCGGTGCTGCGCATGCTCATCTCATCACCTCAAGAATCTTTACATCAAGATAAATCTATCCCAATTTATCTTGACGTCAAGATACATGGAGGCTACGACTTCAGGAAGGCGAAACGTTCACTGAGACCGCCGATGCAGACGGATATGGATCACGTAGACAAAATCCTGGCGCAGTGGCGCCGAGAGCGGCCGGAGCTCGATGCGACGGCCATGGGCCTGCTCGGTCGCCTCTCGCGGCTTCGGGCTCATCTCGCTCGTGAGATCGACAGCACCCTTGCCGATCACGGCCTGAACTCGGCGAGCTTCGACGTGCTCGCGACGCTGCGGCGCTCCGGACCGCCTTTCCGGCTCTCGCCCGGCGCGTTGCTGTCGACGACGATGGTCACCTCCGGCACGATGACAAACCGCATCGACCAGCTCGAGAAAGCCGGGCTCGTCGAACGCCTGGACAATCCGGAAGACCGGCGCGGCGTCCTCATCGCTCTGACGCAGGAGGGTCTCGAGCGCGTGGACGCGGCGGTCACTGCCCATGTCGCCAACCAGCAGCGCCTCGTTGCCGGCCTCGAACCCGATGAACGGGCAGCTCTGGACGCGCTGCTCAGGAAGTTCCTCTCGGTCTTCGAATAGGCCGCCGGTCAGATCCGGCTCACCAGAGCCCTCACACGCTCGATATGGCGCTTCCGCTTTGCCTCCGTCACCCGATCCATGTCGTGCAGAGTGACCATGCGGAAGTCGAGCCCCTTGCCGCAGAAGGCGGCGATGCCTCGCTTCAGCAGCCGGCGCACCGGATTTCCCATGTAAAGATGCACGACCCACCAGGGAGAACCGGTACTGGTCAGCGCCCAGAACAGCCGGATGTTGCCGAGTCGGGGAACGATACGGCCGCCTGCCGCATCATGGTCGAAAGCGACCCCGGGCGCGAAGACACGATCGAAGAAGCCTTTGAGGATCGCCGGAAAATTGAACCACCATTGCGGAAAGACGAGCACGAGTCCGTCCGCAGCGTTCAGCCGCTCGATCCAGCGGGAGACCCCGGAGGCGTCGTAGCTTTCATCGAAATAGCTGCCCCGCTCGGCCACGGTCAGCCGCGGATCGAAGTCTTCGCGATAAAGGTCGAGCAGATCGACCGTATGGCCTGTGCTCTCCAGCGTCTCCGCGGCGACGCGGGCGACACTCGCAGCGAAGCTTTCCTCGAGCGGATGGGCGAGCACCACCAGGATGTGCATCAGAAGAGGCTGCCCTGCTTGGCCGGCTCGCCCGGCCGCGCCGTCCGCTTCTTCGGCGTTTTGGGCGGGGCGCCGTCCTCTCCTGCGACCGCCGCGACGCGGCCATCAGCGAACTCCAGCGAAAGCGCCATACCGGGATGCACGGCAGCCGCCTGTTTCACCGGCTCGCCCGCGGCATCGCGCACCAGCGCGAAGCCGCGCTGCAGCACGCTGTGATAGGAGAGCGACTGCAGCACGCGGTCCTGCGCTGCGAGCGCGCTTTTCATCCTGCGCAGATCGGCGGCGATCGCCGCATCCCCGCGCCTGCCCAGGCCGGAGACGCGATCCGATGCGCGATGAATCTGCCCAATCAGCCGTGACGGCAGAACGCGGAGCGAGGCGTCGGCAGACGAAATGCGCGCGGCGCCGCGATGAACCTGGCGTTCGACGATGCGCTCTGCGCGGTTGACCGCATCGACGACGCGCTGACGGCGATCGACGATCCTTGCGGTCAGGAGCTCCGGCCGAAGATGGGCCGCATTGCGTTCGAAGCTTCGCCGCTTGTTGGCGGTGTTCATCTGCAGGCCGCGACCGAGTCCGCCGGCCGCCTCGTCGAAGCGGCGCCGCGGCAAGGCGAGCAATTGGTCGAGCGAGGGCAGCGCCCGTGCAAGCGAGCGCAGCGTCTGGCGGCGGTTGTCCATCTGCCGCGCCGCGGCGCCCTTGAGCCTGGCTGCCAGACTGGCAAGCTGGGCCTCGAGATCGGCCTTCACCGGCACCGCCATTTCGGCCGCACCCGTCGGCGTCGGCGCCCGCTGGTCGGCCGCATGGTCGATCAGCGTCCAGTCCGTCTCGTGGCCGACGGCCGAGATCAAGGGGATCACGGAAGCCGCCGCGGCGCGCACCATCGCCTCGTCGTTGAAGCACCAGAGATCCTCGAGGCTGCCGCCCCCGCGCGCGACGATCAGCACGTCGGGCCGAGGAATGGGGCCGCCCGGCTGCAGGGCGTTGAAACCCTCGATCGCTGCCACGATCTCCTCGCAGGCGCCGTCGCCCTGCACGCGCACCGGCCAGACGATGACATGGACCGGGAAACGGTCGGCGATGCGGTGCAGGATGTCGCGGATCACAGCTCCGGTCGGCGAGGTCACGACGCCGATGACCTTCGGCATGAAAGGCAGCGGCCGCTTGCGGCCCGCATCGAAAAGCCCCTCCGCCGCAAGCTTGCGCTTGCGTTCCTCGATAAGCGCCATCAGCGCCCCGGCTCCGGCCGGCTCCAGCGAGTCGATGACGATCTGGTACTTGGACGAGCCGGGAAAAGTCGTGACCCTGCCGGTCGCGATGACCTCCATCCCCTCCTCCGGCCGGAACTTCAGGCGCGCGAAGGTGGTCTTCCAGACGACCGCATCGATACGGGCGCGATCGTCCTTCAAGGCGAAATAGGCGTGTCCCGAGGAATGCGGACCGCGGTAGCCGGAAATCTCGCCCCGCACGCGGACATGATCGAAGGCCTGCTCGACCGTGCGCTTGATCGAGCCGGACAGTTCCGACACCGAATATTCGGCGACGTTGGACGGAGATGCGGAATCAAAGAACGAATTCATGTGCCACTTGTAACCGACAGCGCAGCGAAGATCAGCAGCAAGACGCTGCCTTCCGCCGTTTTTCTTCGAAGCCTCGCACCTCCGGGCGGCAATCTACTGAACGTCGCGTCCGCCCTGCCCGAAGAAGCGCCGGGTCGCGTCGTCGGCCGGAAAGAAGGATTCGATCAGGACACCCTCCACCAGCGCGTCCTGTGTCGAGCCGAAGGTCGAGAGAGTCGTGATGAAGCTGAGCGCCGCGTCGCCGAGGCGCAGTTCGATGGGCAGCACCGGCAAGCGGTCTGTCGCCGGGAAGTTCTCGATCGCCATAGCCACCGCCGGGTCGGCAACCAGCCTGTCCAACCTCCGCTGCAAGGGGCTGCGCGGCCCCTGCAGCCACGCCTCCATGCGAACCCGCTGCACGAGATCGGCTGCGGCTGCCTCCCAGTTGACCACGAGACTGCGGATGCTTTCTGCGCCGAGAAAGCCGTCGAGGAAGTTCTCCCCCGGCTGGAACGGAATCCCCGTGACCTGGACAAGCGACGCGAAAGCCGGATTGGTCAGCAGCACCGTATATTGGTGGTCGAACACCAGGCCGGGATAGGGGTCGTGCCGGTCGAGCATCAGCCGGATGGCATGGGCGACAGCCGGCGGCATCGCCTCAAGCCCGGTTGCGGGCTTCGTTGCCACCCGCGGCCGATACCCCGCCGCGGTGAAGAGCGTTCCCTGCTCGCGTGCGGGAACGTCGAGGACCGAGGCGAGCCGCAGGATCATTCCCTCAGACGGCTTGGAGCGGCCCGTCTCCAGAAACGAGAGATGGCGCGGCGAAATGCCCGCCGCCATTGCGAGATCGAGCTGGCTCATGCGGCGATGTCCTCGCCATTCCTTCAGACGGCTGCCGAATTCCATGGATACCTTTCCTGTTGCGGGGGCAGCATCGCCCGGACACGGCACAGAATCCATTACCTCACAGGTAATTGGTTTGATGACCGCTCTGATCCAGCATCTGCCCATCGACAACCGATGGAGACAGATATGTTCGACCTTTCCACCCGCTCTCTTCTCAACAAGACGTTTCTCGCCGACGGCATCTTTTCGCTGATCGCCGGCTCGGCTCTGCTCGCGGCAGCGCAGCCGCTGGCGGCGGTCGTCAGTCCCGCCCTGTCGCCTCAGGTGATCATGGCGCTCGGCGCTGGACTCCTCGTCTGGGGCGCCTTCCATCTCGCCGCTGCCAGAAAAGGAGGTCCGAGCGCCCTCGCAACCCGGATCAGCATCGCCGGAGACATCCTGTGGCAGGTCGGAAGCCTCGCCATTCTTGCATCTGCCTATTCGGCGTTGACGATCGCAGGAATAGCGCTGATCGTCGTGGCGATGATCGGCGTCGCCGACTTCCTCTTCTTCAAGATGCGGGGCGCGTCTCAGGCGCGGCTGCTCCAGGCCGCATGAATTGGTCGGCCCGGCGCAATGCGCGCCGGGCCCATCCCTTAGCCGGCTTCAGACAGGTTCCCAACCGTCTTTTTCGCTGGCGCGATAGATTGCGTCGATGAACATCTGGTTCAGGCGCGAGTTTTCCAGCGTCACCACTTCCTCCGCCTTGTCTTCCGCGGCACGTGCGAAGGCCTCGGCCTCGAGCTTGTACTGACGAGCATCCTGGAAGCGGAAGAGCTGCGACTGGCCGTGATTCTGGTTGGTCAATTCCACCTCTTCCCGGCCGTAGCGATCGGCATTGAAGGGCGACTTCACTTCGATGTAGCCCTTGTCGCCGTGGAAGACCATGACCTGGCGGGCGGCGAGCTGTGTCGAGATATAGAAGCTCAGTTCGAAGTCGCCGAAATCGGCACGAACGCTCGAATAGATATCCGTGCCGAACTCCGCGTCGCGCTCGGTATTGGCCTGCACGCGCAGCGGTTCCTTGCCGGTCGAAAACCGGGTCGTGATTGCCGGATAGACGCCGATATCCGGCAGACCGCCGCCGCCGAGCGACGGGACGTTGCGCATGTTGCCGGGATCGCGGTTGTAATAGGTGAAGGCGCCCTGGACATGCCTGAGGCGCCCGATGGCACCTTCCGCGATGAGCGAGCGCACCTTCCGCCAGACGGGGCTGTAGGTCACCATGTAGGCCTCCGAGATCAGCACCTTGTTGCGCTCGCGCGCCGCGATCACCGCATCGATCTCTTCGGCCTTCAGCGCCAGCGGCTTTTCGCAAAGTACATGCTTGCCGGCATCCGCCGCCTTGATCGCCCATTCCACATGTTGCGACGTCGGCAGCGGGATATAGACGGCGTCGATCGTGTCGGAAGCGAGCATCTCCTCATAGGAGCCGAAAGCATGCGGCACGGAGAAACGATCGGCCATGGCCCTCGCCTTGGCGGGATCGCGACTCGCGATCGCCGTGACGACGCAGTTCTCGGCGTCCTGGATGGCGGGCACGACGAGCTCGCGGCCGATCTTGGCCGTCGACAAAATTCCGAAACGCAGCATGAGGCAGACTCCTTTTCGTGCGCGGCGCTAAGGACGCGCGAAATTCCCCCGGGGGTAGCCCCAAGACTATCCCCGAGGTACGTACCTAGCAAGCCGCCGGCAGGTCAGAAAAACCACGAATGCAGGTGTCCATCGACGGCAAGCTGGCCTATGTTTTTGCCGCAATCCTCCCGATCGCAGCCCGTCCTCATCCAACCACATGGAGCGAAACCATGGAAATGCGCAGACTTGGCCGTACCGGTCTTTCGATCGCCCCGCTCGTCTTCGGCGGCAACGTCTTTGGCTGGACGGCGGATGAGAAAACATCCTTCACGCTTCTCGACGCCTTCTTCGATGCGGGTTTCAATGCCGTCGACACCGCCGATGTCTATTCCTCCTGGGCGCCGGGAAACAGGGGCGGCGAATCGGAAACGATCATCGGCAAATGGCTGAAGCAGTCCGGACGCTCGCGCGACAACGCCGTCATCGTCACCAAGGTCGGATCGGAACTCGGACCGGACCGCAAGGGCCTCTCGCGGCGCTGGATCATGCAGGCAGTCGAGGATTCGCTGAGACGTCTGCAGACTGACTATATCGACCTCTATCTCTCACACTGGCCGGATCCGGACACACCCTACGAGGAGACGCTTGCCGCATACGACACGCTTCTTTCCCAGGGAAAGGTGCGGGCGATCGGCGCGTCGAACCTCGATGCGCAGCAGATGCGCGATGCTCTCGACGTCGCGGCGGCGAAGGGTCTGCCCCGCTACGACGTGCTGCAGCCCGAATACAATCTCTACGACCGCGCTTCCTATGACGGTCCGCTGCGCAATCTCTGCCTCGCCGAGGAAATCGGCGTCATCACCTATTTCAGCCTTGCGAGAGGCTTTCTTTCCGGCAAGTACCGCTCGCACAAGGATCTGGAGGGCTCAGCTCGCGGCGGCGGCGTCGAAAAATATCTCGATGGACGCGGCATGCGGATCCTCGGCGTCTTGGATGAAATCGCCGAGGAGACCGGCGCGAAACAGGCAGAGATCGCGCTCGCCTGGATCATCGCCCGCGACGGCGTCACCGCGCCGATCGCCAGCGCCACCAACATTGACCAGCTGGCAAGCCTGGTGAGATCGGCGGAAATGGACTTGCCGGAAGAGGCTATAAGGCGGCTGAACGAAGTGAGCGAATAGAGAGGTTATCCGCGTCCGAAAGACCCGTCCCCGGTCGCAAGCTTAGGAAAACCTGGGTAAAGATGCGCATGGCTGCCTTCGTGGTTGGCCATGCCGGGTCTGGTCAGCAGCCCGCGCGGCTCGGCATAACTGCTGATCCTGCGGCGTGGCCTCTCGTGCCACTGGATGTTGAAAGCCCAAAGCTTGGGAAAGAAGCAGAGCGAAGCGTAGGGAAGGTGGTCGTGAATCCACCAGGCCAGACTCTGCCAGCCGCCTTCGTGGTGCTCCCGGTCCCAGACCCAGGGAATGGCGACGCAGGCGGTCGCCCCCATGCAGCCCTCCGCGTCGCGCATGTCCCAGATATGGTCGGCGGCCGTTGCCGCATTGGTCGAACAGTTGAGCCTATTGGCGTTGCCGAAGGCATTGACGGCCCGGTTTCGGTAGGCAGAGCGGATGTGCAGCCGGCCAAAGGTCGCCTCGAGCGGTTCCAGGAGCTCCTCGCAGAGTTTCCGGCCGGCCTCGATCGCCAGTTCCGGATCGTCGGGGATATTCGGGATCCGGTAGAACTCCGCGATCTCGGAGTGAAGAAAATCGCGCAGGAAAAAGTTCTTCGACAGGCGCACGCGCCCGAGGTCTTCCAGCGATTTCATCGAGCCTGGTTTCTTCATGCTTCCCCCCTTTCAGCTCCTGCGCTCGCGTCCCGCGTTCACGCCCTCGCCACCGAAGCGCCGCCATCGGCCAGGAGCGCAGCGCCGGTCACGAAGCTAGCACCGTCGGAGGCGAGATAAAGCGCCGCTTCGGCGATTTCCTCAGGTCGCGCGATGCGCTTCAATGCGTGCAGCCCTTCCACGAAACCGCGCGTCTCGGGCGCGGCGCCCGGGAGATTCGCGAAATTGGCGGGCGTGTCGGTGCCGCCGGGCAGCAGCGCGTTCACGCGAATTGCGCGCGTGCCCAGCTCGACCGCCAGCGCCTGCACCAGGCCGATCAGCCCCGCCTTGCTGGCCGCATAGGCGGCCACCCCGGCAAAACCGGCCGTGTGACCGACGAAACTCGAGGTGAAGGTGAGCGAGCCCCCGCCCCGCGCCGCGATTGCCGGAACTTGATGTTTCGCCGCCAGGAAGGCGCTCATCAGATTGGTATCGAGCGTCTCGCGCCAGCCCTCGACGGTGAGAGACGAAATCTCTCCCATCGCGCCGAGCGCCCCGGCATTGTTGAAGGCGGTATCCAGGCCGCCGAAGCGGCGCACCGCCAATTCGACCAGCGCCTCATGCAGGGCTTCGTCCCGCACGTCTCCGGTAAGCGCTGCCGCCTCGCCGCCCTCCCCGGCGATCTCGTCGGCAAGCTCCGCAAGCGCATGCTCGTTTCGGGCGGTGACGACGACCTTCGCCCCCTCGCGTGCAAAGAGCAACGCGGCGGCGCGGCCGATGCCGGAGCTTGCGCCGGTAACGATCGCGATTTTACCTTCCAGTCTCAACATGGTTCTTCTCCGTCTGATCTCGCTGACGGGGGACCATTGCCGATGCGTTACGCCGCAACCACCCGATTTCCGCCTGGGCGCACCGGACCCATTTGCGCCTGCTGCGTAATTACCCCGCGCCTCACGCGCTTTTTGCAGTCGCGAGGAACAAATCTTTGCCCTTTGCTGTTGATTGCGGGTCGAAGGCAACACCAAGCAGACGAGGAAGGAAACGGAAATGGCCAAAGAAAAGACGCTGGACGACCTCTTCCATGATACGCTCAAGGACATCTATTATGCCGAGCGGAAAATCCTGAAGGCTTTGCCGAAGATGGCACGCGCCGCCCAGGCGCCTGAGCTCAAGGCCGCGTTCGAGAAGCACAAGGAACAGACCGAAACCCACGTGGATCGGCTGCAGCAGGTATTCGACATGATCGGCAAGCGCGCGCAGGGCAAGACCTGCGAGGCGATAGAGGGCATCGTCGCCGAGGGCGAGGAGATCATGGACGAGTTCAAGGGCACGCCCGCTCTCGATGCCGGGCTCATTTCTGCCGCTCAAGCGGTCGAGCATTATGAAATCTCGCGCTACGGCACCCTCAAGACCTGGGCCAAGACCATCGGGCTCAAGGATGCAGTGTCGCTGCTCGACGCGACTTTGAAGGAAGAGATCATCACCGACGAGGACCTGACGAAACTCGCGACGGCACAAGCGAACAAGAAGGCCGCTTAAGCCTTTCACGACGGCCGGTGCTCCCCGCCCGGCCGTCAGCCGCTGTGCCGGAAGAAATCGATGAAGGCCCGCAGCGCCGGGCGCATCAAGCGACGGGTGGGATAGTAGAGATAGGGGCCGGCATAGGGGGCGCACCACTCCTCGAGCACCCGGACCAACTTGCCCTCAGCGACATATCCGCCGACGCGCGGCTCGAAGACATAGGCGAGCCCCGCACCGCCCACCGAGGCTTCGACGATCGGCCGGTCCTCGCCGAGAATCAGCGGTCCGTTGACCGAAACGGTCAATTCCTCCCCGTCTTTCTCGAATTCCCAGCGGTATATGGTGCCGTTGGAGAAGCGCCGGCGGATGCAGCGATGGCCCGCCAGATCGTGCGGGTGCCTCGGCCGCGGGAAGCGCTCGAAATAGGACGGTGCGGCGACGACCGCGCTTTTCAGCTCCGGCCCGACCTTCACCGCGATCATATCGGCTTCCAGGCTTTCGCCGAGCCTTATTCCGGCGTCGTACCCCTCCTCGACTATGTTGGTGAAGCCGTCCTCATTGGCGATCTCCAGGACGATGTCCGGATAGCGCCCGAGGAAGTCGCCAAGGCGCGGCGCGAGAATGAGGTCGGCGGCAAAGCGAGGGGCGGTGATGCGCAGCTTCCCGGCCGGACGGTCGCGCGCCTCCGCCGCCCTCTGCAGCGCATCTGCAATGTCGTCGAGCGCCGGCCGCAGCCGCTCCAGCAGGCGCCTGCCTTCCTCCGTCGCAGAGACGCTGCGCGTCGTGCGCGCGAGCAAGCGAACGCCGAGGCTCGCTTCCAGACTGCCCACGGCGTGGCTGACGGCCGATGGCGCGATACCGAGTTCCTTCGCCGCGCCGCGAAAGCTGCCATTGGCAGCGACGGCGGAAAGGACGGCCAGTTGGGAGAGCTGAGTGCGGTTCATTGATCGAAATAATAGAACAGCCCGTGAGAATTGACAGAGATTTTCAACCGGCGGTGCGGCGCCTATCTTCGCCTTGTCGTCGGCCCGGCGCCGAGAGCCTCGGCCCCGCGCTTCTCCATCTTCTTCGCGAACGCCGTATGCCACCCGCAAGCCGCGCGTTCAGCCCGAAAGGAAATCCGATGAAAACCCGCAAGCTCGGCAATGAACTCACCGTTTCGGCCGTCGGTCTCGGCTGCATGGGCATGAGCTTCGCCTATGGCGAGGCCGACGAGCGGCAGTCTGTCCGCACGCTCCACCGCGCCATCGAACTCGGCGTCAACTTCTTCGACACGGCGGAAGTCTATGGGCCTTATGAAAACGAAAAACTGCTCGGCAAGGCGCTGAAGGACCGGCGAGACCAAGTGGTTATCGCCACCAAGTTCGGCTTCCGCATCGAGCCGGGCAAGCCTGCCGCCGAGGCGATCAGAGGCGTCGACGGCCGGCCGGAAAATGCGAGAGCCGTCGCCGAGGCCTCGCTGAAGCGATTAGGCACTGACGTCATCGACCTCTACTACCAGCACCGCGTCGATCCCTCCGTACCGATCGAGGATACCGTCGGCGCCATGGCGGAACTGGTGAAGGAGGGCAAGGTGCGGGCACTCGGGCTTTCCGAGGCAAGCGCCTCCACCATCCGCCGCGCCCATGCCGTACACCCGATCACCGCGATACAGAGCGAGTACTCGCTCTGGTCCCGCGATCCGGAACAGGAGGTACTCGCCACCTGCCGCGAACTCGGCATCGGCTTCGTTCCCTACAGCCCGCTCGGGCGCGGCATGCTGACGGGCACCATCCGCAAGGTCGAAGACCTCGCTGCGGACGATTTTCGCCGGTCGCTGCCGCGCTTCCAGGAGGAGAACTTCGAGGCCAATGCCGCGCTGGTCGCCACCCTGGAAAGGCTCGCCGCCATGAGAGGCATCACAGCCGCCCAGCTTGCGCTCGCCTGGGTCGTCAACCAGGGCGAGGACATCGTTCCGATTCCCGGCGCGCGCAGGATCGAGCACCTGGAGCAGAACGTCGCGGCCGCAGGCATCGTCCTTACCGACAGCGAACGCGGTGAACTTGGCGAAGCGCTCTCTCCGGCGCTCGTCGCCGGCAAGCGCTATACCGATGCGTCGCTGGCGCTGACGAACCGGTAAACGCCGGCTCTCGATCACTTCAGGAAAAGTGCGCAGCGGCTTCCGCTGCAGGGGCATCGCAATTCCGTTGCGATGCCCTAGCTATGAGGGTGTCCGCCTGCATCGGGACTGGAACGGCCTGGCGGCGGATAGTCACCACAGGCGTCTGCCGTTCCGGAAAAGGAGGGATCGTCCATGTCCGAAGAGCAGGCCATCAGCGCGGTTGTCCATCTCTATGTCGACGGTATGGCCTTCGCCAATGAGGGAGCGTTGCGCAAGGCTTTCCATCCGGGCGCGTCGATCGTCGGCAACTCAGGCGAAGCCGTCGAGTGGCTGACGCGCGACGCCTTCATCGCCGCAATCGTGAAGGAAGGCGCGGCGCCGCCGGACGCGCAGCCGCTCATGGAAGTGGAGATGATCCACATCACCGGCGACGTCGCCAGCGTGAAGGTGATCGATGAGTTCGCCGGCGCGCGCTATTCGGACTATCTGTCGCTGTTGAAGGTCGATGGACGGTGGCTGATCGTCAATAAGGTCTGGCACCGGCATGGCTAGACGAAGCGCCGTTCGCATCGCCCCTCATCCGGCCCGCAAGTCACCTTCTCCCCGCAAGCGGGGTGAAGGTGACTTGCGGCAGCCTCGCATTCGTTCCCTCGCCCCTGAGGCGGGAGAGGGCTCGTCCTCGGGGTTAGACCCAAGGAGAGGGGCAATCACACGGGAACCCCTCGCATAGACCTATCATCAGGCGCGCAGCACGCCGCCCGTGCTCTTCGCAACATTGGCGACGATCCGGGCGGTCAGCGCCTCGAAATCCTCGTCCGTCAGCGTGCGCTCGACGGGCTGGATCGTTACTTCGATCGCCACCGATTTCCTGCCCTCGCCGAGGGATGCGCCTTCGAAGACGTCGAAGACGTTGACGGCCGTCACCAGTTTCCGATCGGCGCCCGAGGCGGCCCTGACGATCGCGGCGGCCTCTACCGCCTTGTCGACGACGAAGGCGAAGTCGCGTTTGACCGCCTGGAAGGGCGAAAGCTCCAGCGCCGGCTTAGTGCGCGTCGCCTTCCTCTTCGGCTCCGGCATCGCATCGATGTAGATCTCAAAACCTGAAAGCGGTCCTGAGACATCGAGCGCGTCGAGGGTCTTCGGGTGGAACTCACCGAAAGCACCGAGGACGATCTTCGGGCCGAGCCTGATCGTCGCCGAACGGCCGGGATGATACCAGGCCGGGCCGCCGGCCTCGAACTGGACGTTGGCCATCGGCACGCCGCAGGCCTCGAGCACCGCGACCGCATCCGCCTTCGCGTCGAAGACATCGACCGGCTTGCCGCCGCCCTTTGCGGCATTCGACCACAGCCGGCCGGCGCCGTTGAGCGACGCAGTGCCGCGGCGCACGCCGCCAGCGACACGCCGCTGCGCCTCGGGCGTGTCGCCTTCATAGGTGCCCGAGACCTCGAAAATGGCGACATCGCCGTAGCCCTTGTCGGCATTGCGCTGTGCCGCGGCCAGAAGTCCCGGCAGAAGCGACGGGCGCATGTCGGACATGTCCGCGGCGATCGGGTTGGCGAGTTTGAGTTCCGGCCGGCCGCCCCCGAAGAGCTTGGCATGCCCTTCCGGGATGAAGGACCAGGTGACGGTTTCGAGCATGCCGCGACTTGCCAGCGCGCGCCTCGCCTGGCGCGTGCGGGTCTGCAGCACCGTCAGGATCTTGCCGTTGACGGCGTTATGGCTCGGAAGCGGAGCCGCCTGGATATTGTCGACGCCATGGATGCGCATGACCTCCTCCACCAGGTCCGCCTTGCCGTCGATGTCCGGCCGCCAGGAGGGAACGGCTACCGTCAGGCGTTCGCCGGAGCCTTCCACGCCGAAGCCGAGCTTCTTGAGGATGGAGACGCTTTCCTCGGAGGAGACCTCGAGCCCGGTAAGGCGCTTGACCTCCGAGACCGGGAAGTCGACGAGCTTGGACTCGTGGCCGTCATAACCGACGACGTCCATCTTCGCCGCGGTGCCGCCGCAAAGCTCAAGCACCAACTCGGTCGCCCGCTCGAGGCCCGGCACCATGTATTCCGGATCGACGCCGCGCTCGAAGCGGTAGCGCGCGTCGGTAATAATGCCGAGCGTGCGGCCGGTCTTGGCGATGTTCATCGGATCCCAGAGCGCCGATTCGATCAGCACGTCGGTCGTTGCCTCGTCGCAGCCGGAATGCTCGCCGCCCATGATGCCACCGATCGATTCGACACCTTCTTCGTCGGCGATCACCACATTTGCCGGCGTGAGCGTGTATTCGCGCGTGTCGAGCGCCAGCACCTTCTCGCCCTCTTCTGCCCGGCGCACCGTCAGGCTGCCCGCAACCTTCGCCGCGTCGAAGACGTGCAGCGGGCGGCCCTGATCGAAAGTCATGTAATTGGTGATGTCGACCAGCGCGTTGATCGGCCGAAGGCCGATGGCCGTCAGCCGTTGGCGCATCCATGCGGGGCTCGGGCCGTTCCTCACGCCGCGCACGAGGCGAAGCGCGAAGCCGGGGCAGAGATGGCTGTCTTCGCCGAGATCGAGCCGGACCTTTACCGGCGTCTCGCCTTCCACGGCGAAGGACGGTGCCGGCCGCGTCTTCAGGGTGCCGAGCCCGGAGGCCGCAAGATCGCGGGCGATACCGTGGACGCTGGTGCAATCCGGCCGGTTCGGCGTCAGGTTGATCTCGATGATCGGATCGTCGAGACCGGCATAGTCCGCATAGCTGGCGCCTACGGGCGCATCCTCGGGCAGATCGATGATGCCGGTGTGATCGTCGGAGATCTCCAGCTCCTTTTCCGAGCACATCATGCCGCGGCTCTCGACGCCGCGGATGCTGCCGACGGAGAGCGTCACGCCGATGCCGGGCACGTAGGTGCCGGGCGCGGCAAAGGCGCCGACGAGGCCCTTGCGCGCATTCGGCGCGCCGCAAACGACCTGCACCGGCTCGCCGGAGCCGGTATCGACCATCAGCACTCTGAGCTTGTCGGCATTCGGGTGCTGCTCGGCGGAGATCACCTTGGCGATGACGAAGGGCTTGAAGGCTGCCTTGTCGTCGACATCCTCCACTTCCAGCCCGATCATCGTCAGGCGGGCGCAGATTTCCTCGAGCGAGGCGTCGGTTTCCAGATGGTCCTTCAGCCAGGAAAGCGTGAACTTCATGATGTCACCTGTGTCCTTGATTTTCTGCGCCGGTCACGCCGAGAGGCCGCCGAAGAGCGTCGGCATGTCGAGCGGGCGGAAGCCGTAATGGGTCATCCAGCGAACATCGGCATTGAAGAAGTCGCGCAGGTCCGGCATGCCGTATTTCAGCATGGCGATGCGATCGAGGCCCATGCCCCAGGCGAAGCCCTGATATTCGTCCGGATCGAGGCCGCCGGCCCTGAGCACATTCGGATGCACCATGCCGCAGCCGAGAATTTCCATCCAGTCCTTCCCCTCGCCGAACTTGACGATCGGGCCGGAACGGTCGCACTGGATGTCGACCTCGAAAGAGGGTTCCGTGAAGGGGAAGAAGGATGGGCGGAAGCGCATCGTCACCTGATCCACCTCGAAGAAGGCCTTGCAGAACTCCTCGAGCACCCAGCGCATATTGGCGACATTCGCAGTCCTGTCGATGACGAGGCCTTCGACCTGATGGAACATCGGCGAGTGAGTCGCGTCGGAATCCTGGCGATAGGTCTTGCCGGGAATGATAATGCGGATCGGCGGCTGCTCGGCCTCCATCGTGCGGATCTGCACCGGCGAGGTGTGCGTGCGCAGCACCTTGCGCTCACCCTTCTCATCGGGCTCGAAGAAGAAGGTGTCGTGCATTTCGCGGGCCGGATGGCCTTCGGGGAAGTTCAGTGCCGTGAAGTTGTAGTAGTCCGTCTCGATGTCCGGTCCTTCGGCAATCGAGAACCCCATGTCGCCGAAGATCGCAGTGATCTCGTCGACGATCTGGCTGATCGGATGGATGCGGCCCCGCTCGGCCGGCGAGGACCGGACGGGCAGGCTGATGTCCACCGTCTCGCGCGCCAGCCTTTCCGCGATCGCCGCGTCCTTGAGTGCCGTCTTGCGGGCGGAGATTGCCTCAGTCACCGTGTTCTTCAGCGCATTGATGCGTGCGCCGCGGGTCTGGCGCTCCTCGGGGCTCATCGAACCGAGCGTTTTCAGGAGCTCCGAGATCGATCCCTTCTTGCCGAGCGCGCCGACGCGCACCGCCTCGATCGCGCCTTCGTCGGCGGCGGCGTCGATGTCCGCCAGCAAGGTCCGTTCCAATGTTTCCAGTTCGCTCATTCTGTCCTGCCTCGATGCGGTTCGGTATATCGATTCGACGCTTCAGCGATACGATCGCGCGGAGAGCCGAACAAGAAAAACCCGCGCCAGCCCTGCCAGCGCGGGTTTCCCAACAATTTCAGAAACGGTCTTGGGAAAACGCTGGCTTAACGGACAGCGCTTTCAAACTCGTTTGCCGTGCCGGCTTCCTTCAGATAGGCGAGCGCCTTCTTGGAAGCTTCGACCAGGGCGCCGAATGCTGCCGGCTCATGGATCGCCATGTCGGACAGAACCTTGCGGTCGACTTCGATGCCGGCCTTGTTCAGGCCGTCGATGAAGCGGCCGTAGGTCAGGCCGAATTCGCGGACAGCAGCGTTGATGCGCTGGATCCAGAGCGCGCGGAAATTGCGCTTGTTGACCTTGCGGTCGCGATAGGCGTACTGCTTGGAACGGTCAACCGCTGCCTTTGCGGCGCGGATGGTGTTCTTGCGGCGGCCGTAGAAACCCTTGGCGGCCTTGAGCGTCTTCTTGTGCTTGGCGTGGGCGGTTACGCCGCGTTTTACACGTGCCATGTCATGATCTCCTTAAAATCCAAATTGCCAGACGTCTTAAAGACCGTTGGGCAGGTAGTTCTTGACGACCTTCTTGCCGTCAGGCTCGGCGAGAACCATGGTTCCGCGCGCGTCGCGAATGAACTTGTTGGACCGCTTGATCATGCCGTGGCGCTTGCCAGCAGCAGCAGCTCGAACCTTGCCGGTAGCGGTGACTTTGAACCGCTTCTTGGCAGACGATTTCGTCTTCATCTTGGGCATTTTGCTACTCCATTGTTCTTGATAGGTGAAACAGACAGACGAAGCCCGTTTCCAGCGTTAAGAACGGCCACGGCATGCCCTGCCGGACCGTTCGGACGGGGGCTTATAACCGCACATCCCGGAAAAGGCAAGCCGTTCCGAAGTCGCCCGCGCGTGGTGTCATTCCCAAGGAAAAGCCGCCCCACGAACTCCTCCCGGGGCGGCTTCACGAAGCGTGTTGTCCGATCAGGTCCAGCCGATCACTTCGGCGCAAGCACCATCATCATCTGGCGCCCTTCGAGCTTGGGTTCGGCTTCCACCTTGGCGATTTCCTGGGTGTCGTCCTTCACCTGCATCAGAAGTTTCATGCCGAGTTCCTGGTGGGCCATTTCGCGGCCACGGAACTTCAGCGTCACCTTGACCTTGTCGCCATCCTCGAAGAAGCGGTTCATGGCCTTCATCTTCACCTCGTAATCATGGGTGTCGATGTTCGGGCGCATCTTGATTTCCTTGATCTCGACGATCTTCTGCTTCTTGCGCGCCTCGGCGGCTTTCTTCTGGTTCGCGTATTTCAGCTTGCCAAGGTCGAGAATCTTGCACACCGGCGGATCGGAGTTCGGTGCGATTTCCACCAGGTCGAGACCGGCCTCGTCCGCCATGCGGAGCGCCTGGTCGATCGGAACGCTGCCCAAGTTCTGGCCTTCGGCATCGATAAGCTGAACCCGGGGGACCCGGATTTCCTTGTTTGCGCGCGGTCCTTCCTTGACTGGAGCGTCCGCTTTGAAGGGTCTGCGAATGGTCGTACTCTCCTCGAGCTGTTGATTGTAAATGTTCGGTCAAAAGGTCAGCGCGATCTCAAACAGAAGCGCTTGAAACAGTCACTGACGGCAATGTGTGAATTGCGGCTCCAGAGTCAATAGCATGGCCCGCAATGAAAATCATCCTCTGTCGATGCCCGAAAGAATCTGTTTTAGAAGGAAACCCGTCCTTTCAGGTCCCCAGGGAGTTACTCGATGTCAACAAAGCCGGCCGAAACAGAGATCACGCGGATCGCAGTGGGAACGGGCGACGAGGCGAGAAGCATAGCCATGCGTATCTTTCACGCCGGAAAGCGGCCCGATGTCCATCTGGAGCACGGGCAGGCTTCAGAGCTTCCGGCGCTCGTCTGGCTCGGCGGCTACCGCTCCGACATGACCGGTACGAAGGCGGTGGAGGTCGAGCGGCACGCGCGCGAGGCCGGCACCGACTGCATCCGCTTCGACTATTCCGGCCACGGCTCGTCCGACGGCGATTACAGGTCCGGCACGATATCGCGATGGGTCGAGGAGAGCCTTGCGGTGATCGACCACGCGGCCACCATGCGCATGATCCTGATCGGCTCCTCGATGGGAGCCTGGGTCGCGCTGCGCCTGATCGAGGAACTCAGAGGTCGGGGCCAGGCCGACCGCCTCTGCGGCCTCGTGCTGATCGCCCCGGCTCCGGACTTCACGGCCGAGCTTATCGAGCCCAATCTGACCGATGCCGAAAGGACCTCGCTTGCCGAGCGGGGCTATTTCGAGGAACCATCGGAATACAGCCCCGAGCCCAATGTCTTCACCCGAGCCCTCATCGAGGACGGACGCAACAACCTGGTCATGAGAGGACCGATCGAAACGGGCTGCCCGGTTCATATCCTGCAGGGCATGCGCGATCCGGACGTCCCTTACACGCATGCCCTCAAGCTGATGGAGCACATGCCGGCGGACGACGTCGTCATGACCCTGATCCGCGACGGCGACCACCGGTTGTCCCGCGAGGAGGATATTGTCAAATTGAGACAGGCGATCGACGCCATGCTGACGAAGGCCTGAGCGCACGGCTCGTCCATCCGGCCTATTCATAATTCCCCGAGATTATTCTTCAAGGCGCGGCCAAGCCCTTGCGCTGACGGGCTTCTGCGCCGGTCTGCCGCGACCCTTAACCATAAAACGGACTAGTCCGAATCAGGCGATTGACTCCGACAAGCGGAGTATATTAACTCTTTATTAACGATTAGAGCAGCGCAGGGGAAATTCCTATAAAAGCTGTCGACAACTTTTGATTGCGCGGATCGGCCCGGAAGGTACGGATGCGGCCGCGTTGCAGGGGATCTGTATGGCGTCTTGGACCGGGGTTAAGGCAAGTTTCGCAGCGCTGTGTGCGCTTTTCATTTCCACCAACACGGCAATTCCCGCACAGGCGGGAGCTACTCCCTGGATGCAGACCGGTGCGGTGACCTCGCAACCGATCGGGCATTACGAGTTCTGCCAGAAGTACAGGGGCGAATGCAGCGTCCGCTCGAAGGCGACCGTCCCGCCACGTGTCACCGCCAGCGGCTGGGCAGCCATTCGCCAGGTCAACGCCTCCGTCAACCGGCAGGTCGCACCGGTCACCGACATCGAGCTTACCGGCCGGGACGAGGTTTGGGCCTATCCCACCAGGCAGGGTGATTGCGAGGACTTCGCGCTCGAAAAGCGCAGACGCCTGATGCAAAAGGGCTTCTCCGCCAGCAACCTGCTGATGACCGTCGTGCGCAAGCCGGATGGCGAAGGCCATGCGGTGCTGACGGTCCGCACGGCTCAGGGCGACTTCATTCTCGACAATCTCGACAATAGCGTAAAGCTGTGGACACATACGCCCTACCGCTTCCTCAAGCGCCAGGCGACGAACCACAGCGGCCGCTGGGTCACAATCGACAATAGCGGGGAAGTGCTGGTCGGCTCCGTCGGAAACTGATCCTGGCGAACAGTTCCTTTCAAAAGGCTGCAGGACGCAGCCTTTTTTATTGCGCGTCAGTGAAGTCGCTCGGATACCCGCAAGCGGGCGTTGCAGTAAGGCGTACGCCTCCCCAAAATTCTTCATTCCTGCGCTCGTCACAGGATGAGGGAGGAGCGGGTTTCGCTCTCTCGATACGCCTCAAGGGCAGTACAGTCAGTGAGCGACGATCCTGTATCCGCAAACGCACGCGCTCTCTAAGCATTCCCGATGACGATGCCTGCGGCGAGAACCAGACCGCCACCGAGCACCACCTGGAAGGCGGCCCGCAGGAAGGGCGTTTCCATGTACCGGTTCTGGATGAAGGCAATCGCCCACAGCTCGAAGAAGACGATTGCCACCGCCGTCGTTGTCGCGGTCCAGAAATGCGGAATGAGGTAGGGCAGAGCGTGGCCGAGACCTCCGAGCGCCGTCATGATGCCGGAGGCGAGTCCGCGCTTGACCGGCGAGCCGCGGCCGGAAAGCTTGCCGTCATCATGCGCCGCCTCGGTGAAACCCATCGAGATACCCGCGCCGACGGAGGCCGAAAGGCCGACGAGAAAGGTCTGCCACGTATCCTGGGTGGCAAAGGCTGCGGCGAAGATCGGCGCGAGCGTCGAAACCGAACCATCCATCAGTCCTGCGAGGCCCGGCTGCACATAGGTGAGTATGAACTGGCGGCGTGAGGTCTCATCTTCCTCGTCGCGCACGCCCGCCGGCGTATGCTTCTCGCCGAGCCGGCGGGCGAGCGATTCATGCGACTTCTCGGCAATCGCCAGATCGCCCAAGAGCTTGCGCGTTGCCGCATCCCGGGTGCGTGCCGCAGCCTCGACGTAAAACCGGTGCGCCGCCTCCTCCATCGCCTCGGCTTCTGCCCGCGCCTTCTCGATGGGCATCTCGGCGATCAACCAATCTGGCTTGCGCTCCGGGAAATCGCGCACGTGCTCGCGCCGGACGAGCGGGATGCGATTGCCGAAACGGGCAACATGCAGGTCGATCAAAGCCTGACGGTGATGGCTCTCCTCCTCTGCCATCTCCTCGAAAACCCTGGCGGAGTGCGGGTATTTACCGCGCAACGCGTCGGCATAGGCGAGATAGATGCGTCCATCGTCCTCTTCCGAGGATATGGCGAGGGCAAGGATTTCCTGTTCGCTCAAGGACAGGAACGGACGTTTGTAACGGGAGAAAAGCCGGGAGAGCATCGCGAAACCTTCTTTAGAATAATTCTAAATAGGCGCCGAAGCATGAGGCGTCAAGGCGACGGATCGGCGGCAACGCATCTTCTTGGGCGGTTTCCGCAGCTCTACGATCGGCGTCCGCAAACCCCTCCCCAACCCCTCCCCTCTTGTGGGACTCTTCTGGGGAGGGGAAATCCTGGGGTTGAACTAAACCGCCAGGTCGAGCGCCTTTTCCTTCTCGATATAGGCGCGCTGGCGATCGGTGATGTAGTCGCGAACGATCGGCGCCGCGTCGCGTGATCGCGACAGCTGCATATGGAAGACGAGCTGGCTGCCGGTGCGGAACATCATTTCCGCGCTGATCAGGTAGAACTCCCACATGCGGGCGAAGCGCTCGTCATACATCCCGATCACCTTGTCGCGATTCTTCTCGAAGCGCGCGCCCCAGTGGGCAAGCGTCGTCGCATAGTGGACGCGCAGGAACTCGAGATCGGTCACCCATAGGCTGTTGCGCTCGACCACCTCGAAGACCTCCGACAGCGCAGGAGAATAGGCGCCGGGGAAGATATACTTCCGCAGCCACGCGCTCGCCATGCCGGGCGGACTCATATGGCCGATCGAATGGAGCACGGCAAGCCCGTCATCCGGCATCAGTGCATTCAGCTTCTTGAAGAACTCGTCGTAGTGATGGACGCCGACATGTTCGAACATGCCGACCGAAACGATCCGGTCGAAAGGCCCTTCGACGTCGCGGTAATCCTTGAGCTCGAAACGCACGCGGTCCGCCATCCCGGCCGCCCGCGCCCGCTCGGAGGCGAGCGCCTGCTGCTCCCTGGAAAGCGTGACGCCCAGCACCTCGACGTCTTCGAGCGCGGCCAGATAAAGGGCGAGATCGCCCCACCCACAGCCGATATCGAGCACCTTCATGCCCGGTTTCAGGCAGAGCTTTGCCGCAAGCAGCCTCAGCTTGTTGCGCTGAGCGGCCTCCAGCGTCTCGTCAGGTTCGCGGAAATAGGCGCAGGAATAGAGCATGTTCTCATCGAGGAACAGCTTGTAGAAATCATTGCCGAGATCGTAGTGGTGCGCGACGTTCTGTTGCGCCTTGCCTTTCGGGTTCGCCTGCTGGCGCTTGCGGAAGCGCATCTTGACCGCCCGCAACAGCTTCTGGATCGGATAGGAGCCGAGCGACAGGCGATTGATCGAAAAAAGCGTCAGGAAGTCCCGCAGCGTCGAGCCCTCCTCGAAGCGCATGGTGCCGTCCATGTAGGCTTCGCCGGCGGCGAGCTCGGCATTGAAGACCAGGCTGCGGTAGAGCCGCCTGTCGGTCAGCCGCATCGTCACGCTCGGCCCCGGTTCGCCGGCAAAGACGTGCCTCTTGCCGTCGGCGTCGATCACCGTCAGGGTCCCCTTGCGAATGAAGGACTTCATCATATGCGATAGTGGAAACATGCAGTACTGCGCCTCTCATCCCGATCCAGAGGGCGGCATCCTAAAGCACTTCCGGGAAAAATGTGTAGCGGTTTCCGTGCGGAAGGGCGCAGTTTCGAAGTGCTGGGGCGCACACAAATGCGCGCCGCATTTGCAGCTGCGCACGGGAAACGAAAACGGGGACGGCAGCCAAAGACTGCCGTCCCCGTTTTCGATTTCCGTGAGGACCAGATCAGTCCTTGGCGCGCTCGACGTAGGAACCGTCTTCCGTCGCAATGACGACGCGGGTGCCCGCCTGGATGTGCGGCGGCACCAGGGTGCGAACGCCGTTCGAAAGCACGGCCGGCTTGTAGGAAGAGGAAGCCGTCTGGCCCTTGACGACCGGCTCGGTCTCGGTGATTTCGAGAATGACGTGGCGCGGCAGGTCGATGGCGATGGCGATGCCCTCGTGGATCGACAGCATCACGGCCATCCCTTCCTGAAGATAGGCCTTCAGATCGCCGATGTCTTCGGCGCTCATGACGAGCTGGTCGTAGGTTTCCGGGTTCATGAAGTGAAAGCCTTCGCCATCTTCATAAAGGAAGGTGTGCTCGCGGTCTTCGACGAAGGCGCGCTCGACCTGCTCGGTCGTGCGGTAGCGCTCGGAGACCTTAACGCCGTCGGAAATGCGGCGCATGTCGACCTGCGTGACCGGCGTGCCCTTGCCCGGATGGAAGTTCTGGGCGGTAAGTACGACATAGAGCTTGCCGTCGACGTCGAGAACGTTGCCCTTGCGGACCGAAGAAGCGATGACCTTGACCATTAGTCTTCCTTGTAACAGAGATATCAGCGACACGAGCGGGCCGGAGATCGGCCCGGAAGGGACGCGAAAATTCAGTTTTCGCGCCGCCACTACCTTAATTTCGCGCAAATAGCCAGCCTGACCGGGCATTCGCGTGGAAGAAAGCCCTGGACCGACAGACCATGCAGCATGCCTCACCCTGGTGGACCCGCGATGTCCACGCCGACCGGCGCCCCTTCCTGATCGGGCGCAACCGGATCCAATCGGCGCTCCGCCGCTTCTTCGATGAGCGCGATTTCATCGAGGTCGATACCGCGACCCTGCAAATCTCGCCCGGCAACGAGGCGCATCTGCACGCGTTCGAAACGCAAGCCCTCGGGCTCGACGGCACGGTTCAGCCGCTCTACCTGCACACCTCGCCCGAATTTGCCTGCAAAAAGCTGATTGCTGCCGGCGAACGGCGCATCGCCTGCTTCGCCCATGTCTATCGCAATCGCGAGCGCGGACCGTTGCACCATCCGGAATTCACCATGCTCGAATGGTACCGCGCCGAGGAGAGCTACGGGACGCTGATGCGCGACTGTGCCGAGATCCTCGCGGTCGCCGCCGAGACGGTTGCGAGCCGTTCACTCGTTTATCGGGGACGTGAATGCAACCCGTTCGCCGAGCCGGAGCGGCTCTCGGTCGCCGAAGCCTTCGCGCGCTTCGCCGGGATCGAACTCCTCGCCTCTATCCAGGAGGACGGCTCAACCGACCGCGAAGGGCTCGCCGCGGACATGCGCAGGGTCGGTCTGCGCGTCGCCGGAGACGATAGCTGGGCCGATCTCTTCAGCCGCGTGCTCGTCGAGAAGATCGAGCCCAATCTCGGCTTCGGGCGCGCCACCATCCTCGACGAATATCCGGTCGCCGAGGCAGCACTTGCCCGGCCTGCGGCCGGCGACCCTCGCGTCGCCGAGCGTTTCGAACTCTATGCCTGCGGCGTAGAACTTGCGAACGCCTTCGGCGAACTGACGGACGCCGCCGAGCAGCGCCGCCGCTTCGAACTGGAAATGGCGGAAAAAGCACGGATCTATGGCGAGGCCTACCCGATCGACGAGGACTTCCTGGCCGCGCTCGCCGGCATGCCCGAGGCGAGCGGCATCGCGCTCGGCTTCGACCGGCTGGTTATGCTCGCAACGGGCGCATCCCGCATCGACCAGGTCCTCTGGGCCCCGGTCGCGGAGGCCATGCGGTGACCGTGGAACGCGCCATCAGAACGCCGCGAGAACTAACCGAGGCGGGCCTCGTCGATCGGGAACGGGAAGAGGCGATCTCGCGCGTCGCCTCCCGCTATGCCGTCGCCGTCAGCCCGACGATCGCGCGCCTTGTCGACCGCGACGATCCGAACGACCCGATTGCGCGGCAGTTCGTGCCCGACATGGCCGAACTCGCGCTCATGCCGGAAGAGCGCGCCGATCCGATCGGCGACGGCGCGCATAGCCCGGTTGCCGGGATCGTCCACCGGTATCCGGACCGCGTCCTCTTGAAGGCGGTCCACGTCTGCCCGGTCTATTGCCGTTTCTGCTTCCGCCGCGAGATGGTCGGCCCTGAGGGCCTCGGCACGCTTGCACCCGCGGAACTCGAGGCCGCGATCGCCTACATCGCCGGGCACCCGGAAATCTGGGAGGTGATCCTGACCGGCGGCGATCCGCTGGTGCTGTCGCCGCGACGGCTCGGCGAAATCATGGCGCGGCTTGGAGAAATCGAGCACGTCAAAGTCGTGCGCTTCCACACGCGCGTTCCGGTCGTCGAGCCAGGTCTGGTGGAGGCGGAACTGATCGCCGCATTGAAGAGCAGCGGCAAGGCGACCTATGTGGCGCTTCATGCCAACCACCCGCGGGAACTCGCCACCGAGGCCCGTGCCGCCGCCGCGCGGCTGATCGATGCGGGCATCGTGATGGTGAGCCAGTCCGTGCTGCTGAAAGGCGTCAACGACGATCCGGACGTGCTCGCCGAACTGATGCGCGCCTTTGTCGAGACGCGGATCAAGCCCTATTACCTGCACCATCCGGATCTCGCGCCCGGCACCAGCCATTTCCGGCTGTCGATCGAGGCGGGACAGGCGCTCGTCGCCTCTCTGCGCGGACGCCTCTCCGGCCTGTGCCAGCCGGCTTACATCCTCGACATTCCCGGCGGCCACGGAAAAGCCGTCGTCAGCGCAAGCGCGATCGAGGCGGAGGGGGGCGGCTGCTACACGGTCACCGATTTTCGCGGAATCAGGCACGAATACCCGCCGAAGGGGTGACGCAGCATCGCCGCCCCAGGCGAGAATTGAGGACGAGACGAGGGGACAGAGAAAGCTCCGCCGTCCCTTCCGCCGCCAGTCGGGAGAAGGGACGGCGGGTGGATGAGGGGCAAATTCGGAAATTGAAAAGGCCGCGCAGGCAATCTGCGCGGCCCTTCGCCATCAGACTGGAGCCGTTCAGCCCTGCTTGATCGGCGCGATCGAGATTTCGACGCGGCGGTTTTGGGCGCGGCCGACTTCGGTGGCGTTCGATGCGACCGGCCGTTCCATGCCGTAACCGACTGCCGACATGCGCCGCTGGTCGATGCCGCGGCTGGCCAGATAGTTGGCTACCGAGGCGGCGCGCCGCTCCGAAAGCCCCTGGTTGTAGGAGGCGCTGCCGGTCGAGTCGGTGTGACCGTCGACGTCGATCAGCGTCTTGTTGAACTTGCGCAGCACGATCGCGACCGAATCGAGCGTCGGGTAGAAGGCAGGGATCACCTGGTCGCGGTCGGTCGCGAAGGTGATGTTCGACGGCATGTTCAGGATGATGCGATCACCGGCGCGGGTTACCGAAACGCCGGTGCCCTGCAACTGCGCCCGAAGTTCGGATTCCTGCTGATCCATGTAGTTTCCGACCAGGCCGCCGCCGAGAGCGCCTATGCCTGCGCCGACAAGAGCGGCGTCACGCCGGCCCGCGGCACTGCCGCCCACCAGAAGACCGGTCGCAGCACCGAGCCCCGCGCCGATCAAGGCGCCTCCGGCCGTGTTCGACATCTTCTGTTCTCCCGTATAGGGATCGGTGGTGGTGCATCCGGAAAGATAGACGGCCACGACAGCCAGGATGGCGCATTTCTTGATCATCGAATCAATTGTCCCCATTGGTGCTCAGGATCGGTTCATACTATCGATTGCGGCAGGAAGATGAAGGGGCCTTCTACTTTCCACGATCGGGAGTGTTGCGGTGCACCATTTCTACCGGGGCTCGCCACATTGCTGACCAGAGGGCCCGCTAACCGAAGTTTCACGCGCTCCGCGCTATCGTCTGCCCGGACGAGTTCGGCACAGGAATGCGAGCCGCGGGCGCCGCATGGAGCGCCCGCAAACTGTGAAGGGAAAAAATATGGCGGTCGAGTTCGGCGATTCGCAACGCAGCCTCAGCGACACGCTCACCGGCATGATTGCGTCGATCAGAGGCAATACGATCACGCTGCGCGAGCTGATGATCGAGATCGGCGAACAGGGTTTCCTCCTGCTCTGCGCGCTCCTGACGCTGCCGTTCCTGATCCCGGTCTCCATTCCGGGCGTCAGCACCGTCTTCGGGGCGGCCATCATTCTCATTTCGCTCGCGATCACCCTCAATCGCCTGCCGTGGCTGCCGAAGCGCATCCTCGACCGGGAGATCGAGACGGAAAAGCTCGTGCCGACGCTCCGGAAAGGAGCGGCACTGGTCTCGAAACTCGACCGCTACGTGCGTCCGCGGCTCAATTTCCTGACCGAAGGCGCCCTGATGAACCGCTTCAACGGGCTGATGATCATGGCCGGCGGCGTGCTTCTCATGTTTCCGCTCGGGCTGATTCCGCTGTCAAACACGCTCCCCGGCATCGCAATCCTGCTCCTGTCGCTCGGCATCATCCAGCGCGACGGGCTGATGGTGGCCGGCGGCTATTTCTTCCTGATCGCGACCACGATCTATTTCGCAGTCCTCGGCTATGCCGCTTTCGCCGCCGGCCAGGGCCTCTCGAACTTCTTCGTATCGTGATCGGGGCGTCAGCCGGCAATGCGCCTGAGCACATCGCCGGCGCGTCTCGGGAGAAGTTGGCGGCAGCCGGATGAGGCCATCCGGGCCCTCCTATGCGGCAAGATGCTTGTAGAAGAAGGTCGTTGCGCAATAGCGGCCGTCCGGCATCAGCGCATAGTCGGGAACGACACCGGCGCGCGTCCAGCCGAATCGCTCGTAGATCGCTTCCGCCGGCTCTCCGGTCGCCGTGTCGAGAACCAGCACTCTTCTGCCGCGCCTGACGGCTTCCGCCTCGGCTGCATCCATCAGGCGACGCGACAGGCCGAGACCGCGGGCGTCGCGGTGGACGAGCAGCTTCCTGACATCGGCGCGATGCGGCTGGTTCGGCATGGTCCCGACGCCGAGCTGCACGGTGCCGACGATCCGGCCGTCGACTTCGGCCCCCAGGAGCACCGTTTCGCTGCGCCCGACTGCGGCGGCGACGCCCTCCCAGAAGGGAACGGCGTCGTTCGGCGAAAAGGGTTGCATGAAACCGACCGAAGCGCCGCCTTCGACGCAATCGGAGAGGATTTCGGCCAGGGCCGGCAGAGCGGTCAGGGCTTCTTCTTCGGTGAGCAGGCGGATGGCGACGTCGGGCATGTCAGACCTTGCTGCGGCAGAGAATGACGGCGTAATGCGCCGGTTCTTCGTAGGGGTTGTGAAAGATGTGAGCCTGTTCGAGCCCCATGAAGAGGCAATCGCCCGGCTCCAGCAGCCGGCGTCCGCTTTCCATCGTCAGCTCGAGTCGGCCGGAGAAAAGCCAGAGGTGCTGGGTGATGCCGCGATCCATGGGCTGTTGCTCGAAGACGACGCGGGCTCGGGGCGGAAACTCGACCTCGACGATGTCGACCGGCGAGCCTAAGCCTTCCGGCGAGACCGAGCGGCGCACATAGCCGCTTTCGGGATCGCGCCACATCCGCTGCTCTTCCCGCCGGACCAGGGGCGAGGCATCGCTCGTTTCGGATGCGAAGAGCGCCGAAAGCGTCGTACCCAATGCGCTGCAGAGCTTCGCCAGAAGCTGCGCCGTCGGGCTCGCCTCGCCGCGCTCGATGCGCGAGATCATGGCGCGGCTGACGCCGGAACGTGTCGCGAGATCATCGAGCGTTAGGTCCTGCGCGGCGCGCAGCTCGCGAACGCGAACACCGATGACCCGTTCGAGGGGAGCAGCTACTGATTCCATTATTTGAGACTGCATTTCCCATATAATGGAGTCAACGCGGCGCACACAAAAATTTTCGCCCATGCCGTTTTGACGACAGCGTCGGGGCGCATCCTGATCTAGGGTGCCGCTTCCGCATCGATTCCCAAAAAATATTCAACCTCTAATTTAGATCAGTCCCGTACGATCGGCAGGAGGACAGGCAGGTGGATAGATCGCGTTCGTCGCTGCTGTCGATCGCGAGCATTGTCGCCTCGATGACATCAGTGGCGGTCGGCAACGGCATGATGCTCGCCTATGTCCCCTTCGTGCTGACGCGCTCGACGGCGCCGGACTGGGTTCCGGGCGCTGCGGTGACGGCGATCGCTTTCGGCGGCCTCATCGGCTGTCTCCTGGGCGGCTCGCTCATTCGCCGCGTCGGACACGCCCGCGCCTTTTCCTGCTCTATGGCGCTCGTGATCATCGCGGCGCTGACAATCAGCCTCGGCGTTCATCCGCTGCTTTGGGTGGCCGCGCGCGGTCTCTACGGCATTGCCGCCAACATGAATTTCATCATCACGCAGAGCTGGCTGAACCATGCCAGCGAGAACCACTGGCGCGGCCGGGCGATGGCGCTTTTCTACATGGCCTATGTCATCGGGCTCGGCGCCGGCGCCTGGCTCTTCGGACAGATCCCGGCGGAGGGTAATCTCGCCCCGATCGTCACCGTCTTCTTCACGGCGATCGCTATCCTTCCGATCGGCCTCACGCGGCTGCCGACGCCGCCCGCCCCTGCAAGAGTCAGCATCGACATTCCTATGGTCTGGCGGATTTCCCCGGTCGCCTTCGTCGGCGTGCTTGCGTCCGGCGGTCTCTCCATGCTGGTACAGGGCTTCACGCCGATCTATGCCGCCGCCAACGAGGTCAGCCAGAAAGACGTGGCCACATTGATGTTCGTCATGCAGTTCGGCCTGCTCTTCATTCAATATCCGATGGGCGCCCTCTCCGACCGCACCGACCGCCGGATCGTCCTGATCGCCACCTGTACGCTCGTCATGGCGGCGGGAGTTGCCGCGCTTACCGTCACCTTCGACAACCTGCTCCTGCTCATTGTGGTTTTTGCGATCTTCGCCGGGGCGGTCGAGACCGTCTATTCGATTGCCAATGCCCATGCCAACGACCGCACCGATCCGGCGGATTTCGTGCCGCTCGCCAGCACCATGCTGGTCGCCTGGTCGGGGGCGGCAACGCTGGTTCCGATGCTGGTAACCCTGTTCACGCCGGCCTTCGGTCAGCGAACGTTCATCTACGCGACGATGACCGTGGCGCTCCTCTATGCCCTCTTCGTGCTCATTCGCCTCCTCTCTCGCGAACGCGTCCCGCCCGAGCTCTGCGACACCTTCGAATTCAGAAGCGCCCAGCTGCCGAACGCCGCGGCGCTGGCCGAGACCGAAGCGCGAGCGGAATGGCCGGCCCGACGCCCGGATTTATAGTGAACGAAGCCTTCATTTCCCGCTTTGCGGCGCCTGAACGCGCTGCTATATGCGGCCCATGAGCACATCATCTTCCAAGACGCCCCTGTCGCGTATCCGCAACTTCTCGATCGTGGCGCATATCGATCACGGCAAATCGACGCTCGCCGACCGGCTGATTCAGTCGACCGGCGGCCTCGCCGAGCGAGAAATGTCCGAGCAGGTCTTGGACAGCATGGATATCGAGCGCGAACGCGGCATCACCATCAAGGCCCAAACCGTGCGCCTCCACTACAAGGCGAATGACGGCGAGACCTATGTTCTGAACCTGATCGACACGCCCGGCCACGTCGACTTCGCCTATGAGGTTTCGCGTTCGCTGTCGGCCTGCGAAGGTTCGCTGCTCGTCGTCGACGCCAGCCAGGGCGTCGAAGCCCAGACGCTCGCCAATGTCTACCAGGCGATCGACAACGATCACGAGCTCGTCACCGTTTTGAACAAGATCGACCTGCCGGCGGCCGAGCCGGACCGGATCAAGGAGCAGATCGAGGAAGTGATCGGCATCGACGCCTCCGACGCCGTGCTGATCTCGGCCAAGACCGGCCTCGGTATTCCGGACGTTCTCGAAGCGATCGTGCACAAGCTGCCGGCCCCTAAGAGCGAGGGCGGCGATACCGCGCCGCTGAAGGCACTGCTCGTCGACAGCTGGTATGACACCTATCTCGGCGTCATGGTTCTGGTGCGCGTTATCGACGGAACGCTGAAGAAGGGCATGACCATCCGCATGATGGGGACGGACGCGAAATACCAGGTGGAGCGCGTCGGCGTCCTGACGCCGAAGATGGTCGCCATGGAGGCGCTCGGCCCCGGCGAAATCGGCTTCATCACCGCCTCGATCAAGGAAGTGGCCGACACACGCGTGGGCGATACCATCACCGAGGACAAGCGGCCGACGGCCAAGGCACTGCCGGGCTTCAAGCCGGCCCAGCCGGTCGTGTTCTGCGGCCTCTTCCCGGTCGACGCAGCCGATTTCGAGGACTTGCGCTCGGCCATGGGCAAGCTGCGCCTCAACGACGCCTCCTTCTCTTTTGAAATGGAGTCCTCCGCCGCGCTCGGCTTCGGTTTCCGCTGCGGTTTCCTCGGCCTTCTGCACCTTGAAATCATCCAGGAACGCCTGGAGCGCGAATTCGATCTCGATCTGATCGCGACGGCACCCTCGGTCGTCTACAAGCTGTTCATGACAGACGGTTCGGAGCGCGAGCTTCACAACCCCGCCGATATGCCCGATGTGGTCAAGATCGCTGAAATCCACGAACCGTGGATCCGCGCGACGATCCTGACGCCCGACGAATATCTCGGCGGCATCCTGAAGCTCTGCCAGGATCGTCGAGGTATCCAGGTAGAGCTGACCTATGTCGGCACCCGCGCCATGCTGACCTATGACCTGCCGCTCAACGAGGTCGTGTTCGATTTCTACGACCGGCTGAAATCGATCTCGAAGGGATACGCCTCCTTCGACTACCAGATCACCGAGCACAAGGAAGGCAACCTTGTGAAGATGTCGATCCTCGTCAACGGCGAGCCCGTGGACGCGCTTTCGATGATGGTCCACCGGATGGCAGCGGAAAAGCGCGGCCGCGAAATGTGCGAGAAGCTGAAGGAGCTGATCCCGAAGCACATGTTCAAGATCCCGATCCAGGCCGCCATCGGCGGCAACGTGATCGCCCGCGAAACGATTTCGGCGCTGCGCAAGGACGTAACCGCCAAATGCTACGGCGGGGACGCCACCCGAAAGCGCAAGCTTCTGGAGAAGCAGAAGGCGGGCAAGAAGCGGATGCGCCAGTTCGGCAAGGTGGAAATCCCGCAGGAGGCGTTCATCGCCGCGTTGAAGATGAGCGACGAGTGATGTCAAACCAGGTCGGTGCGATAAATATGCGCATCGATCTGGTCGCCGGCTCGTGACATCCGCGCGGCGAGACCGTCACGTCCGCTCCGATCCTTTCGCCCGGGCGCGCGCCTCGTTGAGCCGCTCCAGGCTTTCCTTCGGCCACTCCGCCTGTACGTCGTAATATTCTTGGAATACCCGGGCGCCCGCCGGCAGCGGCACCCAGTCCAGTTTCGAGCGGGCGTAGATATGCACATCCGGCGAAAAGGTCGACGGCCGGTCGAGCGTTGCGAGGCGGACGAATGAGAGCCATTTGCGCCGGCCGTAATCGCTCCAGAGCGCCGACTGGCAATCGGCGCAGCGATAGACGTCGTGCGGACGGCCGCTGTCCGTCGAAAGCGATAGCATTACGGGCGCTCCCTGGAGGATGTCGACATTTTCCGCCTCGACAATGCCGTTGATCACGAAGGCGCTGCCCAGCTGCCGCTGGCAATCCCTGCAGTGGCAGCAGTGCACGAACATCGGCCGCGCCTTCAGCCGGTAACGGATGCGGCCACAGAAGCAGCCGCCCTCAATCGCTTCACTCATCGATCCACCTCCTCCATCAGGGTCGACCTCCGGGCAAAACTTTGATCACGGGCGATGCGGCGTTTCAAGTGGAACGGCGGACTTGACTTCGTGGGTGAAGTTTCCGACGTTCAGGCCCATGTCAGTGCTCGCCATCCATTTCCGCTGTTCCTTCCGGGTCTGCCCTATCGCAGGAACCTGACCCCGGCCCGGATGCGTGCGCTCTCCGGGTAAGGGGACCGACGCATCGGCAGGCAGATGGCCAAGCCTTTTTCTTCCGAACGGCGAGCGCAATCATCATGAACATTCACTTAGGGCGCAACCGTAGCGGCGCGCCAATGCACAGGTATCAGTCATGGCGGACACGACAACCCGCAACAAGCTTCCCTCGATCGTCATCAATGCCGAAGACCATGCACGTCTGACGGCGATCGCCTCTTCGGCGCTCGACCGCGTGCCTGAAGTCGCGGAAGCGCTTCTTTCCGAACTCGATCGTGCGCGCATCGCTGCGCCGGGCAAGCTGCCCAAGGACAGCGTGCAGATGGGCTCGACGGTCGCTTTCGATGCCGACAACGGCTTTGCGAAGGAAGTAAGGCTCGTCTATCCGGGGGAGGCCGACATCGAGGCCGGCAAGGTTTCCGTGCTGACGCCGATCGGGGCCGCGCTTATCGGCCTTTCCGTCGGACAGTCGATCGACTGGGTCGACAGGGCCGGCAAGGTACACCGGATGACGATCCGCAGCGTGGTGTCGACACCTGGCTGAAAAGTGCCGCCGCAACGGCCTGGATCGTTTCATTGCTTCGTTGCAGCGATGAAACGATCCGGAGGCGGCCTCAGAACTGCCGGCCGAGCTTGGCGTCGACAGACTGGCTGTTGGCACCGCGGATGGCAAAGAAGAAGGTCATCGCCGCCCAGAGAATGGATTTCTCCGCTCCGCCGAGACCCTGACCCTGGACGATGCCGTGGAAGTAGACGGTAACGAGCAGAACGATGGTCGCGGCAAGCGCCGCCGGCCGCGTCAGGAAGCCGATGGCAATGAAGATGCCGCCGAAGAACTCGGTTGCGGAAAGCAGGGGCGACCAGAAGACGCCTGGATAGAAGCCGAGCCCTTCCACCATGCCGGCCGCACCGAAGGGGTTGAGGATCTTGCCGTAGCCGTGGGTGACGAGCAGTGCGCCTGCCACGACGCGCAACAGCGTCTCGGCGAAGGTGTCGAGCGGCAGATAAATCTTCTCGAGCGCCGGCAGGATCGCGCGCGGTCGGTCGTTGGCAGCGGTATCGGTCATGAAATCCCTTTCGCAGTGTGTTGCAAATCAGGGATGTCTCTTGCCTCAGCCCCCTTGGAAAACAAGGGGTTCAGCGCTAAAAACATGACGGCTGAAGGTGACATTTATGTGAGATATGCGTGAAGGCGACGCTTGCACGACGATGCTGTTCCATATTTCCTGTGACGCGGAAGCCAAGCGAACGGGACATGTAAGATGAGCGAGAAGCCACGCATTACCATCCTCTACTGCACCCAGTGCAACTGGCTGCTGCGCGCCGGATGGATGGCGCAGGAGCTCCTGTCGACCTTCGCCGACACGATTGCCGAGGTGGCGCTGATACCCGGGACCGGCGGCAATTTCGAGATTCGCGTCGACGGCGCGCTGATTTGGGAACGCAAGCGCGACGGCGGCTTTCCCGGGCCGAAGGAGCTGAAGCAGCGCATTCGCGACGTGATCGAACCCGAACGCGATCTCGGCCACACGGACAGGGGCTAGGTGCCACCCAGGCGCAGCTGACGTGCAGCGCGCAAGGCTCACCTTCAATCTCGTTCCTGTGCCTGTCAAAGGAATCCAGCCAGCCCAAGTTCTTGGACTGGAAGGCTCCTCCGCGCCGCGGACGCGGCGCTGCCGGAACCCTGTTACGAGCAAAGCGATGAGGGAGGAGAGGGCGAAACGCGTCAGCTATGCGCAAAAATATCCGTTTCCTCCCAGCCGAGGAGATCGAGCTTGGCACGGGTCGGCAGAAACGAGAAGCAGTCTTCGGCGAGTTCCATCCGGCCATCGCGCAGGAGGCGCGCGGTCAGCTTGTCGCGCAGGGCGTGCAGGTGAAGGACGTCGGAAGCGGCATATTCGAGCTGTGCAGGCGAAAGGATATCGGCCGCCCAGTCGGAAGACTGCTGCTGCTTGGAAATGTCGATATCGAGCAGTTCCTTGAGATTGTCCTTGAGGCCGTGCCGGTCCGTATAGGTGCGGGCGAGACGGGAGGCGATCTTGGTACAAAAGACCGGCGACGCAGTCACTCCGAAGGTATGAAACAGCACGGCGATGTCGAAGCGGCCGAAATGAAAGATTTTCTGCCTCGCCGGATCGGCGAGCATAGCGACGAGGTTCGGCGCTTGCTTCTGGCCGGCGGCGATGCGGACCACGTCGGCGGTGCCGTCACCCGGTGAAAGCTGCACGACACAGAGGCGATCGCGGCGGGGGACGAGACCGAGCGTTTCCGTATCGATCGCGATCGCGTCCGAATAGCGGGCAGCGTCGGTCTCGGAAATATCGCCCTCGTGGAACCTTATTGTATTCGCCATCGAAAATCCCCAGATCGTTACTTGCATGTTTCCCTGAGAACGGTTCAGGAATTCCTGCTGAGATTCAAGTGCTGCAGCGATCCCGGCCTGTCTGATCAGGTGCGCGGGCGCTGTGGAGCGTAGCTGGCCTATAGCGCATGTTGGCTCGCGGCGATACCTTGTCCTTCGGCGGATGTTCCGTTTGCCGGTACCCCGAGAAAGTTCGTATATGACCTGGTTCCGTTTCGCCCTGGCGCCTCCCCTCATCGCCCTGTTGTTGATCCTCCCGCCCGGTTCGAGCCTCGCGGGCGGGGCCGGCTTCGAGCTGGTGCAGTCCTTCCATGACCTGCCGGGCGTGCGTCCGGCGAACCCGCTGGGCGACGACAAAAACGTCGTTTGCCAGCAGGTTTTCATCGACCGCTACGGCCCTTTCGAATCAACTCACGGCCGCCCCCGTTACGATACGGTCTACCGCTGCCGCGAGAGCAACGGCCCGATCTTTCAGAGCGGCGGGCTGCCGCCGTCGCTCGAGCGGCAGAAGCGCGGCCTCAACTATTGAGCTCGGCCCCAGCAGAAAGCACGCTTGCACTGCACGCGCGGGAAAGGCGAAACTGTGCCCGGGACGTCACTAACCGGAGGAAACCATGCCCGAAATCGACAGGCCGCGAAGCGAAGGGCCCCTTGTCATCAGCGCGCCCGCGCCACGCACCCTCGATCTGATCTTCACGCCCGACGCACTTGCGCGGCTCCATGAGCGCTACCGCGTGGTCGAAGCCGATCCGGAGAACATCGCCGGGCTCGGCTCGGCCGTCCTCTCCGAGGCCCGCTACATCGTCGGGCAGCCGCCGCTTTCCGCGGACACGCTCCGGCGCATGCCGCGGCTTCGGGCCGTTCTCAACGTCGAAAGCAACCTCATCGACAACATGCCTTATGAGCTTATCTTCCAGCGCGGCATCCACGTGCTCACCACCGGCCAGGTCTTCGCCGAACCGGTGGCGGAGATGGGGCTCGCCATGGCGCTCAACCTCGCTCGCGGCATCGTCGATGCGGATGTCGATTTTCGCGAGGGGCGCGAGCGCTGGGGCGGAGAGGGCAACCATGCCGCCCGCCTCCTCTCGGGCTCGGAGATCGGCATCATCGGTTTCGGCGATCTCGGCAAGGCGCTCAACCGCGTCCTTTCGGGATTTCGTGCGAAGACCCGGGTTTACGATCCCTGGCTGCCCGCCTCCATTCTTCTCGACAACGGCGTCGAACCGGCGTCGCTCGAGACTGTGCTTGCCGAGAGCGACTTCCTGTTTGTGGTCGCGGCGGTAACCAGCGACAATGAGGGCTTCCTCGGCGCCAGGGCCTTTGCGTCGATGCGCCCGGGCGCCGCCTTCATTCTCCTGAGCCGCGCCGGCGTCGTGGATTTCGATGCGTTGATCGCAGCCGTCGAGAGCGGCCACATCCGCGCGGCAAGCGACGTCTTCCCGGAGGAGCCCCTGCCCCTTGGGCACCCTGTCCGCCAACTTCCCGGCTTCCTGCGCTCGGCGCACCGGGCGGGTGCGCTCGACGTGGCCTTCAAGAGGATGGGCGCGATGGTGCTCGAGGACATGGAGCTGATGGACCGCGACCTGCCGCCGATGCGCTGCAAGCGGGCGGAACGGGAGACGGTGGCGCGCATGCGTTCGAGGCCGGTCACCGTCAACTGAAGACGTCATCGGCGGCACAAGCGCAGGTCGCATCCGACCGGTGGCCCTATGCAAATCCGGTGCAATGCTGCAAGACTCGGAATCCGGATGCAAGGACATCGATAGCATGCAAGGTTCCAACGCGGATAAGCCTTCTCGGACCTGGACCAGCTCACTGCGGTCGCTGCTCGGTTTCGTGATGGTTGCGATGCTGATCGTGGTGTCGGGGACGCTGGTGGGACTGGATTACCGCCGCGCACGCAGCGCTGCGATCGCCGGTGCCGAAGACAATATGAGCGCCTTTGTCGGTCGCCTGGTCGATCGTCTCGGCGTGCTTTCCGGGGACACCTCCGCGCTTGTCAGTCTCGTCGCGTCCGTGGCCAATTCCTTTCTCGTGCCGCCGCCGGAGCGGATGAACGACAAAGTGGCGGTGCTGCGCGAGGGAATTGCCCGCTCACCGCACATCGACGGCGTCTATGTCGGTTATCCGAGCGGCGCATTTTTTCATGTGGTCGACCTCGACTCGGCCGCCTGGCGCATGGCGCTGGACGCACCGCGGGGGGCGGCCATCGCCGTGCGCTCGATGGAGAGGGACGACCGGGGCAAGCCGTTCGACCGTATCCTGTTCCTCGACGCGAGCGGTCTGCAATTTGCCGAACGCCGCGCTGCTCCCAACGGCTTCGACCCCCGGACGCGTCCCTGGTACCGCGCGGCCGTCAACGGCAAGTCGCCGGTGGCGATCGGCCCCTATGAGATGGCCACGACCGGCAATCTCGGGATGACCATATCGCAAGCGCACCGCGGCAACCCGAAGATCGTCATCGGCGCCGATGTCGTTCTCGATACGATCACGGACTTTCTGTCCCGCGAGCGGCTGACCGACGATTCGATTTCGTTCGTCCTCGATGCGGTCGGAAGGCCGATCATCCACTCCGACTCCACCATGATGCGGCGCATCATGGCAGCAAAAGGGAAGGACCGACCGGTTGCGACGCCGCAAGAGGATGGATTGATCGAGAGCATCCGGCGCAATCCGCCACCGGCCGGAAAGGCAACTCTCGTCGAGACCGGGGACCGCACCTATCTCGTCACGGTGGCGCCGCTCGAATCGGCATTGCTCCTGTCCGGACACCGGGTGGTCGTCGCGGCACCGCTCGACGAACTGCTGGAGGCGGCGAACGAAACCCTGGTTCAGGGACTTGCCGTCTCCGGGGCGGTGGTGGTGGCCGCCGTTCTCCTGGCACTCGTGCTCGCGCATCTGATCACGAAATCGCTCAACCAACTCACCGACAGCGCCAACCGCCTGCAGGACCTGGATTTCACCACGCCCATCGAGGTTTCCTCGCATGTAGCGGAAATCTCGACGCTCAACGGCGCAATGAACAAGGCCCGTGATGCGATCTTCACCTTCGCGCTCTATGTGCCCAAGGAACTGGTGCGCAAGGGCATCGAGTCCGGGCATTTCGGCGGGCGTGCCGCGTGGCGGCAGGAGGTGACGGCACTGTTCACCGACATCTACGACTTCACCACCATCAGCGAAGGGCGCTCGCCGGAAGAAGTGGTTGCGATGCTCTCGGGGTATTTCGATCTCTTCAGCGAGGTCGTCGCCGCGCATGACGGTACCATCATCCAGTTCCATGGAGACTCGGTCTTCGCCATGTGGAATGCGCCGGTCGCCGACATCAGGCATGCCGAGCATGCCTGTCGCTGCGCACTCGCGGTCGAGGAGAGGCTGGAGGCCTTCAATGCTGCGCAACGCGCCAGGGGGTTGCCGGAATTCCGCACCCGCTTCGGCATCCACACCGGCACGGCCGTCGTCGGCAGTGTCGGCGCCAAGGAACGGCTCCAATATACCGCCATGGGCGACACGGTGAACGTCGCCTCGCGGCTCGAGGGTATGAACAAGGATTACGGCACGAGCATTCTTGCAAGCGGCGCTGTGGTGGCCCAATGCAAGGACATGGTCCAGTTCCGCCCGCTCGGCACCGCCAAGGCGAAAGGCCGCTCGACTGCCCTCGACATCTACGAGGTGGTAGGCGTCACCCGCGCAGCGAATACCGCCGAAACCGGAACGGCCGCCTGAGGGGCGATCTCAGAAAAGGTGCTGCAGCGGCGGCGCTGAAGTCGTTCTGAGACTTCAAAAGCAAAAAAGCCCGGGAACCCGGGCTTTTTGACCTCCGGTACCGCGAAGCGGTACGGATAAGGGAATTTGGTGCCCAGAAGAGGACTCGAACCTCCACACCCTTGCGAGTACCAGCACCTGAAGCTGGCGCGTCTACCAATTCCGCCATCTGGGCGACGGACCGGCATGTAAAAGGCCCTGACCGAAGTGTCAACAGGCATTTTGAAGTTTTCCTGTCCGATCGTGAAAAAGCGCGCGGATGGGTGGGAGGCCGCTCCCCGCCCGACATTTCCTCCAGGGTGATAGGAGAAGAATTTCAGTGACATGGACGTCGGAGAGGCGCATGCTTGAGGGATGGCGGATCGGGCGCAAGTCCGGACGGCCTCGCGTCCGACCGACGCGAAGCGCGCCCCGCCGCCACGAATGCTATAAGATATCGAACTCATAAGGAGCAGGGACGAAGACCGGAAGCAATGGCTTTCGGAAAGTGAGGAGAAAATGACGAAATTTCGGAATTTCGTTGTGAGCTGCGCACTCGCCGCCGCCTGCGCGGTTCCCCCTGTAACGTCCGTTCAGGCCATGCCGCGCCCGGCGCTCGACATCGCGATCAAGGCGCCGGCCGACGTCGAAAATGCTACGCATCGCGGGCCCTACGGGTGGCGCGGCGGCTATTTTCGCCGCGGTTACTACGGCGGCTGGGGACCCGGCTACTATCCGGGATGGAGCCCCTACTACCGGCGGTCCGGAATAAGCTTCTATTTCGGCCCCAGCTACCGCTACCGGCCGTATTATGGGAACCGCTATTATTACGGACCGCGCTATTACGGCCCCGGCTATTACAGCTACCGTTATCCGAGTCCCGGATATTACGGTTATCGCTCCTACAGGCCGCGCTACTATGGCGGCGGCTACGTCCGGAGCGGCGGCAATACCCATGTCAGCTGGTGCCTGTCGCGCTATCGGTCCTATAACCCGGCGACCAGCCGATACCTGACCTATGGCGGAGTCTATCGGGTCTGCTATTCGCCCTATCGGTAGGGGTGCGTGCCTTTGCTTTCATCGAGTTCCGCGCGTATGTCAGACGCGCGGGCACGGCGACGATTAACGCTTCCTGACGATCCCGACGCGCGCCATGACCTCCTTCGGAATGCCGTAGCGGTGCACGGCGTCGCGGCTGTCGCGAAGGCCGCAGATCTCGCGTTGGATGAGAAAGGCCCAAACCGCGTCGGCCGCTTCATCGAGCAACCGTTCGCGCTCGAACGGTGGATGCCTGTTGCTGTCATAGGCATGCAGGGCGGCAATCGCCTTCTCGACCTTCAGGCCGTTGCGCCCCAGAGCGTCGGCACGCTCGGCCATTAGTTCGTATTCGAGGACGTTAACCCCGTTGCCTGTAAGATCGAAGCGGCGCAGCGATTGCGGCGGACGAAACGTCATGGGCGGCTCCATCAAGCTTGCGGATAAGATGGCCCGTGAAAGAGGTTCGCGCAAGGAGTCCGCAGAACGCGCACCGCATCTCGATGGTTAACATCTCATAAACTTCCTTGGCTTAAGCTCGCGGCTCAAGCCCGAGGCAAGGGTGATTTTTGGCTCTTTCCGGGTCGATGTCTGCGGCTTGGCCGCCACGCGCATGAAGCGCCCTCCAACGAGAAAAGGACGTTCAAAGGCGAGCGCAGCTCGGCACGACTGCCGCCCGGCAACTGGAGATCGGAATGCTGCCCGCCATTGTCGCCATCAGGACCGCCGTCGCAACTGCCGAAGAGACGACGCGGGTCCCGCGCCACCCGCTGCCGGCCGCAGAACGGAGCGAGGCGATCCAGAAGATCCTCGATGCGTTGACCCGTCATCTCTCCGGAAAGGAGGTCCTTTCCAAGGACGCGTTGGTGAAGCTTGTCGAAGACCTGGCGCTCATCCTCAAATTTCCGCCCCTGCCGCGGGAGACCGGACGCGCCTTCATTCGGCGGTTGACCGGCTTTATCGAGGCATTGCCAATGCCGGAACGCCTGCTTCTGGAGAGGCAATTGTCCACGCGCAGCCTCGCGCGGCGTGTCGCCGTTGCGGCGACGATGCCGGCTGACCGCCGAGGCGCGATCCCACCGGACCGAACCCCGCTCCGCAGTCTGCCCCTGCCTGCGCGCGTTCCGCCCTTGGCGCCGCACCCCGGCGCCAAGGCATCCCTCCCCGGCGAGCTCGCGCTCCTGCAGACGATGTTCAAGAAAGTCTACGGCGGCGACATGGACGGCGTTCATATCGAGACGACACAAACGGGTGCGGCACGGGAGGAGGCGGTTCCGGCCGAGCCGGGACGCTCGCCGAGGACGCCAGCGAACGCGCCTCAAGCGCCGAGAAATGCAGAAGTTGCAACGAGAAGTACTGCAACAGGCGCCCTTGAGGGAAAGACACCGGAAACGCTGTCCGCCACGGTGGAAGGCTCCGATGAGAAGCTCCCGGAAAACGAAGCGGGTTCGGGGGGACCGCCGGCTGCGCGCGGTACTCAGGCGGCTGGCCTGAACCGGAGTGTGCGCGCGGTACTGGAGGATGCAAGAGCCGCGACCGGCGAAGGCAAGGCTGCAGGCGCAAAACCCGGCGCTGAAAGTCCCCCCGGCAACCGAGGCTTCGAGGGCGCCGACGGCGCGCCGCACTCCACGGGGGAGGACGATATGCCACGGGTGAGGGTGCAGAGCGCCGGGCGCGCGCCGCAAACGGCGGCGGAGACCGTGAAGGCGATCATCCGCGACAGCCTCCCCTTGCCCGGAACGAGCAAGGGCTGGCAAGCGGCCGGAGCCGGAGGCACAGGAACGGCCGTGCTCCCGCCGCCGGAAAGCAAGGCGGCAGCGCCGCCGCTGGAGACCACCGGCGCGATGAGAAGCGCCGTAGCCGGCGGCGAACCGCCGGTGGATGTCGCTCCCGACGCAGAACCGGGTGCAACGCTTCCCGACATGCCCCCTCCTCATCCAGGACGGAAGGCCGGCGAGGACGTGGTCATGCCGCAGGGCTTTGCCCGGCTTCCCGAAAGCGGGCTTCCGCGCGAAATGGTTCCCTTCGCCCTGGTTCCTTACCCGCCGGCGGAAGAAAGCGATGCCGATGAGGTGGACCGGCGCGAGCGCGAAAGCGAGAGCGAGGCGGAAAGGGATTCGAGGGATGACGAGGGAGAACGAAAAGACGACGACCGGCAGCAGGAAAATGCGGCGGGCGGCGAAAGGGCTCAGGCTGAAGAGCAACCGGTCGCTGACGCCTTTGATCTCTACCGAAAGCTCGGCGGCCTTGCTTAGAGAGGGATAAGCAAAGCGGTGCGGTTGTCCGCCCGCATCTCGCGTCTCGACTGAAAAAGCCCGCGGAGATCGCTCTCCGCGGGCTCGTCATTTCAGATCGGACAACGATTACTCGTTGTTCTGGCGGTTCTTGAGCGCAGCGCCAAGAATGTCGCCGAGCGAAGCACCCGAGTCGGAAGAGCCAAACTGAGCGACGGCTTCCTTCTCTTCCGCGATTTCCAGAGCCTTGATCGACAGCTGGATCTTGCGGTCCTTCTTGGAGAAGTTGGTGACCCGCGCATCGACGGTCTGGCCGACAGAGAAGCGCTCCGGACGCTGTTCGTCGCGGTCGCGCGAGAGATCGGCGCGGCGGATGAAGGCAGTGATGTCCTCGTGGTTGACGAGCCTCACCTCGATGCCGCCATCGTTGACGCCGATGACCTCGGCCGAAACGACGGCGTTCTTGCGCAGTTCGCCGGAAGCGGCAGCTTCACCGACCGCATCGCGGCCGAGCTGCTTGATGCCGAGCGAGATGCGCTCCTTGTCGACGTCCACATCGAGAACCACAGCACGGACGACGTCGCCCTTGTTGAATTCTTCGATGACCTGCTCGCCCGGACGGTTCCAGTCGAGATCGGAAAGGTGGACCATGCCGTCGACATCGCCTTCGAGGCCGATGAACAGACCGAATTCGGTTTTGTTCTTGACTTCGCCTTCGACTTCCGTGCCAGCCGGATGGCTATGCGCGAATGCCTGCCACGGGTTCTCGAGCGTCTGCTTGAGGCCGAGCGAGATGCGGCGCTTGGTCGGGTCGACTTCGAGAACGACCACGTCTACTTCCTGGCTCGTGGACAGGATCTTGCCGGGGTGAACGTTCTTCTTCGTCCAGGACATTTCGGAGATGTGGATCAGGCCTTCGATGCCCGGCTCCAGCTCGACGAATGCACCGTAATCGGTGATGTTCGTGACGGTACCGGAGATCTTCTTGCCGACCGGATACTTCGCGCCGATACCATCCCACGGATCGGACTCGAGCTGCTTCATGCCGAGCGAGATGCGGTGGGTTTCCTGGTTGATGCGGATGATCTGAACTTTGACCTGCTGGCCGATGTTCAGGATCTCCGACGGATGGTTGACGCGGCGCCATGCCATGTCGGTGACGTGCAGCAGGCCGTCGATGCCGCCGAGGTCGACGAACGCACCGTAATCGGTGATGTTCTTGACGACACCCTCGACAACCTGGCCTTCCTCGAGGTTCTGAACGATTTCAGAACGCTGCTCGGCACGGGACTCTTCGAGAACCGTACGGCGCGAAACGACGATGTTGCCGCGGCGCTTGTCCATCTTGAGGATTTCGAAGGGCTGCGGGTTGTGCATCAGCGGCGTCACGTCGCGGATCGGACGGATGTCGACCTGGGAACGCGGCAGGAAGGCCACGGCGCCGTCGAGATCGACGGTGAAGCCGCCCTTGACCTGGTTGAAGATGATGCCTTCGACGCGTTCGCCGGCTTCGAACTTCACTTCCAGGCGCTGCCAGCTTTCTTCGCGGCGAGCCTTTTCGCGCGACAGAACAGCTTCGCCGAGTGCGTTTTCAATGCGCTCGACATAGACTTCGACTTCGTCGCCGACCTTGAGCGAGCCGTCCTTGGCCTTGGCGCCGAATTCCTTCAGCGGTACGCGGCCTTCGACCTTCAGGCCGACGTCGACGATTGCGACGTCTTTTTCGATCGCCGTGACGATGCCCTTGGCGACATAGCCTTCGGCGAGGTCCGTCTTGGCGAAGGACTCTTCCAAAAGCGCGGCGAAATCATCACGGGTGGGGTTGGTTGCAGTCATATAATCTCCTGCTGCATCTCCTGCCGGAGACGCATATGCGCCGGGGGCTGGTGTTGAACAGGCCTGAACCCAGTCCGCTCCTGTCATGGAGCAATCCGGCGCGTGGACGGAATTTCAGGCTATCTTCAAGAAGGAGACCGGCCGCAGCCGGGATCAAGCCCTCTTCAATTCTTCTCTTTCAGGGCGGCGTCTATCAGCGTTTTCGCCGCCTGGAATGCCGCCTCTATACTCATTTCGGAAGTATCAAGCAAGTGTGCGTCCTCGGCAGGTCTCAAAGGGCTGTCGGCACGTCCCATGTCGCGCTCGTCGCGCTTCTTCACCTCCTCGAAAATCGCGGCGTAGTCGGCCTTCGCGCCGCCGGCGACGATCTCGTCATAGCGCCGTTTCGCCCGAACCTCGGGCGACGCGCTGACATAGAGCTTCACCGCCGCATCGGGGCAGACGACAGTGCCTATATCGCGCCCGTCGAGGACCGTCCCCGGCTCTTTCCGCGTGAAGGCTCGCTGCGCCTCGACCAGTGCACGGCGCACCGCCGGCATGACGGCGATCTTCGAGGCCGCCTCGCCGATCGAGTGCGCCGAAAGCACGGCACGATCGAGACCGGAAAGATCGACCTGGCGGGCCACCTTCTCGGCCACTGCCTCATCGTCGAGCGGCAATCCGGCGTCTATCAGCGCCTTGGCGGTTGCGCGATAGGTGAGCCCGGTGTCGAGATGATGGAAGCCGTATTGCTCGGCGACCCGACGCGAGAGCGTGCCCTTGCCGGCAGCCGCAGGTCCGTCGATGGCGATTACAAAGCTCATCGGACTGCCTTGCTCTCTGCCTCTTCGATCTTCGCGCCCAGGCCCGTCATCAGGCCCAAGAACTCAGGGAAGGAGGTCGCGATCATCGTCGCATCGTCTACCGTTACCGGATGTTCCGAGGCAAGTCCCATGACGAGGAAGCTCATGGCGATGCGGTGATCGAGATGGGTCTTCACCTGGCCGCCTGAAATATTGCCCAGGCCCCTGCCGCCCGGCCGGCCGCGCACGACGAGCGATGCCTCGCCCTCGTCGCAATCCACCCCGTTGAGCTTCAGGCCGTCGGCCACCGCGGACAGGCGGTCGGATTCCTTGACGCGAAGCTCCTCGAGCCCGTTCATCACGGTTGCGCCTTCTGCAAAGGCGGCGGCGACGGCAAGCACCGGATATTCGTCGATCATCGACGGCGCGCGTTCCTCCGGCACCGTCACGCCTTTGAGCTCCGAATAGCGCACGCGCAGATCGGCCACATCTTCACCGCCTGCAAGGCGACGGTTCAGAACTTCGATGTCCGCCCCCATCTCCTGCAGGGTAAGGATAAGGCCGGTGCGGGTCGGGTTCATCAGCACATTGAAGATGATGACGTCCGAGCCCGGCACGAGGAGCGCGGCAACCAGCGGAAACGCCGTGGACGAAGGATCGCCCGGCACGTCGATCACCTGGCCCGTCAGCTTGCCGCGACCTTGGAGACGGATGGTGCGCACGCCCTCCGCGTCGGTCTCGACCGCAAGATCGGCGCCGAAGCCCTGCAGCATCCTTTCCGTATGGTCGCGGGTCATCACCGGCTCGACCACAGTCGTAATGCCGGGCGTGTTGAGGCCGGCGAGAAGCACGGCGGATTTCACCTGGGCAGACGCCATCGGCACGCGATAGATGATCGGGTTCGCCGTCTTCGGCCCGCGCAGCGTCACCGGCAGCCGGTCGCCTTCCGCCGACTTCACCTGAACGCCCATCTGGCGGAGCGGGTCGAGCACACGGCCCATCGGCCGCTTGGTCAGGGAGGCGTCGCCGATGAACGTGGAATCGAAATCATAAACGCCGACAAGACCCATGGTCAGCCGGCAGCCAGTGCCCGCATTGCCGAAGTCGAGCGGCGCCTCGGGGGCAAGCAGCGCGCCGTTCCCCACCCCGTCGATGATCCAGGTGTCGCCCTCCTTGCGGATCCGGGCGCCCATCGCCTGCATGGCCTTGCCGGTATTGATCACGTCTTCGCCTTCGAGGAGGCCGGTGATGCGCGTCTCGCCCGCGGCAAGGCCGCCGAACATGAAGGAACGGTGCGAGATCGACTTGTCACCCGGAATGCGCACCGTGCCTTTGAGGTCGGAAGATCTGCGTGCGGTGGCGGGCCGCGGGTTCGAGCCATGGGACATGGTGGTTTTCCTCTGACAATCCGGCTGACGGCGGGCGCGGAAGGTGATGCTCTCCGGCGCGTTGATGGCGGACCGCCGGTCTCGCCGGCTCCCTAACACAATGCGCGAAATGGGTCATCCTCCCGCTGCGAAGAAATTCATGACCGGAGCTCGCGGAAGTTTATCTTTGACAGAGCTCGTCAAGATGATTATGGGGACCGGCTAATCATCATAAGCTTGACATCTTTCTAACCGCCGGCTTTCCGGCAAGAGCCGGCTCGCCGGCCATTCAAGAGGCTTTGACTGTGGCAAAACCGGAACTTGGAACAAAGCGCATCGACCCTGAAACGGGGCGCAAATTCTACGATCTGAACCGTGATCCGATCGTCTCCCCCTACACGGGCAAGTCCTATCCGCTGTCCTTCTTCGAGGAAAGCTCCGTCGCCAAGGTGCTCGAGAAGGAAGAAGAGGAAGAGGTAACGGAAGTCGATACCGAGAACACGGAAGTCGAACTGGTCTCGCTCGAGGATGCCGATGACGAGGCGTCGGGCGGCGACGATCTGCCGGATCTCGGCGACGACGACGTCGAGATCGAGGGCGACGACGACGATACCTTCCTCCAGACCGACGACGAGGACGATGACGACGACATGAGCGACATCATCGGCGTCTCCGACGAGGACGAAGACGTCTGACCGGCATGGCGGCGCGGGCGGATACCCGCCCGCATGCTTGCCCGCAAGCGTCTCGAAAAAAGCCACAAAACCGCCCCAGCGCCGAGCGCGCTCGGCACCGGGGCATCCGTCCGGAACCGAAAAATAAAATCGCACCGGGCCTCAATTTTCGGCTTGCCATCTGCACGAAGCAGAAGTAATAAGCCGCCACTCGCCGGGCACAACATGCCGGGCGATCTTCCCGGACCGGCCAAGCCGGACCCTGATGGGGCTATAGCTCAGCTGGGAGAGCGCTTGCATGGCATGCAAGAGGTCAGCGGTTCGATCCCGCTTAGCTCCACCAAAATTTCTTTCAGGCCTCAGAGGTCACGTTCCCTCAACCGATCATTTGGCCGCGACAGTTGTTGGCGTGCCCTGCTCGCCGATGAAGACAGCGAGTATCTTGCTCGGCGCATCGGCCACATTAAAGGCCTGATGCCTGCGGTTCTGCGTTTCAATGAACGCTTCGCCCGCCTTGTAGCGGTGCGGCTCCTTGCCTTCTGTTCTTACTTCCACTTCGCCTTCCATAACATAGACGTATACGGGTACCGGATGCTCATGCAGGGCCGTCCGGCCGCCTTTGGCCAGAGTGCCGATGACCGAGATCATCTCGGGCTTTCCGGCGGGATAGGCGATCGGCTCGTTGTCTCGGCTCACACTCGATTTGACGAGCGGCTGCGTTTCGAAGCCCTCCGGTAGCGGGTTGTCCTGGGCAAATGCCGTCGAGGCGGTCAGCACAGCCAGGCACGTCGTGGTCGCGCAAATCCGTTTCATGGGTTCTCCTCCCCTTGTTGGCGGACAGCCGAATTATACGGCAGGCCGCCGGCATCGAGCAGATACCAAAAAGGATCAGGCGGCAGGCTCATCCCGGCGACTGCGCTCTTTCTATTTTCCGCGATTTTCGAAATGTTAATTTCTCCCCGGAAGAACGGTCTCATGTTCCTCGTCTCGAAAATCTTCTGGCTCGTCGCCCAGCCGCTGTCCTTCGCATTTCTCGCGCTGCTCGTCGGCGTGCTGCTCATGTTCGGCCGCTTCCGCCGCACCGGCGGCAGTTTCAGTGCCCTGGGGCTCGCCGTCCTCTTCATCACTCTCTTCACCACCGCCGGCTCCTATTTCCTGCAGATTCTCGAGGATCGCTTCCCCCGCCCCTCACGGGAGCCCGCGGAACTTGCCTGCATCATCGTGCTCGGGGGCGCCTTCGAGAACGTGGTGATGGCGAGCCGCGGCGGCATGGAGCTGAACCAGGCTGCCGAGCGCTTCGTAGAGACCTTGAGGCTCGCGCGGGCCTATCCGGACGCACGCATCCTCGTTTCGGGTGGAGATGGGTCTCTGAGCGGCATCTACGAGGGCGACGCCCATGCCTCGGTAATGTTCTTCGGGACCTTCGGCATCGGCGCCGGCCGGTTGATCCGCGAGGGAGAATCGCGGACGACCTTCGAAAACGCGCGCTATACCAGGGATCTGCTCGCCAAGAACGGGCTCGAGCGTTGCGCGCTCGTGACCTCGGCTTACCATATGCCGCGCTCGATCGGCCTCTTTCGCGCAAACGGCATCGAGGTCACCCCCTGGCCCACCGATTACCGCACGAGCGGCCAGGTGCGGCTCGGCCTCGATTTCACCCAGCCTTCGCTCAATGCGCAATTGGCGACGACGGCCGCCAAGGAGTGGACCGGGCTCGTTGCCTATTATCTCCTTGGCCGCACGCAGACGCTGCTGCCGCGGTAGCGGACTGCATGTTTTCTTTTATAGATTGCGGCTAAAGGAGACTTGCAGCAGAGCGGAGCGCCCATGCCGATTCTCGAATTCCTCGACTATGCGGGCGTCGCAGTCTTTGCGGCGACCGGCGCGCTTTCGGCTTCCCGCAAGCAGCTCGACATCATCGGTTATCTGTTTCTCGCTTCCGCGACCGGCATCGGCGGCGGGACGATGCGGGACCTCGTCCTCGGGGCGACGCCGGTGTTCTGGGTGGTGAACCCGAACTTCATCATCGTCTGCGCGGCGGTGGCCGTCGTGGTGTTTCTTACCTCTCACCTCTTCGAATCCCGCTATCGGATGCTCGTCTGGCTCGATGCGCTCGGCCTTTCGGCCTATTGCGTGATGGGTGCGGCGAAGGGGTTGGCGGCGACGGGGTCGCCGATCGTGGCTTTGGTCACAGGCGCCCTGACGGCGACCTTCGGTGGGGTTCTGCGGGATCTGCTGGCCGGCGAGCCTTCCGTCCTCCTCAGGCCGGAGATCTACGTCAGCGCCGCTCTCATAGGCGCCGGCGCCTTCGTTCTGGCGAGCATAGCCGGATTGCCTCTGGCAGTGACGTCCGCACTCGGCGTGCTTACGGCCTTTGCCGTGCGGGGCGGCGCGCTTCGATACGGCTGGACGCTGCCTACCGGCAAGGCGGGTCCCGGCCGCGACCCGGACGACGTGATGTGACGCGCGGGAGCTGTGGCGGTTCAGCGCCCGGTCTTGTGGCGCAGCCTGATCACCACGTCGACATGGGCGATTTCCATGCCCTCGGGCGGTTCGGGGAGGTTATCGATGTGAATGTTGCTCACCGGAATGTCGAGGACCTCGTTTTCACCCTCGATGAAGAAATGGTGGTGATCCGAGACGTTGGTGTCGAAATAGGTCTTGGCGCTTTCGACGGCGAGAACGCGGATCATGCCGGCTTCGGTGAATTGGTGGAGCGTGTTGTAGACGGTTGCGAGCGAAACGGGAACGCCGGCCTCGACGGCCTCTTCATGGAGTTCCTCCACCGTCAGGTGCCTGTCGCCCTTCGCGAAGATCAGGTCGGCCAGCGCGACGCGCTGACGCGTCGGGCGCAAACCCGAATTGCGCAGCCTCTCCTGCGAGGACATGTGCATTGCTTTCGTCATCAGCAGCCGTTCCGATATACCTGCGGGATCGTGGATTATCAGTTTGCGATATAACTTCTGACGCCCGGGCTTTCAATAGATTCCGCACGTGCGAAGGCTGCAGAGGCCCGAAAATCAGCCTAAAGCGGGGGACGTCGGGCATTTAACTCTGGTCGTCGCCACATTCATACTGTAAGCGAGCGCGAAATGATGTCACCATTCGGAGCGGTTCGGCGACTCTGCGAGAGCTTTCCTGCGCCCGCACGCCGCTCTACTTGGAACGTCACGCGCCGCAGCCCGCTTCGCAGCCGCGGATGACAGGCTGCGCTTCAAATCAGACCGAACTTGCACTAAAGCAGGTCGGAGAACACGTAATAGACTCGGGAAGCAACCATTCATGACCACCAGACAATCCAGCTTCAGCTATGAGGAAATCCTGATCTGCGGCCGAGGCGAAATGTTTGGCCCCGGCAACGCGCAGCTGCCGCTGCCGCCGATGCTGATGTTCAACCGCATCACCGACATTTCGGAAACCGGCGGCCCCCATGACAAGGGCTACGTGCGCGCCGAATTCGATATCACGCCGGATCTCTGGTTCTTTCCCTGCCATTTCATGGGCGATCCCGTCATGCCCGGCTGCCTCGGTCTCGACGCCATGTGGCAATTGACCGGCTTCTTCCTCGGCTGGCTCGGCGAGCCCGGCAAGGGCCGCGCCATCTCCACCGGCGAGGTGAAATTTACCGGCATGGTGACGCCGAAGACCAAGCTGGTAGAATACGGTATCGACTTCAAGCGCGTGATGCGCGGCCGTCTGGTTCTTGGCATCGCTGACGGCTGGATGAAAGCCGACGGCGAAACGATCTACAAGGCCACCGATCTCAGGGTCGGCCTCTTCCAGGAAAAGGCCGACTGAACTGCGGGCGATCCCCGCAAGGTTCCAATCGAAGAAAAGGTCATCTGACATGAGACGGGTTGTTGTAACGGGCCTCGGCATCGTTTCCTCGATCGGCAGCGACGCCGACGAAGTCACCGCGTCGCTCCGCGATGCGCGGTCGGGCATCACGTTTTCTCCGGACTTCGCCGAGCACGGCTTCAAGTGCCAGGTCTGGGGAGCCCCGACCCTCGATCCGACAGATCTCGTCGACCGCCGCGCCATGCGCTTCCTGTCCCAGGGCGGCGCCTGGAACCATGTGGCGATGAAGCAGGCGATCGCCGATTCCGGGCTCGAGACCGGCGACATCACCAACGAGCGCACCGGCATCATCATGGGTTCCGGCGGCCCTTCTACGCGCGCGATCGTCGAAGCGGCGGAGATCACCCGCAAGAACAACAGTCCGAAGCGGATCGGTCCCTTCGTGGTGCCGAAGGCGATGTCGTCGACCGCTTCGGCCACGCTTGCGACCTGGTTCCAGATCCACGGCGTCAACTACTCGATCTCTTCGGCCTGCTCGACCTCGGCACATTGCATCGGCAATGCCGCCGAAATGATCCAGTGGGGCAAGCAGGACGTGATGTTCGCCGGCGGTCATGAGGATCTGGACTGGACCATGTCCAACCTCTTCGATGCCATGGGCGCCATGTCGTCCAAGTACAACGACACGCCATCGGTCGCGTCGCGCGCCTATGACGCGAACCGCGACGGCTTCGTCATCGCCGGCGGCGCCGGCGTTCTCGTCCTCGAAGAACTGGAGCATGCCAAAAATCGCGGCGCGAAGATCTACGCCGAGATCGTCGGTTACGGCGCGACCTCGGACGGTTACGACATGGTCGCGCCTTCGGGCGAAGGCGCGGTGCGCTGCATGCGTCAGGCGCTCGCCACGGTTAAGGGCGAGATCGACTACGTCAATACCCACGGCACCTCGACGCCGGTCGGAGATCAGAAGGAGATCGGCGCCATCCGCGAGGTCTTCGGCGAGAAGATGCCGCACATCCAGTCCACGAAATCGCTGACCGGCCACTCGCTCGGCGCCGCCGGCGTGCAGGAATCGATCTATGGCCTCCTGATGATGCAGGCCGGTTTCATCGGCGAAAGCGCTCACATCACCGAACTCGACCCCGAATTCGAAGGCGTGCCGATCGTCCGCAAGCGCATCGACAATGCAAAGATCGACACGATCCTTTCAAACTCCTTCGGCTTCGGCGGCACAAACGCCACGCTGGTCTTCCAGCGCTACAACGGATAACACGATGAACGGATTGATGAACGGAAAGCGCGGCCTCATCATGGGTGTCGCCAACAACCATTCTATTGCCTGGGGGATTGCCAAGACTCTCGCGGCTCAGGGCGCCGAACTCGCCTTCACCTATCAGGGCGAAGCCCTCGGAAAGCGGGTCAAACCGCTCGCTGCAGAGGTCAATTCCGACTTCCTCGTTCCCTGCGACGTCGAGGACATCGCCTCCGTCGATGCCGTCGTCGCTGCCGTAAAGGAGCGCTGGGGCAAGCTCGATTTCGTCGTCCACGCCATCGGTTTCTCGGACAAGAACGAGCTCAAGGGCCTCTATGCCGATACGACGCGGGAGAATTTCAGCCGCACGATGGTGATCTCCTGCTTCTCCTTCACCGAGATCGCCAGACGCGCGGCTGAGGTGATGAGCGAAGGCGGCACGATGCTGACGCTCACCTATGGCGGCTCCATGCGGGTCATGCCGAACTACAATGTCATGGGCGTCGCCAAGGCGGCGCTCGAGGCTTCGGTGCGTTACCTGGCAGCGGATTACGGCGTGCGCGGTATCCGCGTCAATGCGATCTCGGCCGGTCCGATCCGGACGCTCGCCGGCGCCGGCATTTCCGACGCACGCGCCATGCTGTCCTGGCAGCAGAAGAACTCCCCCTTGCGCCGAACCGTCACCATAGAAGACGTCGGCAGTTCCGCACTCTATCTGCTCTCGGATCTCTCGCGCGGCGTCACCGGCGAAATCCACTATGTGGACTCCGGCTACAACATCACTTCGATGCCGACGCTCGAGGCATTGCGGATCGCCGACGCGGAATAAGGAAGGCTCGCGACGTCCGCTCGACCTTGCCCCTTGCCCTAACCTCTCCCCGCAAGCGGGGCGAGGGAACACCCGCATGCTTGGCCGCGCACCCTTCTTCCATCGAAGCCCCTTCCGAGGCGGCCAATGGGTCTGAGCGGACGCCGCAATTCCCTTCTCCCCACGAGCGGGGAGAAGGCGGCGGCAGCCGGATAAGGGGAGGAACGACCCGAGTAAACCGATTCAGCGCTTCGCCCAGAGCACCTTGAAGCGCGCATTGCGGCAGGTCTCGCCGATTTCCTTGAAGCTCTCCGCCAGGACCGGCTCATAGGGAAGTCCGCGATTGGCGACAAGCATCAGCCGGCCGCCATGCTTCAGCGCCTTGGCGGCGGCCTTGATCATCGCCGCGCCGAGCGCCGGCTCGGCTGCATGACCTTCGTGGAACGGCGGATTCATGACGATAAGGTCGTATTTGTCACGAGCCTCTTCCGCCGTCAGATCGTGCCAATAGAAACGGGCCGGCGTCGAAGGCGCATTCGCTGCCATGTTTGAGCGGGCCGCCTCCAGAGCTTCGAAATCCGCTTCGAACAGGTCGATGCCCTTGAGGCTCGGCGAAGCCTCGGCAAGCTTGACCGAGAGATAACCCCAGCCGGCGCCGAAGTCCGCCGCGTGGCCGGTAAAATCGCGCGGCAGGCGCGAGGCGAGCAGTTCCGAGCCGGCATCGACGCGGTCATGCGAGAACATGCCGGGCGCAGCCTCGAACTGACCGTCGACGCGCACCGGGACCTTGGCGAGCGCCGAAATGGCTTCCGCGACGTCTTCCGGCCGCGTGAACCAGAAGGCGACGCCGTGATATTTCGGCATTGCGTCGCCATCCCAGCCGAACTTGTCGACCCTCTTGCGCAGCGACTGAATGCCATCCTCCTTGCCGCCGGCAACCACGATCAGCGCGCCGGAACGCGTGCGTTTCAACGCCTCCGCAATGCGATCTTCGTTCCGGCCCTTGTGTTTGCCGCAGAGAACGAGCGCAGCGTCGTAGTCCTCGCCGGCTGCAACCGGCACCACGTCGGCGCCCACTGCCGTAAGAGCCCGATAGAGGGACTTGAGCGGTTGTACGGCGGAGACTTCCGCGGCAAAGCCTTCCGGCAGCCGGTAACCCGCCTCGGCACCGAGGAAGAGCACCCGCTCGCCCTCTCCCGGCGGATCGATGACCCCGGTGGCAAAGGGGTGGAACAGTGTTTTCAGCGCGTCGCGGCTCATGGTTCGATTCCGTTCTTCGTCACAAGAAAGGGCGCGAAGCGATCCGCTCCGCGCCCTGAATGGTTTTCAGCCGAGGCCGGCTTATTCGGCGGCTTCACCGCCGTCCTTCTTCTCGGCAACGATCTCCTTGCCGGTCGCCTGGTCGACGACCTTCATGGAAAGACGGACTTTGCCGCGCTCGTCGAAGCCCATCAGCTTGACCCAGACCTTGTCGCCTTCCTTGACGACATCGGTGGTCTTGGCAACGCGCTCGGAAGCGAGCTGCGAGATATGGACGAGGCCGTCACGGGCGCCGAAGAAGTTGACGAAGGCGCCGAAATCGGCCGTCTTGACGACGGTGCCCTCATAAACCTGGCCGACTTCCGGCTCGGCGACGATCGAGTGGATCCACTTGCGGGCGGCCTCGATCTCCTTGGAGGACGCCGACGCGATCTTGACCGTGCCGTCGTCGTCGATATTGATCTTGGCGCCGGTCTTCTCGACGATTTCGCGGATGACCTTGCCGCCGGAGCCGATGACTTCGCGGATCTTGTCGACCGGGATGTTCATCACTTCGATGCGCGGCGCGAATTCGCCGAGCTGACCGCGGCTCTCGGAGATCGCCTTGGCCATTTCGCCGAGGATGTGAACGCGACCGTCCTTGGCCTGATCCAGCGCGACCTTCATGATCTCTTCGGTGATGCCGGCGATCTTGATGTCCATCTGCAGCGAAGTGACGCCGGCGGCAGTGCCTGCGACCTTGAAGTCCATGTCGCCGAGATGATCTTCGTCCCCGAGGATGTCGGACAGAACGGCGAAGCGGTCATCTTCCTTGATCAGGCCCATGGCGATACCGGCAACGGGCTTGGCAAGCGGCACGCCGGCATCCATCAGCGCCAGCGAGGTACCGCATACGGTCGCCATCGAGGACGAACCGTTGGACTCGGTGATCTCGGACACGACGCGCAGCGTGTAGGGGAACTGTTCCGCCGTCGGCAGCATCGGGTGGATCGCGCGCCAGGCAAGCTTGCCGTGGCCGATTTCGCGGCGGCCCGGCGAGCCCATGCGGCCGGTTTCACCAACCGAGTAGGGCGGGAAATTGTAATGCAGCATGAAGTTTTCCTTGTACATGCCTGTCAAGGAATCGACGTACTGCTCGTCTTCTCCAGTGCCGAGCGTCGCGACGACGATCGCCTGAGTCTCGCCGCGGGTGAAGAGCGCCGAACCATGCGTGCGCGGCAGGATGCCGACTTCGGCGACGATCGGGCGTACCGTCACGAGATCGCGGCCGTCGATACGGCTCTTGGTGTCGAGAATGTTCCAGCGAACGATCTTGGCCTGCAGATGCTTGAAGACCGAGGCGATCTCTTCCGCCGTATGGGCCGGATTCTCGATGCCCTCCGGCAGGAAGTGCTCCTTTACCTTGGCCTTGACCGCATCCACGGCGGCATAGCGCAGCGCCTTCTCGGTGATCTTGTAGGCGTTGCGCAGATCCTCTTCGGCGATCGAAAGCATCGCGTTTTCGAGAGCGGAATGATCCTCCGGCTCGAATTCACGCGGCTCCTTTGCGGCGACTTCGGCAAGCCTGATGATCGCGTCGATCACCGGCTGGAAGCCCTTCTGACCGAAGACGACGGCGCCGAGCATGACGTCCTCAGAAAGCTCCTTGGCCTCGGATTCGACCATCAACACGGCGTCCTGAGTGCCGGCGACGACGAGGTCGAGGGTCGACTCGTCCATTTCGTCGAGATGCGGGTTGAGAACGTATTCGCCGTTGATGTAGCCGACGCGGGCACCGCCGACCGGACCCATGAAGGGAACGCCGGAAAGCGTCAATGCGGCGGATGCCGCAACCATCGCGACGACGTCCGGGTTGTTCTCGAGGTCATGCTGCATGACCGTGATGATGACCTGGGTGTCGTTCTTGTAGCCCTCCGGGAAGAGCGGGCGGATCGGTCGGTCGATCAGACGCGACACCAGCGTCTCGTTTTCGCTGGGGCGGCCCTCACGCTTGAAATAGCCGCCGGGAATCTTGCCGGCAGCGTAGGTCTTTTCCTGATAGTTGACGGTGAGCGGAAAGAAATCCTGGCCCGGCTTCGGTGCCTTCGCCGAAACGACCGTGGCGAGCACGACGGTTTCGCCGTAGGTCGCGAGAACGGCACCATCGGCCTGACGCGCGATCTTTCCGGTTTCGAGCTTGAGCGGACGCCCAGCCCATTCGATTTCTACCTTGTGAGTCTCGAACATGTTCTGTCCTTCGTGTGCGGCAGACCTTCCGCGGCTCATAAAAGCGCGGGCGATCTCAAAACCGCCTGGTGGCGCATCACGGGCAAGACAACGGGAGGCTTCAAAGAAAACCGGCCGCATACCGCTTGCCGCGCTGCGTGCAGCAGCCGCTTCGGCAAGCAGGCGCCGAAGCATCCTGCAATCCTGCCCCATGACGGGCCATTGGTTGATCCGCGATCCCGGCCCATCCGGTCCGCTGGACGGTTGCGCGCCCGATAAGACGCGCGGCGCTGTGGCGCCCTGTACAGTAACCCCCTGCGCGTTTGAAGAGCGCACGGGCTGCAGAAAAAAAGCCGGCGGGTTGCCGAGGCACCCGCCGGACCAGTCCTTTAGCGACGGATGCCCAGGGCACCGATCAGCTTGGTGTAGCGCGCCTCGTCCTTCTTCTTCAGATAGTCGAGAAGCGAACGACGGCTGGAAACCAGCGCGAGAAGGCCACGTCGGGAGTGATTGTCCTTCTTGTGGTCCTTGAAGTGTTCGGTCAGGTTGTTGATCCGTTCCGTCAGAATTGCAACCTGGACTTCCGGAGAACCGGTGTCGCCTTCGGCCGTTGCGAATTCCTTGATGATCTGAGCTTTGCGCTCTGCAGTAACCGACATCGATTGATCCTTTCGTTCCGAGGATTTGAGGGTCGCCGGCAGCCGGGATGTCGTCCAGCTGCGGCCGTTCGCACGAAGAGGCGGCGCCTATCGCTGGCGTGCCTATAACCGAAACCGTTCCAAAAGGAAAGGGTCATGAAACCGCGTGCGGCACGGGGTTGCCCGTACCGTCACTTCCGATTGCGCATGGATGCTCCCGCTTCCATTTCAGGTGGTTTGACGAAGGATCTCCCCTCAGCCATCCGCCTCGCCCGCGGCGGCATCCTCGCCGCTGGGGATTCGTATCCGCCATTCGATGCCGTCGGCATGCATGGTCCTTTCGAGCTCCGCCCGAAGCGCCATGCCGAGCATGCGCTCCAGCACCACCGTGCCGAACCCCCTGCGGGCCTTTCGCCCCGAAGGCGCGGCGACATCGGCGCCGCTCTCGCGCCAGCGGATATCAATCGCGCCCTCCGACACCGACCACTCGATTCTGATAATGCCGGTCTGGTTGGCGAGCGCCCCGTGCTTTATGGCGTTGGTGGCCAACTCATGCAGCGCCATGCCGAGGGTCTGCGCCATCTGCGCGTCCAGCCGCAGGGCAGGTCCGCTGAGCACGACGCGCTCCGATTCGGCGGGCATGAACGGCTGAAGCTGGTTGCGCACCAGTTCACGGAAGTCGACTCCGCTCGCCGCGTTGGCCACCATGAGGTCGGTCGAGCGCGCAAGACCGGCCAATCGCTTGCGAAAAGCCTCGACGAATTCCGCCGGCTCGTCCGCCGAACCGGCCGATTGCGCAAGCATGGACTGGATGACGGTAAGCTGGTTCTTCGCCCTGTGGGCGACCTCCCGCATCAGAAGGCGGATTTCGCTTTCGGCCTTGGTGCGGGCCGTCGCAGCGCTTGCGAGGGCGGTCGACACCGCCTCGACTTCGGTGATCATGTAGCGGCGCGGTTCGACCGGCTCGCCCGCCCCCAGCCGCCGGGCATCCATGGCCAGCAGCCTCACGCCCTGCGTGAGCAGCCGCGCAATGGTCAGCGAACCGGCGACCGCGATGCTTGCGAAGATGATCCCGCCGAAGGACAGCCAAAGGAACGACCACAACATCGGCTTATCGACGATTTCGCTTGGTGCCCAGGCGACGATGCGCCAGCCGGTAACCACCGAAAATTCCGAGGCGACGCGATAGTCGACGCCGCCGGCACTGGTATTGCTGACACCGATGCTGATCGCAGGCAGCTCGTCAAGAAAGAACGGCGCGCCCGTCTTCACCGACGTATCCGAGGAAACGATAACCTTACCCTTGGCGTCGACAAGCGCGGCATTCCACCCGGGCGAGAGCGTGTCGCGGTTGACGGCCCTCGTCATCTGTTCGGCATCCTGCCTGAGGCCCAGCAGATATTTCTTCCCATCCGGCGCCGTGACCGGAAGATAGACCGTGAAGACCCAGCCCTGGCCCACCTCGGCGGAAAACACGCCCGAAACGAGCGGCGCGGAACTCTGCAGGGCGATGTCGACTTCCGGGTCCGACGCCCGCCCGGGGGACGTGCCGAACGGAACGCGGGTGTTCAGGAGAAGATCGTGGTTGCTGTCGATGATGATCAGGTGGGAATCGGTGTCCGACAACGCGACCGATGCCCGTTCATGGAGGCCTCGCATGTCCGACAGATCCACAGCGCCGAATTTCGCCAGCACCCGAAGCGTCGTCAGCATGCCATCGACCTCGCGCTCGACGATGCGTGTGACCGACCCCGTAGACGCTCGCAGCAGCGACGTCACTTCCTCCCTCTGCGCATCCAAATTGCGCTGCAGGATCACGAAAGAAAAGATGAAGGGCGGTACGATTGCGATCAGCAGCAGAGAGATCAGGTAGAAGCTGAACGGCCGACGAAGATAGTCGCGGACGAAACCGGCGGCGGCCTGCAGGTTGCCGGATGAAGCATCTTCTTTGCCCTTCTCTGACGCTTCGACCATATGTACCGCCTCTTGCCGACCTCTGCCGCATTGCCCGAGAGATGCCTCGTGCTTCCGGGCCGCTCGGCCCTCCCCCGCTGACGGGAGGCCCAGAATGACAAGGCGAGCCTCAGAGCACAACGAGTATACGCCGCCTGGCCGCACCGCTCGACTTCAGATCACGACGATTTAGATCGGAGCGACCTAAAGTCATGAACCGTGATCGCTTCTTGAGCATTTCCGCCTTTCTCCGAATCGCGGCAATGCTCCACCCTTTTGTTCCGCCGCAGTTCCGGACGGAAAACCGCTGCGCACTTCTGCTCATCCCGCTCTAAACGCCCAAGATCGGTTTTCGACCAGCACAATTACTGGGTAGCGAAAACTCGCTTCGGCCGGAACTCGCCCTCGGCGATCTCGCCGATCGCCACGAGCTTGCCCTGAGCGGTTGCATAGGCTTCGGGCGTAGGCAGCGGTGCGTCACGACCACGCAGGATGATCGGATTGCCCATCCTGAGGCGGTGCGCCTGGTCGTCATTGACGGCGACATGCGGCAGGTCGGACAGAGCCTCTCCCGTCTCGATCAGGTACGCGTCGAGCGCGGCGAGACGTTCCGCATCATCCTCGACCTTCTCCAACGCGACGAGATCGGCCAGCGGCACCATGTCCTCCTCGCCGAAGGGGGCGACGAAGGTCCGGCGCAGCGATGCGATATGCCCGAAGCAGCCGAGATCGCGCCCCATGTCGCGGGCGATCGAGCGGACATAGGTGCCCTTGCCGCATTCGATTTCGAAGTGGGCGAGGTTCGGCGCCGAACCGATGAGCGAGAGACGGAAAACCTCGACCTCGCGCGCCGGGATCTCGACGGTCTCGCCTTCGCGAGCGAGATCATAGGCGCGCTCGCCGCCGATCTTGATTGCCGAGAACTGCGGCGGCACCTGCGCGATCAGGCCGGTATATTTCGGCAGCAGGGCGCGGATCGCCTCCTCCGTCGGGCGTAAGGCGGAGGAGCGGACGACTTCGCCTTCGAGGTCGTCGGTGGAGCGCTCCTCGCCCCAGGCCACCGTGAACTCATAGACCTTGCGGCCATCCATGACATAGGGCACGGTCTTCGTGGCATCGCCGAGCGCGATCGGCAGCATGCCGGAGGCGAGCGGATCGAGCGTGCCGGCATGGCCCGCCTTCTGCGCCTTGAAGAGCCACTTTATCTTGGACACGGCCTCTGTCGAACCGAAGTCGAGCGGTTTGTCGAGGATCAGCCACCCCGAAATCGGGCGGCCTTTTGGTTTGCGGGGTCTGGACATTGTTCTGTTGCTTATTCTTCGTCGTCGGTGTCGCGGTCGAGGTCGCGGCTGACCTCCGGCGAGCGCAGCAGCGAGTCGATCTTCTGGTAGTTTTCGAAGCTGGTGTCGTCCCGGAACCGGACGTCCGGCATATATTTCATCTGCCGCAGTTGCGGACCGAGCCGCCCGCGAATGAATTTCGCATGCCTGTTGAGCGCCTCGATGACCGTCGCGTGATCGGCGACCCCGAGCGGAGTCACATAGGCGGTGGCGATCTTCAGATCGGGAGACATGCGCACTTCGGAAATGGAAATTACCGTGTTCTCGATAAGCGGATCGAGAACTTCGCCGCGCTGCAGCACCTGCGTGATCGCTGCGCGCACCTGTTCGCCGACGCGCAGCATGCGCTGGGACGGAGCGGAGGATGTGGTTTTGGCCATCGTTTTACCCTGGATCACGACGATCGAGCGGTATCAAGCCGCCTCGAAACGCGATCGGTTCCAACATGCGAGAGGCAGGCGCGTCGCGCGCTTCTCACTCAAAAAAAAGCGAGCGCCGGAGCCGATCCGGCGCTCGCCAATATCCTGCCGGATCGATTTAGAGCGTCCGCGTGACGTGTTCGACGCGGAAGCACTCGATCGTGTCGCCTGGACGGATGTCCTCGTAGTTCTCGAAGGCCATGCCGCATTCCTGACCGGACTGGACCTCGGAGACTTCGTCCTTGAAGCGCTTGAGCGTCTTGAGCTTGCCTTCGTGAATGACGACGTTGTCGCGCACCAGGCGGACGCCGACGCCACGCTCGACCTTGCCTTCGGTGACGCGGCAACCCGCGACCTTGCCGACCTTGGTGATGTTGAACACCTCCAGGATTTCGGCATTGCCGAGGAAGGTCTCGCGCCGCTCCGGCGACAGTAGACCCGACATCGCCGCCTTCACGTCATCCACCAGGTCGTAGATGATGTTGTAGTAGCGGATTTCGATGCCGGCACGCTCGGACGCATCCCGCGCCTGCTTATTGGCACGGACGTTGAAGCCGATGATGGCTGCGTTCGAAGCTTCCGCAAGAGACACGTCCGACTCGGTGATGCCGCCGGCGCCCGAATGGACGATGCGGGCCCTGACTTCGTCGGTGCCGAGTTTCTCAAGGGCGCCGGAAATCGCTTCGATGGAGCCCTGCACATCGCCCTTGATGACCAGGGGGAACTCCTTGACGCCGGAGGTCTGGAGCTGGCTCATCATCTGCTCGAGCGAACCGCGCGAACCGGACTGACGGGCAACCGCCTTCTCGCGGGCGAGCCGCTGACGATACTCAGAAATCTCGCGCGCCCGGCTCTCGCTCTCGACGACGGCGAAACGATCGCCCGCAGCCGGCGTTCCGGAGAGACCGAGAACCTCGACCGGCGTCGACGGCCCGGCGGCCTTCACATGCTCGCCCTTGTCGTTGACCAGTGCGCGCACGCGGCCCCACTGATCGCCCGCAACGATGATCTGGCCGGGCGTGAGCGTGCCCTTCTGTACGAGGACGGTCGCCACCGCACCGCGGCCGCGGTCGAGTTCTGCTTCCACCACCGTGCCCTCGGCCGTCCGGTTCGGATTGGCCTTGAGGTCGAGGATTTCGGACTGCAGCAGGATCGCCTCGAGCAGCTTGTCGAGGTTGGTCTGGTTCTTCGCCGAAACCTCGACGTCGAGAACCTCACCGCCCATGGATTCGACGAAGACCTCGTGCTGCAGCAGCTCGGTGCGAACCTTCTGCGGATTCGCGGTCGGCTTGTCGATCTTGTTGATCGCCACGATGATCGGAACACCGGCCGCCTTGGCATGGTTGATCGACTCGATCGTCTGAGGCATCACGCTGTCGTCCGCAGCGACGACGAGGACGGCGATGTCCGTCGCCTGGGCGCCGCGGGCGCGCATGGCCGTGAAGGCCGCGTGGCCGGGCGTGTCGATAAAGGTGATCTTCTGGCCGTTCTGCTCGACCTGGTAGGCACCGATATGCTGCGTGATGCCGCCTGCCTCGCCGGCAACCACGTTGGCGTGGCGGATTGCGTCTAGCAGCGACGTCTTGCCGTGGTCGACGTGGCCCATGATCGTCACGATCGGCGGCCGGGACTCCATGTCGACGTCCGCGTCGGAGATGTTGAAGATACCTTCCTCGACGTCCGACTCGGAGACGCGCTTTACCGTATGGCCGAATTCGCCGGCGATGAGTTCCGCGAGATCGGCGTCGATCAGGTCGCCCGGCTTCATCATCTGCCCTTCCTTCATCAGGAACTTGATGACGTCCACGGCACGCTCGGACATGCGCTGCGACAGTTCCTGAATCGTGATGGTCTCCGGCAGGACGACTTCGCGGGAGATCTTCTCGCGCGTTTCCTGCATCTGGCTGCGCTTGAACTTCTCCTGGCGGCGGCGCATCGCCGAAAGCGAACGGCCGCGCTGGCTGCCATCCTCGTCGGCGGCAGCCGTCGTAAGCGTCAGCTTGCCCTGGCGTCGGCCCTCGTCACCCTTTGCACGGGGGGCGGGCTTGGCCGGCTCCGGACGCACGACCTTGCCGCGGGGAGCACCGGCACCGCTGCGGCGGCGTTCGTCTTCCTCGCTCTCGGTCCCGCGGCGGCCGCGAAGCGCTGCACCGTCCGGCGACGCCGGCGCTGCACCAGGAGCCGGACGTCCCGGCTGCGGACGCGTCTCGGCGCGACGTTCGCCAGCGGCGGGAGTTGCAGCCTCGACCTTCTCCTCGGTCTTTTCAGCCTCTACCGGCGGACGTGCGGCCTCTTCGGCGGCACGGCGCGCGGCCTCTTCCTTCTCGCGTGCGAGGCGCTCTTCTTCTTCGCGCCGGCGACGCACCTCGTCCTCGGCGCGACGCTTTGCTTCCTCGGCGTCGCGAATCTGGGCTTCCGCCAGGGCGCGACGGCGAGCTTCCATCTCACCGGCAGAGAGATCGTTCAGGACCACGCCGCCGCGGGGCCGATTCTGTTCCTGTCGCGGCTGATGCGGCTGCGGCTGGGGAGCCGGGCGACCCGAGGGCTGCGGCGGCATCGGCCGCTGCTCGACCGGGCGAGCGGCAGCAGGCGTAGCGGCAACCGGCGTGATCGGGCGTTCGTCCTTGTGCTTCAGCGGGCCTCGCGTTCTCTTGGTCTCGACCACGACCGCCTTGGTGCGACCGCGGCCCATATCCTGACGCACCGTACCCTGCGTCACCCCGGAGGGCTTCAGGGTCAGCGTCTTCTTGCCCGCTACGCTGAGTGTCTTGTCGTCTTTGTTGTCCGTCATTCCGTTCCGTTCCTAGCGATCAGGGCCGGATACGAAACCCCTGACCCTGTCTTCCAAATTGTCTCAAACAATGCTCGCTATGCCGGCCTCTGCCGGTGACGCGCTTCATTGTTGTGGCTTGCCAGCGCCGCCTTCGGCCCGGACCGGGACGGATCCTCGGTACTTTTCGAGCATGATTGCGCGCTTCACTACACCTTCACCTGCCTGCCCTGCAAGCGCTGCGGCATGGATAAAGGCATTACTTCCCAAAAGTCCCTCCATTTCCGTCCCCGTGAAGGGGCGGAAAGCGGGTATTTCCGTTTCGTCCTCGCTGACGAAGCTCATCGCCTTGCGAGCCTGATCGATCTTACGGACGCCATCTGCGGCCGCATCGATCGCATGAAAAACGGCAAGCGCGGCAAGACCGCGCACCGCCTGTTCCGTCTTCGTCGCACCGGAGATGAACTGGCCCGCCTTGCGCGCCAAGTTCATCATGCCCGCGAGCTGCTCGGCGAGAAGTCTCTCGACCTCGTCCGCGAGCCCGGCATCCGCCTTTACTTCGGCGCGAAGTGCGCGGGCGAAGAGCTTCTTCGCCACCGCTTTTTCCACGAGCTGCCGCTCGGCCCTGACCCAACATCCGCGCCCCGGAAGCTGCCGCTTCAGATCCGCAACGACGATACCGCCGGGTCCGGCAACGAAGCGGATCATTTCTTCAGGAGAGCCGCTCTCGCGCGTGACGATACAGGTCCGGCTGTTGCCGTTCCGATCCTTCGGACCCGTGTCCGCAGGGAGGCTGTCGGCATCGATCTCGACGATCATCGCGATCAGGCGTCCTGATCCGCGCCTTCGGCGACTTCGATCGTCTCATCCTGCTCCTGCTGCTCCTCCTGCTCCTTGACCAGATCCTCTTCGGTGATCCAGCCCGCGGCGAGACGTGCCTGCACGATCATCGCCTCGGCCTCTTCGCGAGTGACCTCGAACTTCGAGAAGATTCCCTCGAAGCGCTTCGTCTCGCCGTCCTTGCGCTCGGTCCAGCCGACGAGGTCGTCGGCGGCACAGCCGGCAAAGTCCTCAATCGTCTTGATCCCCTCTTCGCCGAGAGCGACCAGCATCTGGCTGGTGAGGCCATCGATCGCCCGCAGCTCGTCGGAAACGCCGAGCTCCCTGCGCTTGGCATCCATCTCCGCCTCGATCTTTTCGAGATATTCGCGGGCGCGGGTCTGGAGCTCGTTAGCCGTGTCCTCGTCGAAGCCTTCGATCGAGGAGATTTCGTCGAGTTCGACATAGGCGAGCTCTTCGACCTGGGCAAAGCCTTCGGAGGCGAGCACCTGACCAACCATCTCGTCGACGTCCAGAGCCTCCATGAAGAGCTGGGTACGCTCGTTGAATTCCTTCTGACGGCGCTCGCTCTCCTCCTGCTCGGTGAGGATGTCGATGTCCCAGCCGGTCAGCTGCGAGGCGAGGCGGACGTTCTGACCGCGGCGGCCGATGGCGAGCGAAAGCTGCTCGTCCGGAACCACGACCTCGATGCGTTCCGCATCCTCGTCGAGGACCACCTTGGCCACTTCCGCCGGCTGCAGCGCGTTGACGATGAAGGATGCCGGATCCGGCGACCAGGGAATGATGTCGATCTTCTCGCCCTGGAGTTCGCCGACCACGGCCTGCACGCGCGAGCCGCGCATACCGACGCAGGCGCCGACCGGATCGATCGACGAGTCGTTGGAGACGACGGCGATCTTGGCGCGCGAGCCCGGATCACGGGCAACCGACTTGATCTGGATGATGCCGTCATAGATTTCCGGCACCTCCATCGTGAAGAGCTTCACCATGAACTGCGGGTGGGTGCGCGACAGGAAGATCTGCGGCCCGCGCTGCTCGCGGCGGACGTCATAGACGAAGGCGCGGACACGGTCGCCATAGCGCATGTTCTCACGCGGAATCATCTCGTCGCGCCGGATGATGCCTTCGCCACGGCCGAGATCGACGATGACATTGCCGTATTCGACGCGCTTGACGGTGCCGTTGACAATTTCGCCGACACGATCCTTGAATTCCTCGTACTGGCGGTCACGCTCGGCTTCGCGCACCTTCTGCACGATGACCTGCTTGGCGGACTGTGCGGCAATGCGGCCGAAGTCCATGGGCGGCAGCGGATCGGCGATGAAATCGCCGAGTTTCGCATCGGGATTGCGGTCGCGGGCAAGCTCGATCGGGATCTGAGTCGAATAATCCTCGGCGTGCTCGACCACTTCCAGGAGGCGCTGGAGACGGATCTCACCGGTCTTCGGGTTGATGTCGGCGCGGATGTTCGATTCCGAACCGTAGCGCGAACGAGCCGCCTTCTGGATCGCATCCGCCATCGCGGCCAGAACGATCTCGCGGTCGATCACCTTTTCGCGTGCCACAGCATCTGCGATCTGCAGAAGTTCGAGCCGGTTAGCACTGACTGCCATGTCTTGTCTCCGTCTGTTGCAGGCGCACCGAAAGCGCACCCAGCCTTATTCGTTGTCTGTGTCTTCGTCTTCGAAATTTTCGTTGGCGGCGCGCGCGGCCTTCGCCTTCTTGTCGGCCGTCAGCGCGTCGCGGATGAGCTCGTCCGTAAGGATCAGCCGCGCCTCCGAAAGGGCCGTGAACGGGATCGTGACGGCCGCCTCTTCGCCATAGGCCGGCTGGTCGCGTTCGAGGCGGAAACCATCCTCGTCCACCGCCACGATCTTGCCGCGGAAGCGCTTGCGCCCTTCGACCATGACCGACGTCTCGCACTTCACCAGGTGGCCCTGCCAGCGGATAAAGTCGGACCTGCGCACCATTGGTCGATCGATACCCGGCGATGACACCTCGAGATGATACGCCTTGTCGATCGGATCTTCCACATCGAGAACCGGCGAGATCGCCTTGGAGACCTCCTCGCAATCCTCGACGGTCATGGTGCCGTCGTTGCGTTCGGTCATGATCTGCAGCGTCAGGCCATTCTGGCCCGACATGCGCACGCGCACCAGGCGGAATCCCACATCCACCAGCACCGGCTCGATGATGTCGGCAACACGCCGGTCGAGGCCGGTTTCGGTAATCAGCCGGGGTTCATTCGCATTGTCAGCCGTTGTCGTATCGGACAAACGATCCTCTCCTCGTCGGAACGGCTAATAAAAAAGAGCGGGTCCTCACGGCCCCACTCTTCATCTAACCGATCAAGAATTTGACGCTCATATACGCTTCATTGCCGGAAATTGCAAGGGTCGCGAAGGTGCGGGATCGGACCTTTCGGCCCGATCGCAAGTTTCAGCGGCTGGCGCATCGCGATTCGACGTTTATAACGATGCAATCCACATCATGATCAACCGAAAGAGATCAGAGGTGACGAACCGCATCTCGCCATTGGCGCCCTTCAGGCACGACATTTTCCGCACCATCTGGATCGCGAGCCTGGCCTCCAATTTCGGCGGCCTGATTCAAGCCGTGGGTGCGGCCTGGCTCATGACCTCCATTTCGCAATCGGTCAACATGGTGGCGCTGGTGCAGGCGTCGACCTCGCTGCCGATCATGCTCTTCTCGCTGGTTTCCGGCGCGCTTGCCGACAATTTCGACCGGCGGCGGATCATGCTGGTCGCGCAGAGCTTCATGCTCGCGGTGTCGGCGCTGCTCACCGTCTGCGCCTATTTCGGGCTGGTGACCCCTTGGCTCCTGCTCATCTTCACCTTTCTTCTCGGCTGCGGCACGGCCCTCAACAATCCGTCCTGGCAGGCCTCGGTCGGCGATATGGTTCCACGCGACGATCTGCCGGCGGCGGTTGCGCTGAACAGCATGGGCTTCAACATCACCCGCAGCGTGGGCCCGGCGATCGGCGGCGCGATCGTGGCGGCTGCGGGTGCGGCGGCCGCTTTCGCGGCCAACACGCTCAGCTATTTCGCGATCCTTTTCGCGCTCGCCCGGTGGAAACCGGCCGCAGCGGAAAACCGGCTGCCGCGCGAGACGCTCGGGCGCGCGGTTTCTGCCGGGCTGCGCTATGTGGCGATGTCGCCCAATATCGGCAAGGTGCTCGTACGCGGCTTCGCCTTCGGCCTGTCGGCAAGCGCGATCCTCGCGCTTCTGCCGCTGGTTGCGCGGGACCTTGTCGGCGGCGGGCCGCTCACCTACGGCGTCATGCTCGGCGCCTTCGGCCTCGGCGCGATCGGCGGCGCGCTCCTGAGCGCAAGGCTGAGGGAGTTCCTCACGAGCGAGGCGATCGTGCGTTATGCCTTCGCCGGCTTCGCCTTCAGCGCGCTGGTCACGGCCCTCAGCTCGCAGGCTTGGCTAACCTGTCTCGTGCTCGCCGTTTCCGGTGCCTGCTGGGTGCTGGCGCTGTCGCTCTTCAATACGACGGTACAGCTCTCGACCCCGCGCTGGGTGGTCGGCCGGGCGCTTTCGCTCTACCAGACGATGACCTTCGGCGGGATCGCCGGCGGCAGCTGGCTCTGGGGCGTCACCGCCGAACAATACGGCGCTGCCAACGCTCTTATCGGCTCCTGTATTCTGATGCTTGCGGGGGCGGCGATCGGTTTACGCTTCGCCCTGCCGGAATTCACGTCGCTGAATCTCGATCCCCTGAACCGCTTCAACGAACCGCTGCTTGAGCTCGACCTGAAACCGCGCAGCGGCCCGATCGTCGTTATGATCGACTATGAAATCGCCGATCAGGACATCCCCGAATTCCTGAAGACGATGGCGGAGCGGCGCCGCATTCGCATCCGCGACGGAGCCGGGCACTGGGCATTGATGCGCGACCTCGAAAACCCGACTACCTGGACCGAGACCTACCACGTGCCGACCTGGATCGAATATGTCCGCCATAACCAGCGGCGCACTCAGGCCGACGCGGCCGTCGGCGACAAGCTGACCTCGCTCCATAGCGGCCCGAACCCGCCGCGCGTCCATCGCATGATCGAACGGCAGACGATCGTTCCCGGCCATTACGAGCGCTACAAGCGATCCGTCGAGATGCATTGAGTGAGGTCGGCGTGATCAGCCCCTCACCCTACCCCTCTTCCCGCGTGCGGGGAGAAGAAGGTGCCGGCAGGCCGATGAGGGGCGCAGGCACGCGCACGCAACCGAAGATCACCGCAGCTTCGCCTTCAGCGACGGATCGGGAAAGCAGGTCGGTTTGAGACCGCTCTTCGCCTGCCAGTCGCCAAGCGAGCGGCGCGTCTTGTAACCCGGCAGTCCGTCGGCCTTGCCGACGTCGTAGCCCTTCGCAACCAGCGCCTTCTGCATGCCAAGCACATCGGATCGCAGCATGCCACCGACATCGCCCCATTTGCTCCGGAAAGCGCCTCCGCCGGATGCGATGCGATCGGCGAGATTGCCGATGTAGAGCGCATAGAGATCGGAATTGTTGTATTCCTTGATCACGTAGAAATTCGGCGTGACGATGAATTGCGGTCCGTGGGTTCCCGCCGGGACAAGCATCATGCCTGCGGACTGACGTTCTGCCGCCGGGAAGGCCTTGCCTGAAACGCGGCCGATGCCCATGCCGGCCCATTCGGCGATCGGGCGGGCGAGATCCGGGCCCTCCTGGGCACAGGAGACGCCCGCCGGGATCGCGACCTCGAAACCCCAGTCGCGCCCGCTCAGCCAGCCCTTCTGCGCCAGATAGTTCGCGATGGAAGCGAGGCTGTCGGGCACGGAGTTCCAGATGTCGCGGCGGCCGTCGCCGTCGAAGTCGACGGCATATTTCAGAAAGCTCGAAGGCAGGAACTGCGGCTGGCCCATGGCGCCGGCCCAGGAGCCGCGCATTTCCGCCTCCTCGACGTCCCCGCTGTCGAGTATATGCAGCGCCGCGATCAGCTCGCGCCGGAAAAGCTCCGGCCGCGTCGACATGAAAGCCTTGGTCGCCAGCACATCCATGATCGGATGCGGGATCTTCGCCCGACCGAAGCCGGATTCCTTGCCCCAGATGGCCAGGACGATCGGACCGGGAACACCATAAGTCCTCTCGATGCGCTTCAAGGTCGAGGCGTGGGCCGAGGCGAGGCTGCGGCCCGTAGCCGCAAGACCCTGCAGGCGCTTTTCCGAGAAATAATGCCCAGGGGCGGAAAACTCGGCCTGGCTCTGCTTGCGCTGCTTCGGTTTCGGGAAGCCGGGCGGGGCCAGATCGGGCAGGTCCCAATCGAGCTTGACGCCCCCGACGGCCGCTTTGAAGGCCGCGGTCGATATGCCCGCCCTCTGCGCCTCCGGCCAGAGATCGTCTTGGAGCCATTGGCGGAACTGCGCTTCGACGTCGGCCTTGGTAGCGGCGTGAGCGGGAAGGTGGAGTGCGAAGAACACAGCAAGCGTGGCGATCAAGCGCGTGCGGTAGCTCCCCCCGTTGGCGGTAGCCCCTGTACGAAGATCTGCAAACCACGAGCGAATACGAGGCTTCAAACGCATCGGCATCCCTTCAAATCGTCGTTCTTGCCCTGAGCGCGGCGGCCAGCGTTCCCTCGTCGAGATAGTCGAGCTCGCCGCCGACGGGCACGCCATGGGCGAGGCGTGTGATCCTCACCTCCATGCCTTCGAGCTGATCGGTGATGTAATGCGCCGTCGTCTGGCCCTCGACGGTCGCATTGACGGCGATGATCAGTTCACGCACATCCCCCTTGGCGACGCGGTCGACAAGGCCCCTTATGTTCAGATCGTCCGGTCCGATGCCGTCGAGCGGCGACAGCGTTCCGCCGAGCACGTGATAGGCCGCGTTCATGGCCCCGGCGCGCTCCAGCGCCCAGAGATCGGCGACGTCCTCAACCACGATGATCACCGCCTGGTCGCGCCGCTCGTCGGTGCAGACCGTGCAGGGATCGATGGTATCGACATTGCCGCAGCAGGAGCAGACCCTGACTTTGCGGTGAGCCTCCCCCATGGCCTCGGCAAGGGGTCCGAGCAGCTGCTCCTTCTTCTTGACGAGATGCAGCGCCGCGCGGCGGGCGGAACGGGGCCCGAGGCCCGGGACCTTCGCCAGGAGCTGGATGAGCTTTTCGATTTCGGGACCGGTGACTCGCTTTGCCATGCCGGGCTTTTAGCCCAAGCGCATATCGTCGCCAAACGGAATCGTACGGCTCAGCGCGTGGCGATAGCCACCGCCGCGCCGGCCATCGTGCCCGCACTGGCACGGTTGACGATCCGGACCGCGCGGCGGCTTCGCAGGAACTGCCGCGCCTTTGCCGCCATCAGCACCCAGGCGAGATCGATGACGACAAGCACGACGAACATGGTAGCGACCAGCTCGGCCCAGCCGAAGAGGCCGACCGAGCCGAGGTCGATGATCGAGGGCAGCAATGCGACATAGAACATCATGATCTTCGGATTGCCGAGCGTAACCGTCAGCCCGGCGAAGAACATCTTCGATGCAGACCGCGATTCCGGCAGGCTTTCGCCCGGCGTTTGCGGCTCGGCCGACCACATCTTCCAGGCGAGGAAGAGGAGATAGCCGACGCCCGCCCATTTGATTGCCATGAACATCCAATGGAACGTCTCGGCGATCGCCGCAAGACCGGCCACTGCGAAGGAGAGCCAGACCGCCTCGCCGATCCACATGGCGGCGAGGAAAGGCAGCACATCACGCGCACCTTTGCTGAGCACGCGGGCGACGAGCGCTGCGATGCTCGGCCCCGGCGACCCGGCAGCTATCAGCAGCGCCCCGGCGAAAACGAGCAGCGATGCGACGGTCATGGCATTTCCTCCTCGGGAAAACGGCCGGCAACGTAGCACGCTTTTCAGTCGTTGCCAGGGGCTTGCAGATGTCCTGAGCTGGAAATCACAAAGCCTTCAAATCGGACCGGCTGACGTCGGGGGACGTATCGACTCCCCCTCGGATCCTCAATGACGCTCAGAACGGCAGCTTCATGCCCGGAGGGATCGGCAGGCCGGCTGTCAGCTCGCGGGTCTTTTCCGCCTGCACCGCTTCGGCCTTGTCCTTGGCATCCTTATGGGCCGCGACGATCAGGTCTTCGAGGATTTCGACATCGTCTTCCTTGAAGAGCGAGGGATCGACCTTCAGGCTCTTCATGTGGCCCTTGCCGTCGAGGCGGACTGTGACGAGGCCGCCGCCGGAGGTGCCGTCGATTTCGAGTGCGGCGATCTCCGCCTGCATCTTCTCCATCTTGGCCTGCATTTCCTTGACCTTGCCCATCATGCCCATGATGTCGCGCATCATCGTCTCCTGTTCTCTGGTATCTCGTTCCGATCGTTTCACCGTTCCTCGAATGGTGAAACCATCCAAGTGTCTGGCACAACGCACTTCCGGGGGGAAACCGTTACACCCTCTCCCTGAAAATGCTCCAAAGCGTCGCTTCCGTGCGATGCGCGCCTATTCGATATCGTCGCCCGGGACGATGTCGCCGTCCTCGGATTCGGCCGTGGCCGGAGCGAGGGACTCGACCTCCTCTTCCGCAACGCGGATGCGCACGTCGGTGATCCTGGCACCTGGAAAGCGCGCAAGAATGGCAGCGACGTCGGGGTCCTCGCGCGCATCGTTGACGCGCTGCTCCTGGGCGCGCTGCTCGGCCTCGATCAGCGTCGGCTCGCCCTGCTCCCGGCTGTAGCTCACGACCCAGTGAATGCCCGTCCACTCCTTGAGCTTGACCGCGAGCTCGTTCAGCAGGGTCTTCGGTGCGTCGTCGGGCAGATTGACATCGAGCCGCCCCGGCTCGATATGCACGAGCCTCAAGAAACCGCGCACCATCGTCTTCAGCTTGATGTCGCGATTCTTGGCGCAGAGATCGGCGATATCGCCGATGGAGTTGACCGGAACCTTCGGTTCGGGTTTGGCAGCGGCGCTCGGATTCGGCCGGTCTTCGATACGGCCGATGCCGATCGGTTCTGGCGCGGAGCTCGGCACGGCCCGCAGCATGGTCGCGCCATTGCCGCCGGGACGCGAGACTGCCGTCTCCATAGCGCGCGCCTCGACGGGCGCGCTTGCAAGCGCCTGCGCGCCACCGCCACCGCCACTCGGCGCGGGACGCCCTCCGCCTTCGCCCCCCGAAAGATCGAGGAGCCGGCGCGCGGCCTCTTCGGGCGAAGGCAGATGGGCCGCGTGGGCCAGTCTGATCAGCACCATCTCGGCAGCACCAGCGGGACGCGCCGAGCTCTCCGCCTCGGGAATGCCCTTGAGCAGCATCTGCCAGATGCGCGAAAGCGTCGTGACTGCAACGCTGCCGGCGAATTCGGCCCCGCGCGTGCGCTCGACCTCGCTCAGCGACTGGTCGTTGACCGCCTCCGGCACGTATTTCAGCCTTGTCACCAGATGGGTGAAGTCGGCGAGGTCGGTGAGAACCACGATCGGGTTGGCGCCGGCGTCGTACTGGACGGCGAATTCGTGAAGCGCACCGGCGACATCGCCCTTGATGATGCGTTCGAAGAGATCGACGATGCGCGCCCGGTCGGCCAGGCCGAGCATCGAGCGAACTGTGTCGGCCTCGACCGAACCGCCGCCGTGGGCGATCGCCTGATCGAGCAGCGACAGACCGTCGCGCGCCGAGCCTTCCGCTGCCCGCGCCACCATCGCCAGCGCCTCGGGATCGAAGGATACACCCTCCTTGCCGAGAATGGTCGAGAAGAGGCCGACCAGATCGGAGGCGCCGATGCGCCGGAGATCGAAGCGCTGGCAGCGCGACAGAACGGTAACCGGAACCTTACGGATTTCGGTCGTCGCGAAGATGAACTTCACATGCTCCGGCGGCTCCTCGAGCGTCTTCAACAGGCCGTTGAAGGCTTGCGTCGAGAGCATGTGCACTTCGTCAATGATATAGACTTTGTAGCGCGCGGAGACCGGTCGATAGCGTACCTGCTCGATGATCTCACGGATATCGTCGATACCGGTATGCGAGGCGGCATCCATCTCGATCACGTCGACATGGCGGCCGTCCATGATCGCCTGGCAATGTTCGCCGGGGATGCGCAGGTCGATGGTGGGCTTGTCGATCTCGGCCGTCTTGTAGTTAAGCGCCCGCGCCAGAATGCGCGCCGTCGTCGTCTTGCCGACGCCGCGCACGCCGGTCAGCATATAGGCCTGGGCGATGCGGCCGGTTTCGAAGGCGTTGGTAAGCGTGCGCACCATCGGCTCCTGGCCGACCATCAGGTCGGAGAAGTCCCTGGGGCGGTATTTGCGCGCCAGAACGCGGTAGGCGGCCGGTTTCTCGACGGGTAAATTCGGGGATGAAGTGGGCGCTTCGTCGCTCATCGAGCCTGCCGCTGTTCGAACTCTTGTCCCGACAGGGACGAAGAAGGTGGTGTCCCGACAGGACGGAGAAGGTGGGAGGCTGGCACGGTGACCCGTGCCGGGGCTCGTTAGGGCTGCTTCCTTCCGGACCTGACCCGGTTGGCGAGTGGCTCGTCCACCACCAACCTCCCGGCCCTCATATCGGCAATATCCGCAGCAAATGCAAGCCAAGCCTTCAAAAAACTGGTATCGATATGCAAAAGAAGGGGAATCCGTTTGATGCCGAGGAGATTTTCTTGACGACCTTCATGCTTGACGAGCGACTTGAGCGCGACGGCATCCCGATTGACACGCTCGGGCTTTGCCAGCTGCGGCTGATGAACGATCGCCGCTGGCCGTGGCTGATCCTCGTGCCCCAACGCGCCGACGTGTCGGAGGTCTTCGAGCTGACGCCGCTCGACCAGGCGATGCTCACTTTCGAGACCAATCTGGTGGCGGCCGCCCTGAAGAAGGCGACCGGCGCCGAGAAGATCAATATCGGCGCGCTCGGCAATATCGTCCGGCAGCTTCACGTGCATATAGTCGCCCGTCGCGAAGGCGATCCGAACTGGCCGGGTCCGGTCTGGGGTTTCGGCAAGGCCGAGCCGTGGCCCGAGGAGGAGCATAGGACATTCGCAGCAAGCATCATGGAAAATCTCTGAGCATGACGAAAACGATATTCGATCTTCACAGCCCACACCCGGAGCCGAGCACGCTCGTCGCCTTCGCAGAGAACCATCTGGATCGCCGGTCCGAGCATCGGCCCGACGACTGCGTCGAGGCGGCGCTCAAGCATCCGGGCGCGCATTTCCTGGCTTTTTCCGGAGCGAAGCTGATCGTCAAACATGACGAGAAGATCATCGATCCGCTTTTCGCGCCCTATGAACTGGCGGGCCTCGAGCCTACCATGGACGACGCGATCCTGCTCGGCTTCCTGCCCAACGGCGAGCCGCGTCTTGCCGTGCCTTCTGGACTGACGGAGGAGACGGTACCGGAGCCGTTCAAAATCGCCGACGCCCGCATGCTCTATCGCCAGCAGATGCTGCCGGAAAACCTGTTGGGCCAATTCGCGCAAGCCTCGAGCCTGATCGTCTGGAACGCCAACAACCGATTCTGCGGCCGCTGCGGCGGCCCGATGGACGGTGCGGCCGGCGGCTACCGGCGCATCTGTACGGCCTGCGGTCACATGGTCTTCCCGCGTACCGACCCGGTCGTCATCATGCTGACGATCGACCTCGAGCGCGATCAATGCCTGCTCGGCCGCAGCCCGCATTTCACGGCAGGCATGTATTCCTGCCTTGCCGGCTTCGTCGAGCCGGGCGAGACGATCGAAAGCGCGGTGCGGCGGGAAACGCTCGAGGAGTCCGGCATTCGCATAGGCCGGGTGCGCTATCATGCGTCGCAGCCCTGGCCGCTCCCCCATTCGCTGATGATCGGCTGCTATGCGGAAGCGAAGTCGACCACTATCAAGCGCGACGAACAGGAGCTGGAAGACGTCCGCTGGTTCACGCGGGCCGAAACAGAAGCGATGCTGGAGCGCGCAACGGGCGTCGCCGACACGGGAGACGAGCACATTCCGCCGCCGAAGGGCGCCATTGCGCACCAGCTCATGCGCGACTGGCTCGCCTGGCCCGAGCGCAGCTGAGGTGCCATGTCCCGATCGGAACGCCTGCTCGATCTCATGCAGGTGCTGAGGCGTTATCGCCAGCCGGTCAGCGGCCGGCGGCTAGCCGAGGAAACCGGCGTCAGTCTCAGAACCCTCTACCGGGACATAGCCAGCCTGCAGGCCCGGGGCGCGCATATAGAAGGCGAGCCCGGCGTCGGCTACGTGCTCAGGCCCGGCTTCATGCTTCCCCCTATGATGTTTTCCGAGGAGGAGATCGAGGCGCTGGTGCTGGGTTCACGCTGGGTCGCCAATCGCGGCGATGCAAGGCTCGCGACCGCAGCCGCCGACGCGCTGGCAAAGATCGGCTCGGTGCTGCCGGCGGACCTGAAAGAGAAACTCGAGCATTCGACCCTTCTGGTAGGCCCGCGAAAGCCGGGTGCCGAAACGATCGACCTCAGTCTCTTGCGCAAAGCGATCCGCAGCGAACAAAAGCTGGAACTGCGCTATCTCGACAATGACGGCCGCGACAGCCGCCGGACGGTCTGGCCCTTCGCGCTTGGTTTCTTCGAAGACGTCCGGGTGCTCGCGGCCTGGTGCGAGCTGAGGCAGGATTTCCGCCATTTCCGGACGGACCGGATTGCGGAAGCGGCGATGCTCCACAATCGCTATCCGCGCCGCCGCCAAGCCCTGCTCAAGGACTGGCGCGCCGTGAACGGCGTCGATCCCGCCGGCATCTGACAGGGGGAAATTTCTTTGGCGGCCCCGTAGACTGCTGACAAAAACTGGCAGCAGGCTGGGCTAACCTTCAGGTCTCGAAACCAGGAGACCATCATGGCAACACCCAATCTCATAGTCCTCTACGTCATGGACCCACCGGCCAGCGTCGAATTCTACAGGAAGCTTCTGGGCCAGGAGCCGACCGCCACCTTCCCGACTTTCTCATCCTTCGAGGTGCAGGACGGCTTCGTTCTCGGCTTGTGGGCAACGGAGAAAGTGCAGCCTCAGCCTATCGGTGACAGCAGCCGAGCCGAAATCGCCTTCATGGTAAAAGGGGAAGAGGCCGTGCGTGCGCGTTATGAGGAATGGCGCGCAATGGGCCTGCCTATCGCCCAGGATCTGACACGGATGGATTTCGGGCCGACCTTCGTCGCACTCGATCCGGACGGGCATCGCCTGCGTGTCTGCCTTTACGACGAATAGCGTGAGAAACGTTGAACGCCCGTAAGCAACCGTGCGTATAAAACGCTCACACCCCGCACGGAGGCGGGGTGTGGAAGACTTCGGATGTCGCGCGGTCGAATACGGCGCGTGGTCATCCCGGTATTAGCGGCCGTAAACGGCAGCCTGAATCTGGGAACGGGAAATACCGATATCGCTCAGGGCGTGATCGTCGAGGGCGTTCAGCTCGCGGACCGCACGGCGCATCTTTACGTATTCCGTAATCTTCTGACGGATTTTCATCTTTTTAGCTCCTTCTTTGTACGAGAGCTAAATAGGCATTTGCCTAAGATTTAAGTAGTTCCATGATTGCAAATTAGGCATGCGCTGGGCGCGTAGCCGGTTAACGAGTTTTGCCATTTTCTTGTGCCGCCCCGAAGGCGAGGCGGGTCGGCCGAAGCCGAACCGCGTGGTCAGAGCACGCCGCGCATCGGATGCGCCGGATAGGTGCCGAGGATGCGCACGTTTTCCGAGAAAAAGCGCAGCTCGTCCATCGCGTGGCGCACGCCTGTATCGTCCGGATGCCCCTCGATGTCCGCGTAGAACTGGGTCGCCACGAACTTGCCGCCGAGCTGGTAGCTCTCGAGCTTGGTCATATTGATGCCGTTCGTCGCGAAACCGCCCATCGCCTTGTAGAGCGCCGCCGGGATATTGCGCACGTTGAAGACGAAGGTCGTGATGATCAGTTCGTCCTTCGAGGTGCGGGCGACCCTGCTCTCCTCTCTGGACAGCACGACGAAGCGCGTGACGTTGCTGTCGGTGTCCTCGACGTTCTCGGCGATGATGTCGAGACCATAGAGATCGGCGGCAAGGCGCGGAGCAAGCGCCGCCATGGAACGGTCGCCGGTCTCCTGGACGAGCTTGGCGGCGCCGGCCGTATCGCCTGCGACCACGGGTTTCCAACCGTTGGCACGCACGATCTTGCGGCACTGACCGAGCGCGTGGATATGGCTGTGCACGGTACGGATCTCGTCGCGCCGGACGCCGGGCAGAACCATCAGCTGGAAGCGGATCGGCATGAAATATTCGCCGACGATATGCAGGCGCGATTCCGGCAGGAGGTGATGGATGTCGGCGACACGCCCGGCGATCGTGTTCTCGATCGGGATCATGGCGAGATCGGCCTCGCCGTTTTCCACCGCCAGGAAGGCGTCCTCGAAGGTCTGGCACGGCAGCGGCTCCATCGACGGAAACATGTCGCGGCAGGCCATGTCGGAATTGGCGCCGTAGTCGCCCTGGAAGGAAATCCGGTTGGTCTTGGCTGTCACGTCAGGTCCCCTTGATGTCGGAATGTCAGGCCCGGGCCGAAAGGATACGGCGGGCCTTGTCGAGATCGGCGGGCGTGTCGACGCCGAGCGGCACCGACTCGACAATCTCGACATCTATGCGCATGCCCGCTTCGAGCGCCCGCAACTGCTCCAGTGATTCGCGCTTCTCCAGCGCCGACGGCTTCAGCGAAACGAACGTTTCCAGCGCCTGACGACGATAAGCGTAGAGTCCGATGTGGTGGTAGAGGGGGCCTTCGCCATAGGGCGCGGTCGCGCGCGTGAAATAGAGCGCGCGAAAGCGGCTTTCGGAAAGCGGCGAGCCGACAACCTTGACGACGTTGGGATTGGTCTTCTCGTGTTCGTCGGTGATCGCTACGGTCAGTGTGGCGATGTCGGTCGAGGGATTTTCCAGGGGCTTCAGCGCCGCACGAATCGGACCGGGCTCGATGGTCGGAAGATCGCCCTGCACGTTGATGACGATCTCCGCTTCGCCACGCGGATCGGCCTTCAGGAGCGCCTCGTGGATCCGGTCGGAGCCCGACTGGTGATCGACGCGCGTCATGATCGCCTCGAAGCCGGCGCCGGTCACGGCCGCGAAGACATCGGGATGATCGACGGCCACCACGATCCGCCCGACCTCCGCCTCCGCCGCCCGCCTTGCCACCTGCACGATCATCGGCAGTCCGCAAATGTCGGCAAGCGGCTTGCCGGGCAGTCGCGTCGACGCCATGCGCGCCGGAATGAGTACCAGGGTTTTGCCCGATTGTTCACGATTCATCGTCCGGCCTTCAAAAACCCGGAGAAAGTGTCAAAACGTCTCACTCCGGGGTTGATAATCTCTGTTGCAACGCAGAGCCAAAAGACATAGGTTCCGCGCGATTTCAAGATGGGCCGGTTTTTTGTTTGTGCCGGTGGCTAAGGGAGCGTTTGCAGATGAATCCATATGTGAACATGGGTGTGGGTGCCTTGTTGGGTACGGTCTTCGTGCTGATGACCGTCTCAATCGCGTCGGAAGGCATTTTCCATTCCGAAGCTCCCGAGAAGGAAGGTTTCGCGATCGTGGCCGAGGAAACGGGCGGCGAAGCGGGTGCTGCCGGCGGCGAGGAAGCGAAGTCCGAGCCGATCGGACCGCTGCTCGCAAGTGCAGACGCGTCCGCCGGCGAGGCCGTGTTCAAGAAATGTGCAAGCTGTCACACCGTGGAGAAGGGCGGACCGAACAAGGTCGGCCCGAATCTCTGGGATATCGTCAACCGGCCCGTCGCCTCGCATGAGGGCTTCAGCTATTCCGCCGGCATGCAGACCTTCGCGGAAGGCGGCAAGGTCGTGTGGGACTACGATCATCTGAGCTACTTCCTCGAAGCGCCGAAGAAGCACGTGCCGGGAACGGCCATGGGCTTCGCCGGCCTCAAGAAGGTCGACGAACGCGCCAACCTGATCGCCTGGCTGCGTGAGCAGGCGGACAGCCCGGCCCCGCTGCCGGACGCCGGCGCGACCGGTACGACCGAAGCGGCGCCCGCCGAGGGCCAGCCGGCCCAGGAAGGTCAAGCTCCGGCACCCGCAACAGGCGAAGCGGCTCCCGCTGAAACGGGTGCGGCTCCTGCGGAAGAGGCTCCGGCCGGCCAGGCAGGTGCTCCGGCGCCGGCTCCGGCGAACTGATTTGCGGCCGGTAGGCGAACCTTCCAACCTTTCTGATAGAACCCGGTCGATCGGCCGGGTTTTTCACATTCCGCAGGCGGGCGACGCTGGACGCGCCTGCGTGGTTCTGTGATGAGCTTGGCTGCGTCATGATATAGAATGGCCCGAGCCATCCAGCATAAACCCTCTTGTGAAATGGCGAGCGGCGCATCCGCTCGGAGCGAAGGAGCAGACGACAGATGACCGGTAGCGGTGAGCAGACTTTCCTGTTCGAGCAAAACCCGAACCCGATGGCGACCAGCGAGCGCGAGGCGCTCCTGACGAATCCGGGCTTCGGGCGCGTGTTCACCGATCACATGGTGACGATCCGCTATTCGGAGGTCCGCGGCTGGCACGACGCGAAGATCGGCCCGCGAAAAGGCTTCGATCTCGATCCCTCGACCCTCGTTCTGCACTACGCCCAGGAGATCTTCGAGGGCATGAAGGCCTATCGCCTGCCCGACGGCGGCGCCACGCTGTTTCGGCCCGACGCCAATGCGCGCCGTTTCCGCAACTCCGCTCTTCGGCTCGCCATGGCGCCGCTCCCGGAGGAGCTCTTCGTTCAGTCCGTGCGCGAACTGGTGCGCGTCGACCGAGACTGGATACCTGCCGGTGAAGGAGCCGCGCTCTATCTCCGCCCCTTCATGATTGCCACGGAAGTGCTCCTCGGGGTGAAACCGTCGGCCGAGTACCTCTACTGCGTCATCGCTTCCTCGGTCGGCTCCTACTTCAAGGGCGGCGCGCCGGCCGTAACCATATGGGTGTCCGAGAACTACACGCGGGCAGCGCCCGGCGGCACCGGCGAGGCGAAGTGCGGCGGCAACTATGCCGCAAGCCTTTCGGCGCAGGCGGAGGCGATGCAGGAGGGTTGCGAACAGGTGGTATTCCTCGACGCAGTGGAACGCCGCTTCGTCGAGGAGCTCGGCGGCATGAACGTCTTCTTCGTGTTCCGCGACGGCTCGCTGCAGACGCCGCCGCTGACGGGCACCATCCTGCCAGGCATCACGCGCGATTCGCTGATAACGCTCGCCCGCGATATGGGGCTCACCGTGCGCGAAGAGCCCTATGCCATCGATCAATGGCAGGCGGATGCGGAAAGCGGCCGGCTTACCGAGGCCTTCGCCTGCGGGACCGCCGCGGTCGTGACCCCGATCGGCAAAGTCAAGGGTCGCGAGCACAGCTTTACCATAGGCGACGGCGGAGCCGGACCGATTGCAAGCCGCCTGAAAGCGGCCTTGCTCGACATCCAGAACGGCCGCGCACCGGACCCGCATGGCTGGCTCGACCGGCTGTTCTGAGCGCCGCCTTCGGTGAGGAATGCCGCCCCGTCACATCAGCAGATAGGCCCATACCGACACGCTGATGACGCCGAGCACGGTGGTCAGCGTGATCGTCGAAGAGGCGAGCGCATGCCCGACATTGAAGTGGTTGGCGATCAGCCAGGCGTTGACGCCCGTCGGGACAGACGAGGTCAGCACCAGCGCCGCGGTCCAGCTGTCGCTCAGTCCTAACAGGTGGCAGGCGGTAAATACGGCGCCCGGCAGCACGAGAAGCTTGAGCGTACTCGTCACGGCCGCAAGCCCGGTGTTGCCGGCAAGGCCGTATTTGTCGAGCGCCATGCCGATCGAGACGAGCGCTGCCGGCGCTGCCACGCCCGCAAGCTGATCGACGACGATCTTCGCCGGTCCGCCGAGCGGCTGTCCGAGGAGATGGAAGAGCGCGCCGAAGGCAAGGCCGATCACGAGCGGGTTGCGGACGAGATTGCGGGCAACCCCGCCCATGAGTTTCCAGATCCCCTGCCCCGGCATGCCCGTCGTCTTGCGCTCCGCGCGCTCCATCATCACCGTTCCGGCGATCATCATCACGGGCAGGTGGACGGAAAGCAGAATCGACAGGGCAACGATACCGTCTTCGCCGACAAGGCGGGAAACCAGGGGAAGGCCGATAAACACGGTATTGGCGAAGGCCGACGAAACGCCCGCAAGCACGCCCATGCGCGCGTCCCGGCCGAAGGCAAGAGTCGCGGCCAGATGGCCCATGGCCCAGGTCACCGCGACGCCGGAGAAATAGGCGACCCAGAGCGGCCAGGGCGACCCTTCCTTGAAGTCCGCCTCTGCGATGGTGCGGAAGAGGAGCACCGGCACGGCGACACGGAAGACGAAATCGCCCAGCGCCTCGCCGACGGATGGTTTCAGATAGCCGAGCCGGACGATGAGCCAGCCGGTCAGGATCAGGACGAAGATGGGTAGAACGTTCAGGAAGACGTCGGACATGGAAGAGCCTTGATGGGTGTAGAAGCCATAGACCCGTTCGCGCCAAAGAGGCAAGGGAGGGACATTGCTGCCGGTCTTCTTGAATCGAGACCGAGACAAGCCAACATGCAGCAATAACAGATGAATCAGCGCAAGCGCGGCCCGTGCGTAACTGGAACATTCCGGTGTCGCCAAGCGTTGCGTTCAAAGACGGAAACACCAGTAATGCCCAGCGAACACCCGATTTACTCGCATAGGGACGACGATCCTCATCTGACAGACGACGAGCTGGCGGAGAAGGTTCTGCACTTCCTTCGCTACGCAACCTCCATCGACACGAGCGATATGGAGGTGATCGCCTTGGGCAACGTCGTCGTGCTCTCCGGAACGGTCGGAAGCGAGGCGGACATCGCCTCCGCCGGCGAGGCCGCCGCCTCGGTCATCGGCGTTTCCGTCGTCGAGAACAGGTTGGCGGCACGGGAGGGTGAAGATTGAAGCCGCCTCTGATGCGGCGCTTCTTAAATTTCCACGGCCGATGAGCCGGAGCCTTGCGCCATGCAGACCTCGCGGACGCAACTGCGCAGCCAGCGATGCGCCGGATCGGAATCAAGCCGCGGATGCCAGAGCAGGGAAACCGTGATCTGCGGCAACGGGAAGGGCAGCGGAAAGCTGTGCATGCCCTCACGTAAGGCGCTCGTGTGGCGTTCAGGAACGCTGGCGACCAGATCCGAGGAGCGCGCCAGCGCGACGGCGCTCGAAAAGCCGCCCACGATGGTAACGATCTCGCGTTCCAAGCCGGCTGGCTTCAGGGCCTCGTCGATGTCGACCGCAGCCTTGTCCGGCCCCCGCCGCGAAACAAGGATGTGTCTGCCGGCTGCGTAACAGGCCGGCGTGACCTCGCCCCGGCACAAAGCGTGGCCATTGCGCACGACGCCGATGAACCGGTCCCGGAACAGAGCCTGCGTTCGCAGCTCCGGCCCTGTCGTCTCACCCACCACGCCTGTTTCGAGATCGACGCTCCCGTCCCGAAGCGGCCCGCTGTCTCTGTCCGGCTTCTGCACGAAGCACAGGCGCACGCCGGGAGCCTCCGCGCCAAGTCGGACAAGCAGGTCCGGCCCGAAGTTTTCGACAAAACCGTCGCTGGTGCGCAGCGTGAAGGTCCGGACGAGCCGTTTCAGATCGAGTTTTTCCTGCGGCCGCAGGACGGCTTCCACCTCCTCCACCAGCCGGCCAACCTTCTCGCGCAGCTCGAGCGCACGCTGCGTGGCGACGAGGCCGCGGCCCGCCCGGACGAGAAGCGGATCGCCGGTCGTTTCGCGCAATCGCTGGAGCGCCCGGCTCATGGCCGAGGGACTCAGGCGCAGCCGCCTGGCAGCGCGCGCCACGCTGCCTTCGGCGAGCAGGACATCGAGGGTGACGAGGAGATTGAGATCGGGCTTCGGCATGCATCGACAATAGCACCACTTCAGCCGAGACATAGCGTCAAACGCACGAAAGAAGTGCAAATCGTGCGCGTTCCGCCATGCATGCGGAGCGGCTAGCCTCCCGAGGACGCTTCAAAAATCTCGGGAAGGAATGTTCATGCCGAAACCGACCGCTACCGCGGCACATGACGCCGCTGGGACAAATCCGGACAGGGCCGCCTCGGCGCGATGGGCGCTCGCCAGTCTTTCGCTCTCCGTGCTGTTGTCCTCGCTCGGCACCAGCATCGCGAATGTCGGCCTGCCGAGCCTCGCCACGGCGTTCTCCGCCTCGTTTCAGCAAGTCCAGTGGGTCGTCCTTGCCTATCTCCTCGCCATCACCACCCTGATCGTCGGTGTCGGCCGGCTCGGCGACATGTTCGGGCGCCGGCGGCTGCTGCTCGCCGGAATCCTGCTGTTCACGGCGGCCTCGGGGCTGAGCGGCGCTGCACCGAACCTGCCGCTGCTCATCGCCGCCCGGGCGGCTCAGGGGCTGGGAGCGGCGGCCATGATGGCGCTCGCCATGGCCCTGGTCGGCGAGACGGTGGGCAAGGAAAAGACGGGCGGTGCCATGGGCCTGCTGGGCACCATGTCGGCGGTCGGCACCGCGCTGGGGCCTTCGCTCGGCGGCATTCTGATCGCCGGCCTCGGCTGGCAGGCGATCTTCCTCGTCAACGTTCCGCTCGGCACGCTCGCCTTTCTTCTCGCCCGTCATTCGCTGCCCGCCGATTGCCGGCGGCCGGAGGCGGAGCGCGCAGGCTTCGACGTCCCGGGCACGCTGCTGCTCGGCTCGACGCTGGCCGCCTACGCGCTCTCCATGACGGTTGCGCACGGCCAATTCGGTCCGCTCAACATGGCGCTCTTGGCCGCCGCCATCGTCGGAGCCGGCCTCTTCGTATCGGCCGAGCGGAGGACAGCCTCCCCCTTGATGCGAATGGAGGTTCTCCGTGATCCGGTGCTCGGTGCGGGGCTTGCCATGAGCGCGCTCGTCTCGACCGTGATGATGGCAACGCTCGTGGTCGGACCGTTCTATCTCTCGCGCTCGCTCGGACTCGGCGATGCGCTCGTCGGGATCGTCATGGCGGCGGGTCCGGTCGTCTCCGCCCTGAGCGGTCTGCCGGCCGGCCGTGCCGTCGACCGCCTGGGAGCTCCGTTCATGATCGTCACAGGCCTCGTCGCAATGAGCGCCGGCTCATTCGCCCTGTCGGTGCTTCCAGAGATGTTCGGCGTCGCCGGCTATCTGGCCGCCATGCTCGTCCTGACGCCGGGTTACCAGCTGTTCCAGGCGGCCAACAACACGGCCGTGATGCTGGATGTCCTCCCGGATCGGCGCGGCGTCGTCTCCGGCATGCTCAATCTCTCGCGCAATCTCGGGCTCGTCACCGGCGCGTCGGTCATGGGCGCTCTCTTCGCCTTCGCATCGGCTGCAGATGTCGCGACGGCTCCAGCCGAGGCCGTTGCTGCCGGCATGCGGATCACTTTTGCCGTGGCCGGCGTTCTGGTCATGGGAGCGATCGCGATTGCGCTCTCGTGTCGCGCTCTCGCAAGCCCGCCGGGCAATTGAGAGCGCGTTTCCTGTTCCGCACATTGGAAGCACGCGAACGAGGACCGAGGAGCAGGACGTCGCCGACACGAGGTTGCCACCCATGTCTTAGGTACGAGTGTTACCTATGTGTCCGGGTCGGACACGGCGGGAATGGCGGACAGAGAGGGATTCGAACCCTCGATACGCTTTCACGTATACACGCGTTCCAGGCGTGCGCCTTCAACCACTCGGCCACCTGTCCATCCTTCTGCAGCCGGCGGTCGATCCGGCTGGATGGGGAAAAGCGAAGCTTCTCCGCGTCACCGGTGAAACCGGGAGACGGGCGCGATATATACCGATGATACGCGCGGGATCAACTGGTTTCTGACATATTATTGACATGCCTTGAAAGGCGCTGCGCATGAGAGGCCATTGCGCTTGCCCGCCCTTGCCCCTATCTCTTGCGCAGGGCGAGCCGAAAGGGGGAGCGGATGCGGTTGCTGCTGCGGTTTGCGGGCTTTCTGGCGCTGATGGCTGCGGTCTTTGCAGGGACCATCGACTCCATTCAGTCGGTAGCGGCGTCGGAGCCGGTGATCACTTCGCTCGCCGAGGGCATAGCGGCGATCGGATCCGATCAACTGAACTGGGTGCAGTCGCTCCAGCGGACGGGCGCGGGACCCGCAATCTGGCTCAGGGCGCTGCACTGGGTTCTGGCGCAGCCCGCCTTTGCCGTTTTCCTCTCCGCCGCCCTCCTCTTTTGGATGGCCGGATACAGGAAGAAACCCGCAGCCGGGCGTTTTGCCGCCTGAAGGCCGGACCCGCCCGGCGCGATCCCATTCTTTGCGGGGCCATGCCTTACGGGCACTGACGAAAGGAGCCGCAGATGTTTCTGATCGACATGTTCAACAAGAAGACCATCCTGCCCGATGCCGCGACGGCGCTGCCCGGCCGCGAGGAGGAGATCCCGACGTCAACGTCGCATTTCGTGTCCGGCCGGCCCCTCAAGGGCCCCTATCCGGATGGCATGAAGAAGGTGCTCTTCGGCATGGGCTGCTTCTGGGGCGCGGAGCGTCTCCTGTGGCAGCTCCCCGGCGTCTACGTGACCGCAGCCGGCTATTCCGGCGGGTTCACGCCCAATCCGACCTATCAGGAGACCACGACGGGGCTGACCGGCCACACGGAGGTGGTGCTGGTGGTCTACGATCCGGCCAAGATTTCCCTTCGACGCCTGCTGAAGACATTCTTCGAAGAGCACGATCCCACCCAGGGCATGCGCCAGGGCAACGACGTCGGCACCACCTATCGCTCGGCGATCTATGTCTATGACGAGGAGCAGCTCGCCGAGGCGAACGCCGCCCGCAATGCCTTCCAGAAGGCGCTGAAGGCCTACAATCATGGCCGCGAGATCACGACCGAAATCGCGATGGCGGGGCCCTTCTACTTCGCCGAAGACTATCACCAGCAATATCTCGCCAAGAACCCGGACGGCTATTGCGGACTGCGTGGTACCGGCGTCAGCTGCCCGATCGGCGCCTGACCGCCCTGCGGCGCGCCGGATCCGGCGCACCTCCGGCAAGCCCCTGGATCGTCTCACTGTTCATCGGCCGTGAGACGATCCGATTCTCTGGAAGGCCCTCGCCGGCCTTCTTCACGGCCCCTTTCGCAGCCCCTTTTCACGGGTGGCAGCTTTTTTACCATCCGAAAAATTTCGAGTGTTTTTTTGCCGAAGCCGTGCAAGGATGCGCCCACCCAAGCCTTAAAGAGAGGGGCGGGTTCCGCGGTGGGGGCCCCGTTCGGGACCGGCGGAAGACCCGAAAAGATCAATAGCGACACAGGGCTGTACAATGAAAAAAACCATTCTCGGTCTCCTTGCATTCTCGATGATGTCCGCAACGGCGTTGGCCGCCGACATCAAGCCGGCGATCATCTACGACCTCGGCGGAAAGTTTGACAAGTCCTTCAATGAAGCGGCCTTCAACGGGGCCGAAAAGTTCAAGACCGAAACCGGTATCGAATATCGCGAGTTCGAGATCGCCAATGACGCCCAGCGCGAACAGGCGCTGCGCCGCTTCGCCAGCGACGGCAACAGCCCGATCGTCATGGCAGGCTTCAACTGGGCCGCGTCGCTCGAAAAGATCGCGGCCGAATATCCCGACACGAAGTTCGCGATCATCGACATGGTTGTCGAAAAGCCGAACGTCAAATCGATCGTCTTCAAGGAACAGGAAGGCTCCTACCTCGTCGGCGTTCTTGCCGGCCTCGCCTCGAAGACCAAGACGGTCAGCTTCGTCGGCGGCATGGACATCCCGCTGATCCACAAGTTCGCCTGCGGCTATGTCGGCGGCGCCAAGTCGACCGGCGAGGACGTCAAGGTGCTCGAAGCCTACACCGGTACCACGCCCGACGCATGGAACGACCCGGTCAAGGGCGGCGAAATCGCCAAGTCTCAAATCGACCAGGGCTCAGACGTCGTCTATCACGCCGCCGGCGGCACCGGCGTGGGCGTGCTGCAGGCGGCAGCGGACGCGGGCAAGCTCGGCATCGGCGTGGATTCCAATCAGAACATGCTACAGCCGGGCAAGGTGCTGACCTCCATGCTGAAGCGCGTCGACGTCGCCGTCTACGACTCTTTCATGGCCGCGAAGGACGACAAGTTCGAGTTCGGTGTTTCCAATCTCGGCCTCAAGGAAGATGGCGTCGGCTACGCACTCGACGAGCACAACCAGGCGCTGATAACGCCAGAGATGAAGGAAGCGGTGGAGAAGGTGAAAGCCGACATCATCGCCGGCCAGGTCCAGGTGCACGACTATATGACCGACGAGACCTGCCCGTACTGATCGGCCGACACCAGACGGCATGCGAAAAAGCCTCCGGTTCATGCGAACCGGAGGCTTTTTCTTGCGTGATGAAAGGGATCAATAATGCGGCGGCCGCGCCACCGGGACCGCGTCGCGCGCCTGTTCCTCCAGGCTCAGGAAGCGTTCGGTCAGACGCTCGAGCTTGGCGCGCGTCTGCTCCACCACCTTCCATTGTTCGGCCAGCTGATCCGAAAGCTCTTCGATGGTCTTGACCTGATGGGCCACCGTTTCCTCAAGGCGGGTGATCCGGTCCTCTGCGCCGCTCATCGTGCTTCTCCATCGGTCGGTTCCAAAGTGGGGCGCAGAATGGCGGCCCGCAGTCAGGTGTCAAGCCGCAAATGGTGGGCGGGTCAGGCGATCAGTGCCCCGCCACGGCAGCGGTTGCGGCAAAACCGGGGTCCCGCGCCGAAAGCATCTTGTGCAGGTGCACCATCATGCCGGCGGCAAAGAGCGGCGTCAGCAGGTTGAGCAGAGGCACGGCGAGAAAGGCTGCCAGCACGAGCCCAGCCAGGAACACGGTGGAGCGATGCTTGGCGCGGAAGAGCCGCGCCTGCGCCGGCGCGCGATGGCGCATGGCGGCGAACTCGAAGAACTCGCGGCCAAGCAGATAGCCGTTGACGAGGAAGAAGGCGACGAGATTGACGCCCGGCACGAGAAGCAGAAGGAGCGCGACCACGTTGCCGAGAATGACGATGCCGAGGAATTTTGCCGAACCGATGACCGCCTCGGCAAGGGGCAGCGGGGTGCCGGGCGCTTCACCGGGATAGTCGCGCTTCTCGACCACCTCCGCGACATCGTCGAGGAAGAAGCCGGCGATCAGCGCCGTCACCGGCGCCAGCAGCAGCGCCAGCGCCAGCGCGAGACCGAGACTGGCGAAAATACCGACGACGAATGTGAGCCATCCCGCCCAGTCGGGCGTGCCCGGCATCAGCGCATCGATCCAGGGCAGCGCAAGCCAGACGAAGAGTTCGCGCAGTGCGAACCAGAGCGCTACGAGTGCCAGCAGCGTCAGCCCGATCACCTTCCAGAACACCGTGCGGGTCTCCGCCGCGAAAAGATTGGCGAAGGCAAGGCGCGCCGCGTCTAAAATCATGACCGTCTCCCTGGCCGATAAATGGGACCGGATGGCATGTAGGCAAGGCGATCGGCAGCGACAAGACGACCGGGCTCGGTTTTCGGATCTAACGACAGCCCTCGAGTCGCCGTCTGTTTTTCCGCCTGCCAAAGGGAGGGGGGCATTGTCGTGTGCGTCGAACGAATGCGATATGCTAAAGAAAAGGACGTCGTATCCGCAGCGCTGGGACGCCAGCCGGAAAAGGTGCCATGACCAAACAACGAACACTTGCGAGCCTCGCCGTTCTCGTGCAGTCCGGTAAGCTCGATCCTGCCGCGTCTGTCGAGGAGACCTTCACGCGGATCGAGAACCACCCCGACCGGTCGATCTTCGTCGCGCTGACGCAGGAACGTGCGGCGCGGGAAGCGAAGGCCGCCTCCGAGCGCATCAGGGCCGGCCGTTCCCTCGGGCTGCTCGACGGGCTGCCCGTCGCCTGGAAGGACCTCTTCGACATTGCCGGCAGCGTCACGACGGCAGGTTCCGTCGTGCTCGATGGGGGGTCGCCGGCCGCCGCCGACGCAGCTGTGGTTTCGGCCCTCGCCAGCGCCGGCATGGTCGCCATCGGGCGAACCAATATGAGCGAATTCGCCTTCTCCGGCCTCGGCATCAACCCGCATTACGGCACGCCGCGCAATCCGCGGTCCGCGGATGTCCATCGCATTCCGGGCGGCTCGTCCTCCGGCTCGGCCGTTGCGGTCGCCGCCGGCCTGGTGCCGCTGGCGATCGGCACCGACACGGGCGGTTCGATCCGCATCCCGGCGGCAATGACCGGCATCGTCGGCTACAAGGCGACGCGCGGCCGCTACGCGATGAAGGGCGTTTTCCCCCTCGCCCAGAGTCTCGATTCGCTCGGTCCCCTTTGCCAGACGGTGCAGGATGCCGTCTGGGCCGATGCGGCAATGCATGGCTTGACCGCGCCGGTGATCCGCCGCGCCGAGGTCGCCGACCTCTCGATCGTCGTTCCCGAGACGATCGTCTTCGACGATGCCGAGCCGGAAGTCGTGACAGCCTTCGAGGGAGCGATCAAGCGGCTTGAGGCGGCGGGCGCGAAGGTCCGGAGGCAGGCCTTTGCGAGCTTTGCGGAAATTTTTGAGCTGACCGCGCGCCATGGCGCGTTGGTGACGGCGGAGGCCTATGCGCTGCATCGGGAACGGCTCGCAGGGCCCGAAGCGGAGCGCATGGATCCTCGCGTCGTCGCCCGCACCCGCCTTGGCGAGAAAATCGCCGTCAGCGACTATATCTCCCTCCTCGACGCCCGCGACCGGCTGATCCACGAAGCGGGCGAGAGCGTCAAGGCCGGCGAACTGATCGCGCATCCGACCGTGCCGCATGTGGCGCCGCCGCTTGATCCGCTTCTTGCCGACGACGATCTCTTCTTTAAAATCAACGCCAGGACACTGCGCAACACCTCGATCGGCAACTTCCTGGATTTCTGCGGCGTGTCCATTCCATGCGGAACGGGTGCGGCCGGCATGCCGGCAGGCTTTCAGCTTTCGGCGCCGCATCACCAGGACGACCGCCTGCTTTCCGCGGCTCTCGCCGCCGAGGCGATCATCCGGGGCGATGCATGATCGTCTGCTTCGACATCGGCGGGTCGGCGATCAAAGGCGCAATCACCCATTCGCCGGAGAGGATATTCCCGCTGCCACGGCGTGCGACGCCGCTTTCCGAATTCCGCGGTTTCGTCGCGGCGATGGAATCGGTGCTCGACGAAGCGGGCGGCCTGCCGGAACGGGTGGCGATCTCGATCACCGGGGTGATCGATCCGGAGACACGCCGGATCAAATGCGCCAACATCCCCTGTATCGACGGGCGTGAACTCGTCGCCGAACTCGAAACGGCGCTGCATCTGCCGGTGGTGATCGCCAACGACGCCGACTGCTTCGCGCTCGCGGAAGCCGGTGTCGGCGCCGGCCGCGGCCACCGCATCGTCTTCGGCGCGATCCTCGGCACCGGCGTCGGCGGGGGCCTGGTGGTCGACGGCCGATTGATCAATGCCGAAGGTGGTTTTGCCGGCGAGTGGGGGCATGGTCCGGCGGTCGCGGCCCAGGCGGGACATCCGCCTGTTGCCATACCGGTCTTTCCCTGCGGCTGCGGCCAGCGCCGCTGCGTCGATACGATCGGCGGCGCGCGCGGGCTCGAAAGACTGCACGTCACGATCCACGAGAAGGCACTCTCCAGCCACGATATCATCGAGGCCTGGCAGAGCGGGGATGCCCAGGCAGCGCGCACGATCGACGTCTTCGTCGATCTGGTGAGCTCGCCGCTGGCACTCGTGATCAACATCACCGGGGCGACGATCGTGCCGGTGGGCGGTGGTCTTGCCAATGCCGAGGCTCTGCTTGCCGAGATCGACCGGGCGGTGCGTAGCCGCATCCTCAGGCGTTTCGACCGGCCTCTCGTGGTGCGTGGCGAGTGTCGGGTGGAGCCGGGCCTGATCGGCGCCGCGCTCCTCGGCTTCGGAGGGAGACAGCAATGAGCCGCATATCACTCGAGGTCTGCGTCGACGATCCCGATGGTCTGGAGGCAGCCGTTGCGGGGGGCGCCGACCGCATCGAGCTCTGTTCGGCACTTGGCGCCGGAGGGCTCACTCCCAGTCCCGGCCTGATGGCCGTCGCCGCTCCGCCGCCGGTGCCGGTCTATGCGATGATCCGGCCGCGGCCAGGCGATTTCATTTATGATCGCGCCGAGCTCGAGGTCATGCGGCGCGACATCGATGCGGCCCGCAGCGCCGGGCTTGCGGGCGTGGTGCTCGGCGCATCGCTCGCCGACGGCCGCCTGGACGCGCGCATGCTGACGAAACTTGCCGGCCACGCCGCAGGAATGGGGCTCACGCTGCACCGAGCCTTCGATCTGGTGCCCGATTTCGCCGAGGCGATGGAGGTCGCCGTGGATCTCGGCTTCGAACGCATCCTGACCTCGGGTGGCGCGAAAACCGCACCGGAAGCGGTCGAGACGCTGGAAAGGCTCATCGAACTGGCGGCGGGACGGATTTCGATCATGCCCGGCTCGGGCATCACCATCGGCACGATCGGAACGATCGTGCCGAGACTCGCCATCACCGAGGTCCATTCGTCCTGCTCGACCGCTGAGCCGGCTAATGACATGCGGCTGATCGACATGGGCTTCGCCGCGCCGGAGCGCCGCCGCACGGACGCGGCAAAGATCAGGGCGATGCGGGCGCGCCTCGATGCGCAGGCGGCAAAGGCTTGAGAGTAAAGGTTTCCGACGGCGTCCGCCTTCTCCCCATTTCAATGTCATTTCAATGGAGAGAGAAGGGACAAGCGGCATGCTCCGTAAGTCCCCTCTCCCCCGCTGCGGGAGAGGGTTAGTCCTCGGGTTTAACCCGAGGAGAGAAGCAATCTTGCACCGAATTACCCCGGCAACCTGCCTCAAACCACAAATACAGCCTCTCCGCCGATCCAGGTTGATTTGATGTCGAGTTCCGGCGTGAGCAGCACGAAATCCGCATCCGTCCCCGGCAGGAGCCGCCCCTTATGCGAGGCGATCCCCATGGCGTCGGCGGGATAGGCGGACGCCATGCGGAGCGCCTCCTCTATCGGCAGGCCGAGTCTCCGGTGGACGAAGCGGACCGAAGACAGCATGTCGATGTCGGCGCCGGCAAGCGTGCCGTCCGCAAGCGTCAGGCGTCCGCCCTGGCGCAGGATTTCCCGTCCGTTCAGCAGGAAGCTCGTCTGATCGGTGCCGATCGGCGACATAGCATCGGTGACCAGGAAAATCTGTCCCGGGCCCATTTTACCGCGTAGCGCTATGCCCATCGATGCCGGGTGAACATGAAAACCATCGGCGATCATGCCGGCATGAAGCGTGCCCGTCGCAAGCGCCGCGCCGACCACTCCCGGTTCGCGATGGCCGAGCCCGCTCATCGCGTTGAAGAGGTGCGTGATGGTCCGGGCGCCCGCTTTGGCATAGGCGCAGGCCGTGTCGTAATCCACGGCGGTATGACCGAGGCTCACCACAACGCCGCCATCGGCCAGTGCCCGTACCTGCTCTTTCGTGGCGTTTTCCGGGGCCACGGTGAGCATCAGGCGGCCGAGCGCCTTTGCACAGGCCAGTATCTCGGCAAGATCGTCATCTTCCATCGGGCGGATAAGCGCCGCATCGTGGGCGCCCTTGCGCGCTACCGAGAGATGCGGGCCTTCCAGATGCAGGCCGAGGAAGCCCCGAACCGCCGCCGCCTTCGCCTCGATACCCGCCGCAATAGCTGCGGTCCGGACCGGGCGTGTGTCGGTGATCAGCGTCGGCAGCAGCGCCGTCGTGCCGAATTTCGCATGCGCCGCGCAAATCTGCCGGATGCCTTCGAGGGTCGGCTCTTCGTTCAGAAGAGCGCCGCCGCCGCCATTCACCTGCAGATCGATGAAGCCGGGAACGAGCAGCAGGCCGCGCGCGTCGACGATCTCGCCGCCGAGGGCCACGCTTCCCGCCGGCGAGATCGTCTTCACGTGCCCCGCATCGATGACGAGGGCGGCGCCGTCGTGCCAGTCGATGCCGTCGAAAATCCGCGCTCCGGTGATCGTCTTCTTCGCTGTCATCGTGTCTCCGTCACCTTCTTGAGGTTCTCCGGTGCGTCCGGATTGAGCCCGCGAGAGCGGGACCAGGCCTCGACGAAGCCATAGAACGGCAGGATCAATGCCAAGGCGTCGGTGAGCGGGTGCCCGGTTTCGACGAAGGGCAGGCGCCTTGCCTTGCCCGCCCGTGCCGAGGTCACGTGCACGACTGCCCCTTTGGTGCTCATGCCGTCGGCAATGTCCGCTACCGAGGCTTCTGCCGCGTCGCGGGCAGCCAGCACGAGGACCGGGAACCGGGGCCCGACCAGCGCCACCGGTCCGTGCAGCACTTCCGCCGCGGAATAGGCTTCGGCATGCATGCCTGAAGTCTCCTTGAACTTAAGCGCCGCTTCGCTGGCGATCGCGAGCGCCGGTCCGCGGCCCAGCACATAGAGCGATTCCGCTTCCTCGAGGTCCCCCGCGAAGCCCTGCCAATCGAGCTTCACGGCCTTGGCGAACTGGTTCGGCAGATCGGCGACCGCACGCTTGAGGGCCGCATCGCCGGTCCACTCACCAAGCACGGCCAGCCCGGCAACGATCGAGTTAACATAGGACTTGGTCGCCGCCACGGCAATTTCCGGCCCCGCGAGAATGTCGAGCGGGTGCGTGCAAGCCTCGGCGATCGGCGAAGGCAGCGTATTCGTCAGCGCGATCGAGACCGCACCGGCGCGCGTCGCCGCTTCAGCCATGGCGACGATATCCGGGCTCTTGCCGGACTGGGAAATCGCGATCGCCGCCGCACCGCCGAGTTTCAGATCGGCACCGTATATCGACGCCAGCGACGGTCCGAGCGAGGCGACGGGGCGACCGGTCGTGAGCTCGATCGCGTATTTCAGGAACAGCGCGGCATGGTCGGAAGATCCTCTGGCGATCGTCACCAGAAAGGACGGGTCCTTGGCGCGCAGCGCCGCGCCGGCTTGTGCAAGTCCTGCGGCCGAGCGCTCCAGCAACCGGGCAGCGGCCTCGGGAACCTCGTCGATTTCTCGCCGCATGTTGGTCTGCATCGTCATGTCCTTTCATCAATTGGCCCGGATGGGGGCGGAAAACCGCTTTACACTTTCCCTCACACCCGCCCTTTCCTATCCGGCAGCGCCGGCTCAGCTTTCCGGAATCGTCAGCTCCGCAACGAAATCATAGGCGTCGCCCCGGTAGAGCGACCGTGTGAATTCGACCACGCGTCCCGAGGCAAGATAGGAGACCCTTTCGATCGAAAGACCGGCTGCGCCGACGGCAACGCCGAGCATGGCCGCGTCCGGTTCCTTGATATTGCAGGCGGAAATGCGCTGCACCGCGCGTACCGGCCTGGCCTGCTTCTTCTCGAGCTCCGAGTAGAGCGAGGAGGTGACGGCGAGCGGATCGGGGACGAATTCGGCCGAAACACAGGCGCGTTCGATCGCAAGCGGCATGTCGTCGGCAATGCGGAGCCGCCCGAGGCGCGCCACAAGCGCACCGGCCGCAAGCCCGAGGGTCATCATCTCGTCCGGCGAGGGATGGAAAAGGCCTCGCTCCAGCCATTCCGCACGCGTGTTGAGGCCGCGCCGGGCCATGTCCTCGGTGAAGGAGGTGAGGCGCGAGAGCGACTGCTCGACGCGCGACACGGGCCGGACGACGAAGGTGCCGGAACCGTGGCGGCGCACGAGGAGTCCGTCGCGCACCAGATCGTCGACCGCTTTGCGGACGGTGACTCGGCTGACATTGGCATAGTCTGCGAGGTCCCGTTCCGGCGGCAGCGCATCGCCGTGGTTGAGTTTGCCCGACAGGATAGCCTCTTCGAGCGATTGCCTGAGCTTCAGGTAAAGCGGCCCGGCGCCCCCCGACTGCAGGGTTTCGAGCGGAAGAATAGCGGAGAGCTGCTGGTTCATGCCGACGCTCCCGAACTGGAACCGAAGCGGGCGGCGGCGAGCGCGACGGCGCCCGTCAAGGCGTCGGCCTCCGCCTCGACGAAGCGCGGCTGGTGACGCTCGGCAAGCCAGCGGCGGTAAAGCGACGCGAGCCCACCGAGCAGACACAGCTTTTCGCTTCCCCTGGAAACCACCAGGTCGAGCGCCTCGTCCACCGTCGCGGCAGCAGCCTCCAACAGCCTGACTGCCACAGGGTCGCCGCGCTCGGCGTATTCGAAGACGCGCGGCGCATAGCGGCCGAACTCGCCGGGTTTGGCGAGCCGCGCGAAATCGACGACGTCGCGCGGATCGTTGTTGAACTCGGCAAGAACCGAATCCGTCACGGCCGAACTTTCGTGTATGCCGTCATAGGCGAGCAGGCTCTCCTGCAGAAGCGCATGGCCGATGCGCGCCCCGCTGCCATGATCTCCGATCGTGAACCCCCAGCCGCCGGTATAGCTGACCTCATCGCCCCGGCGCGCGATATAGATCGTGCCCGTCCCCAGTATCGCGACGGCCCCGTCCCGGTCACCGAGAGCGCCCTGCAGCGCAATCAACCCATCGGACTCGATTTCGGCCTGAGCGAAGGGAAGCCGCCTCTTCACGTAATGAACCGCGTCGCCGACATTATGGCCGGCGACTCCCACGATTGCGCGCGAGGCCGCGATTCCAGCGGGATCGAGGCCTGCATCCCCGAAGGCATTGCGTGCCGCATCCGCTATGTTCTGCAGCGCCGTTTCCGGATCGGTGAGGATGTTCGCGGCACCCGCCTTGCCACGGCCGAGAATGCGGCCATCGAGGGCAGCTACCGCCGCACGGCAGCTCGTTCCGCCGCCATCAATTCCGATCAGGTAAAACGCCATGAACACCTCCGTCACCACAAGATACCAAAAAAATACCATTAACCAAGCAGGATTTCCGCCAGCAGGTCGCTACTGACACTATCACATTGAATACACATGATTTAATTCTTTCTACGTCGGCTTCTTGCAGTAAAAGTTAAATTTCTCCTGGACAAGTGGTATTTTTTTGGCATTAATTCCAGAAGAGGAGACCGAAGCCATGCCGTCAGCGAAGACCGAAGAGCGCCACGACAATGCCAAGGGCCTGGACGTCATGCGTCCGGAGCTTGCCCTTCGCTTGCTCGCAGCCGGTCAGCAGGAGGCTGCGCGGTCCGTGGACCAGGCGATCGAACCTATTTCGGCGGCTGCAGACCTTGCCGCAGGCGTGCTCGCCTCGGGTGGGCGGCTCGCCTATGCCGGCGCCGGAAGCTCCGGGTTGATGGCGATGGCCGATGCGCTCGAACTGCCGGGCACCTACGGCATAGCCCAGGAGCGGATCGTCATTCTTATCGCCGGCGGGGCTGCGAGTCTCACTGATCTTGCCGGTGGCTATGAGGACGACATGGAGCTCGCGCGCGCCGATGTGCGAAGCGCCGGCATCGGGACCGGCGACTGTCTGATTTCGGCCTCCGCCAGCGGCTCAACGCCCTATGCGCTCGCCGCTGCCGACGAGGCCAGGAAGCACGGCGCAAGCGTCATCGGCATGGCCAACAATGCCGGCGCACCGCTTTTCGAGCACGCCGACGTCTCCATCCTTCTCGAGACACCACCGGAAGTCGTGTCCGGTTCGACGCGCATGGGCGCCGGAACGGCTCAGAAGATCGCCTTCAACATGTTCTCGACCATGGTCGGCATCCGTCTCGGCCACGTGCTCGACGGCCATATGGTCAATCTGCGTGCCGACAATGCCAAGCTGCGCGGACGGGCGATCCGGATCGTCTCGGACATTACCGGCGTCAGCGCCGCCGAGGGGGACAGGCTGCTCGGCCTTGCCGGCGGCTCGGTCAAGCTGGCGATCCTGCTCGCATCAGGAGCGAGGGATCTCGCCCATGCCGAGGAGGCGCTCGATCGCGCCGATCGAAATTTGCGCCGGGCGGTCGCCATCGTCGGGGCGTGAAGGATAAACTGGGAATTCAAAACCGCGCGACACGCGCCTAATGGGGAGAACCTGCATGACCCGCACAACAATGAAAGGCTTGCTGCTCGCATCGAGCATTCTCGGCTCGGCCGGGCTTGCGCAAGCCCAGGACGCAACGCTGACGATCGAAAGCTGGCGCAATGACGACCTGGCGATCTGGCAGGAAAAGCTGATCCCGGCCTTCGAGGCGAAGAACCCGGGGATCAAGGTGGTATTCGCACCCTCGGCCCCCACCGAGTACAACGCCGCGCTCAACGCCAAGCTCGATGCAGGCTCTGCGGGCGACCTCATCACCTGCCGCCCCTTCGACGCCTCGCTCGAGCTCTATAACAAGAAGCATCTTGCCGACCTGACCGGACTTGCCGGAATGGAGAACTTCTCCGACGTCGCCAAGTCCGCCTGGACGACCGACGACGGCAAGGCGACCTTCTGCGTACCGATGGCTTCCGTCATCCACGGCTTCATCTACAACAAGGATGCCTTCGACCAGCTCGGCCTCTCCGTTCCGGCGACCGAGGAAGAGTTCTTCGCCATTCTTGAAAAGATCAAGGCGGACGGCAATTACATCCCGATGGCGATGGGCACCAAGGATCTCTGGGAAGCCGCGACCATGGGCTACCAGAACATCGGACCGAACTACTGGAAGGGCGAGGACGGCCGCCTGGCGCTGCTGAAGGGCGAGCAGAAGCTCACCGACGAGCCATGGGTCGAGCCTTTCCGAGTGCTCGCCAAGTGGAAGGATTATCTCGGCGACGGGTTCGAGGCGCAGACCTATCCGGACAGCCAGAATCTCTTCACGCTCGGCCGCGCGGCGATCTATCCGGCCGGTTCCTGGGAAATCGCCGGCTTCAACGCGCAGGCCGAATTCAAGATGGGCGCCTTCCCGCCGCCGGTGAAGAATGCGGGCGACACCTGCTACATCTCCGACCACAATGACATCGGTATCGGACTCAATGCCAAGAGCCAGAATGCGGACGCCGCCAAGACCTTCCTCACCTGGGTCGCCTCTCCGGAATTCGCGGAAATCTATGCCAACGCGCTTCCCGGCTTCTTCAACCTGAACTCGACGCCGGTGAAGATGACCGATCCGCTGGCCCAGGAATTCGTCTCCTGGCGTGAGAAGTGCAAGTCGACGATCCGCTCGACCTATCAGATCCTGTCGCGCGGTACACCGAACCTCGAAAACGAGACCTGGGTCGAATCGGCCAACGTCATCAACGGCACGGACACGCCGGAAGTGGCAGCCAAGAAGCTCCAGGATGGTCTCGACAGCTGGTTCAAGCCGGTCAAGTAGGGCCAAACGGGGTGCGCAGACGCTGCCTGCGCACCCTCCCCCGCCGTGTGCAGGCGGTATCTCGTGCAGGCCGCATCACGGATGGCGCTCGGGTATCGGCGCCGCGCCTGTAACCGGCGGATAGAAGCGGCCGGCCGGCCCTCCGCGAACCCAGGACGCCTGGCGGAAGCGCGATGCACGGCAGGAAACTGCACCGCATTTCGAGCGAAATCGAGGCTGCGCCCTGACGGCCAGCCGGTTTGAGAACGGGCCAGAGGCCGATGAACCCACGTGAAATCATTACGGACGTCAGCGAAATCAAGCGCCCGCGGCGCTGGCACATCCTCGTCTTCCTGCTGCCGGCGCTCGTCGTCTACACGGCGGTAATGATCCTTCCGCTGTTCGAGACGCTGCGTCAGTCCTTCTACAATACGGTCGATGGACAATTCACCTTCGTCGGTTTCGGCAACTTCAAGGTTCTCTTCGGCGATCCGCGCTGGGCGGCGGATTTCTGGAACGCACTCAGGAACAATTTCGTCTTCTTCCTGATCCACATGGCCGTGCAGAACCCGATCGGCATCGCGCTCGCCGCCATGCTGTCGGTTCCCAGGCTGCGCTTCGGCGCCTTCTATCGCACGGCGATTTTCCTGCCGACGCTGCTCTCCTTCGTCATCGTCGGCTTCATCTGGAAACTGATCCTGTCGCCGATCTGGGGCGTCGCGCCGTTTCTTCTGGACACCGTCGGCCTGAAATGGCTGTTCGCGCCCTGGCTCGGCAAACCCGACACCGCCCTTGTCGCCGTTTCGCTGATTTCCGTCTGGCAATATATCGGCATCCCGATGATGCTGATCTATGCGGCGCTGCTCAATATTCCCGACGAGGTGACCGAGGCGGCGGAACTCGACGGCGTAACCGGCTGGAGCCAGTTCTGGAAAATCAAGCTCCCGCTGATCCTGCCCGCCATCGGCATCGTCTCGATCCTCACCTTCGTCGGCAATTTCAACGCCTTCGACCTGATCTATACGGTGCAGGGCGCGCTGGCCGGGCCGGACAAGTCGACCGACATTCTGGGCACCCTGCTCTATCGCACCTTCTTCGGCTTCCAGCTTCAGCTCGGCGACCGTTCGATGGGCGCGACGATCGCGGCGATCATGTTCCTGATCATTCTCGCCGGTGTCGCGCTCTATCTCTTCGGCATCCAGCGCCGCATGCGCCGCTACCAGTTCTAGGGAGGATAGAATATGTCGAAAGCACGCGCCTCCCTCTTCCGCATCGGCGCCGTTCATACGGCACTGATCGCCTATACGCTCGTCGCGCTCTTTCCCGTGTTCCTGACGATCGTCAACTCGTTCAAGAGCCGCAATGCGATCTTTCGCGAGCCCCTGGCGATCCCGACGCCAGAGACATTCAGCCTTGTCGGCTACGAGACGGTGCTGAAGCAGGGTGACTTCGTCGGCTATTTCCAGAACAGCATCATCGTCACCGTCGTCTCGATCGCGCTCGTTCTGCTCTTCGGCGCCATGGCCGCCTTCGCGCTTTCCGAATACCGCTTCCGCGGCAATACGCTGATGGGGCTCTATCTGGCGCTTGGGATCATGATCCCGATCCGGCTCGGAACGGTGGCGATCCTGCAGGGCATGGTGGCGACGAACCTCGTCAATACGCTGACCGCGCTGATCCTGGTCTATACGGCGCAAGGGCTTCCGCTCGCGGTGTTCATCCTGTCCGAGTTCATGCGCACCGTGTCTGACGACCTGAAGAATGCCGGGCGCATCGACGGCCTCTCTGAATATGCAATTTTCCTGCGTCTGGTACTGCCGCTCATCCGCCCGGCCATGGCGACGGTCGCCGTCTTCACCATGATCCCCATCTGGAACGATCTGTGGTTCCCGCTGATTCTCGCGCCGGCCGAAGCGACCAAGACCGTCACGCTCGGCTCGCAGATATTCATCGGTCAGTTCGTCACCAACTGGAACGCGGTACTGTCGGCGCTTTCGCTGGCGATCTTCCCGGTTCTCGTCCTCTACGTCATCTTCTCGCGGCAGCTGATCCGCGGCATCACGGCAGGAGCAGTCAAGTGAATTCAACCGCACCCCCGATCCGCGTGCTTTGCGCCGGACTCGGCAATATGGGCCGGAGCCACGCGCTCGCCTATCATCATAACCCCGGCTTCGAAATCGCCGGGCTGGTCAACCGCTCGACGGTGGCGCTGCCCGAGGCCCTTGCAGGATACGAGATCCGGCCTTCGTTCCCGGAGGCGCTCGCCGCGCTGAAACCCGAGCTGTGCTCTATCAGCACCTATTCGGATACGCATGCGGACTATGCCGTGATGGCCATGGAGGCTGGCGCCCACGTCTTCGTCGAAAAGCCGCTGTCAACGACGGTCGCCGATGCCGAGCGCGTCGTCGCCTGCGCCCGGGCCAATGACCGCAAGCTGATCGTCGGCTACATCCTGCGCCACCATCCGTCCTGGATGCGTTTGATCGCCGAAGCGCGCAGGCTCGGCGGGCCCTATGTCTTCCGCATGAACCTGAACCAGCAGTCGAGCGGACCGACCTGGGCGACACACAAGTCGCTGATGCGGACGACGCCGCCGATTGTCGATTGCGGCGTGCACTATGTCGACGTCATGTGCCAGATCACCGACGCAAAACCCGTCGAGGTGCGGGGCATGGGTCTGAGGCTCTCGAACGAGATCGCCGCCGACATGTACAATTACGGGCATCTGCAGGTGATCTTCGACGACGGATCGGTGGGCTGGTACGAGGCAGGCTGGGGGCCGATGATCTCCGAGACCGCTTTCTTCGTAAAGGACGTGATGTCTCCGAACGGCTCCGTATCGATCGTCATGGACCAGAACGCCAAGTCCGACGACATCGACGTGCACACGAAAACCTCCGTCATCCGCGTGCACAGTGCCGCGACGGGCCCGGACGGCCGGTTCCTGAAACCCGACGAGGACCTGGTGATGGAAGGCGAGCCCGGGCACCAGGAGCTGTGCGACCGCGAGCAGGCATTCGTGCTCCGGGCCATTCGGGAAGACATCGACCTCGACCGGCACATGGATGATGCAGTGCAGTCGCTGAAGATCTGCCTTGCCGCGGACGAAAGTGTGCACACCGGCAGGCCGGTCAAGCTTTAACCCAAGAGGGCGACACGTGGGATCACTTCAACTCAAATCCATCCGCAAGGCCTTCGGCAGCCACGAGGTGCTGAAGGGTATCGACCTGGACGTGAAGGACGGCGAATTCGTCATCTTCGTCGGTCCGTCCGGCTGCGGTAAGTCGACCCTCCTGCGCACCATTGCCGGCCTCGAGGACGCGACCTCGGGCAGCGTGCAGATCGACGGCGTCGAAGTCGGTCATGTGGCGCCGGCCAAGCGCGGCATCGCCATGGTGTTCCAGTCCTACGCGCTCTATCCGCACCTGACCGTCAAGGACAATATGGGCCTTGGACTGAAGCAGGCGGGTGTGCCAAGGGCCGAGATCGAGGAGAAGGTCGCCAAGGCGGCCGGCATGCTTTCGCTCGAGCCTTATCTCGCCCGCCGCCCCGCCGAGCTCTCCGGTGGCCAGCGCCAGCGCGTTGCGATCGGCCGCGCGATCGTGCGCGAGCCCAAACTCTTCCTCTTCGACGAGCCGCTGTCGAACCTCGATGCGGCGCTGCGGGTCAATACGCGGCTCGAAATCGCCCGCCTTCACCGCAGCCTCAAGGCGACGATGATCTACGTCACCCACGATCAGGTCGAGGCGATGACGCTTGCCGACAAAATCGTCGTGCTGAATGCCGGCCGCATCGAGCAGGTCGGCTCGCCGATGGAACTCTACAACCGCCCAGCCAATCTCTTCGTTGCGGGCTTCATCGGCTCACCCCAGATGAACTTCATCGAAGCCGCAAAGCTCGGTGACGGAGAGGCAAAGACGATCGGCATCCGTCCGGAGCATATCGGCCTCTCCCGCGAAAGCGGCGACTGGAAGGGCAAGGTGATCCATGTCGAGCATCTCGGCGCCGACACGATCATCTACATCGAATCGGAGACGGTCGGTCTCTTGACGGTGCGCCTCTTCGGCGAACACCGATACGCCGCCGACGACATCGTCCACGCGACGCCGGTGATCGGCAGCATGCACCGCTTCGATGCGGACGGGCGGGTGATCAAGCCGGCTCTGTGACCTGCGGTCGAGCTCGGCGGTCACCAATCTCTCTTCCATCCACGGAGAAATGCCCATCACCCCAACCCTCTCCCCGCACGCCGGGAGAGGGAACCTGCCTCCGCTAAACGCCGAGGCATCGTGTCGCAGGCGGGTACCACCTGTCCCCTTCGCTCCGCCTGCGCGAGAAGGTCGCGGCAGCGGGACGAAGGGCCGCTCGCCGAACGACCTCGCCGGACTCAAGTCTGCGAACCACTGGCCGCGAGGCCGAAAAGACTCCGGCTCTTCACTTTATCTGCCTCCGTATCGGCACGTCGAAACTCTGTTGCACTGCGGCAGAAATTAACATACATTGGCGTTTGTATATTAGCTTTCCGGTATTTTCCACGCCGATACCGGCTCCGCTTCACCTCACTTTGGGACCGCGCAGCGCTTGCGAAACGCCGGCGACTGCGGCCGGTCCGTTGACAATATGGACATTGCGATGCGCATGAACCGACCGATATTGGCCGCCTCGCTGGCAACCGTGATTTTTCTCGCGGGCTGCCAGAAGAATGAAGAACAACAGGCCGCGGCTTCCTCCCCTCCCCCATCGCCGGTCGCCGTCTTCACGACGAAGGCGGAACCGCTGCCGATCACCAACGAACTGCCGGGCCGCATCACCGCTACCCGCATCGCCGAGGTCCGCCCGCGCATTTCCGGCATCGTCGTCGAGCGGGTGTTCGAGCAGGGCACCATGGTGAAGGAAGGCGACGTTCTCTACCGCATCGACCCGGCACCGTTTCAGGTCAAGGTCGACAGCGCCGCGGCGACGCTGAAACGCGCTCATGCGGTGGTCGATCAGGCCAAGCGGACGGCCGACCGCCAGTCGCGGCTGAAGGAGGCGCAGGTCACCGCAGTGCAACAGTACGACGACGCCATTGCGGCGCTCGCTCAGGCCGAGGCCGACGTCGGCATCGCCGAAGCGGGCCTCGCCGAGGCCAAGCTCAATCTGCAGTATACGAATGTCACGGCACCGATCAGCGGCCGGATCGGCCGTGCGCTGATCACGGAAGGCGCGCTCGTCAACACCAACGACACGCAGAACCTCGCGACGATCCAGCAGCTCGATCCGATCTATGCTGATTTCACCCAGTCCGCGACCGACCTGATCCGCCTGCGCAAGGCGCTCAAGGACGGCCAGTGGATGAGCGCCGACAACGAGGCCGAGGTTCAGCTGATCCTCGACGACGGAACGCCCTATGCCCTCAAGGGCAAGCTGCTCTTCTCCGAGGCCGCCGTCGACGCGACGACCGGCCAGGTGACGCTGCGCGGCGAATTCCCCAATCCGAACAACGATCTGCTGCCGGGCATGTATGTCCGCGTCCAGATCCAGCAGGGTCTCGAGAAGGACGCCATCACCGTGCCGCAGCAGGCGGTCCAGCGCAACAATGCCGGCCAGTCGCAGGTCTATGTCGTGAATGCGGACAACAAGGTGGAATTCCGCAACGTCACGCTCGGACGCACCGTCGGGGAGCGTTGGCAGGTGACCTCCGGCCTCAAGCCCGGCGAAAAGGTCATTGTCGAAGGCTTCCAGAAGGTCGGCCCGGGCGCGCCCGTGCAGCCGTCCGACTGGAACCCGAACGAAAAGCCCGCGCCCGAACAGGCCAGCGCTTCGGCAGATGCCGGCGAAAAGCCCGCCACCGAAGTGAAGTGAGACCTATATCATGCCCAGTTTTTTCATAGACAGGCCGATCTTTGCCTGGGTGGTGGCGATCTTCATCATGATCGCCGGCATCATCGCAATTCCGCTCCTGCCGGTTTCGCAGTATCCGGATGTCGCACCTCCGCAGATCTCGATCAATACCAACTATCCCGGTGCCTCTTCGCAGGATACCTATCAGAGCGTGACGCGGCTGATCGAGGATGAGCTGAACGGTGTCGAGGGGCTGCTTTACTTCGAATCGTCGACCAGCTCCTCCGGCTCGGTCTCGATCGACGCCACCTTCCAGCCGGGCACAGATCCGAGCCAGGCTTCGGTGGACATCCAGAACCGGGTGCAGCGCGTCGAGCCGCGCCTGCCGGATCCCGTCAGGCAGCAAGGCGTACAGGTAGACGAGGCCGGCGCCGGCTTCCTGCTGATCATCTCGCTGACCTCGACCGATGGCTCGATGGACGCGATCGGGCTTGGGGATTATCTCAGCCGCAACGTGCTCAGCGAAATCCAGCGCGTGCCCGGCGTCGGACGCGCCCAGCTCTTCGCGACCGAGCGCTCGATGCGTGTCTGGCTGGATCCCGACAAGATGCTCGGCCTCAACCTGACTGCGGCCGACGTCACGGCGGCGATCCAGGCTCAGAACGCCCAGGTCGCCTCGGGCTCGATCGGCGCCCAGCCGAACCCGATCACGCAGCAGGTCACCGCCCCGGTCGTGATCAAGGGCCAGCTCTCTAGCCCCGAGGAATTCGGCGCCATCGTGCTCAGAGCAAATGCCGACGGTTCGGCCGTCCGGCTGCGCGACGTCGCGCGCCTCGAGATCGGCGGCGAAAGCTACACCTTCTCCACCCGCCTTAACGGCAGCCCCTCGGCGGCCATCGCCGTGCAGCTCTCCCCGAGCGGCAATGCGATGTCGACCTCGGCCGCGATCAAGGCGCGCATGGACGAGCTCGCGGCGTTCTTCCCGGAGGGGCTCGAATACTCGATCCCTTATGACACCTCGCCCTTCGTCGCGGTGTCGATCGAGAAGGTTCTGCACACCCTCGTCGAGGCCGTCGGCCTCGTCTTCCTGGTGATGTTCCTCTTCCTGCAGAACGTCCGCTATACTCTCATTCCCACCATCGTCGTGCCGGTTGCCCTGCTCGGCACCTGCGCGGTCATGCTGGCGATGGGCTTCTCGATCAACGTGCTCACGATGTTCGGCATGGTGCTGGCGATCGGTATCCTCGTCGACGATGCGATCATCGTCGTCGAGAACGTCGAGCGCATCATGTCGGAAGAGGGGCTAACGCCGAAGGATGCCACCCGCAAGGCGATGAAGCAGATCACCGGTGCGGTGATCGGCATCACGCTGGTGCTGGCTTCGGTGTTCATCCCGATGGCCTTCTTCCCGGGCGCAGTGGGCGTGATCTACCGTCAGTTCAGCCTGACCATGGTCGTCTCGATTCTGTTCTCGGCGCTGCTTGCCCTGTCGCTGACGCCGGCACTCTGCGCGAGCTTCCTCAAGCAGGTTCCGAAGGGTCACCATCACGCCAAGCGCGGCTTTTTCGGTTGGTTCAACCGCGGTTTCGACCGAACGTCGCACGGCTACACGCGTGTTGTCGGAGGCGTCGTCAGGCGCACCGGCCGCTTCATGATCATCTATCTCGCCCTGCTCGCCGCAATGGGCTGGGCTTTCCTCAGGCTGCCTTCTTCCTTCCTCCCGGACGAGGACCAGGGCTATGTCATCGTCATGATGCAATTGCCCTCGGAAGCCACTGCAAACCGCACCACGGAGGTGATCGAGCAGACCGAGAAGATTTTTGGCCAGGAACCCGCAGTCGACACGATCGTGGCGATCAACGGCTTCTCCTTCTTCGGCAGCGGGCAGAACGCCGGCCTCGCATTCGTGACGCTCAAAGACTGGAGCGAGCGCGACGCCGACAACGCCGCGCAATCGATCGCCGGCCGCGCGACGATGGCCATGAGCCAGATCAAGGACGCGATCAGCTTCGCGCTGTCGCCTCCGGCGATCCAGGGCCTCGGAACGACGGGCGGATTCTCGTTCCGCCTCCAGGACCGTGCGGGTCTCGGCGAAGCGGCACTCGCGCAAGCGCGCGATCAGCTTCTCGGTCTCGCCTCCCAGAGCGAGGTCCTGACCGGGGTTCGCTTCGAGGGCATGCCCGATGCGGCGCAAGTGAGTGTCAATATCGACCGCGAGAAGGCGAATACCTTCGGCGTGACCTTTGCCGACATCAACTCGACCATCTCGACCAATCTCGGTTCGTCCTACGTCAACGACTTCCCGAATGCCGGCCGCATGCAGCGCGTGACGGTGCAGGCGGACGAGACCAAGCGCATGCAGACCGCGGACCTCCTGAACCTGAACGTTCGCAACACCAACGGCGGCATGGTTCCGCTCTCCGCCTTTGCAGACGTGGAATGGGTGAAGGCGCCGACGCAGACGGTGGGCTACAACGGCTATCCGGCCGTGCGCATCAGCGGCGAAGCAGCCCCGGGCTACTCCTCGGGCGATGCCATCGCCGAGATGGAGCGTCTGGTGGCCCAGCTTCCGGCGGGCTTCGGCTACGAGTGGACGGGCCAGTCGCTGCAGGAGATCCAATCGGGTTCGCAGGCGCCGCTCCTCATTGCGCTCTCCTGCCTGCTCGTCTTCCTGTGCCTCGCCGCGCTCTATGAGAGCTGGTCCATTCCGGTCTCGGTCATCATGGTCGTGCCGCTCGGCGTCATCGGCGCCGTGCTCGCGGTGACGATGCGCGATATGCCGAACGACGTCTACTTCAAGGTCGGCCTGATCGCGATCATCGGGCTTTCGGCGAAGAACGCGATCCTGATCATCGAGTTCGCCAAGGAACTCCGCGAACAGGGCAAATCGCTCATCGACGCGACGCTGGAGGCCGCGCATCTGCGATTCCGGCCGATCCTGATGACCTCGCTCGCCTTCACGCTCGGCGTTCTGCCGCTGGCGGTCGCGACCGGCGCAAGCTCCGGCAGCCAGCGCGCCATCGGCACCGGCGTCATGGGTGGCATGATCTCGGCGACGGTGCTGGCGATCTTCTTCGTCCCGGTCTTCTTCGTGTTCGTCATGAAGATCTTCGAACGCGGAAGGGCAGCGCCCGAGGCGGCCAAGCCCGCATCCGAATCCGTCAGCCCCGCCGAATGAATCGACGACGGCCCGCCCCGAAACCAGGCGGGCCGTCGCTTAAGGAGAACTGGAATAGATGCGCCGAACCAAGGCCGACGCCGAGGCCACAAGACAGAACATCCTGTCCGCCGCCGAACGTATGTTCTACAAAAAGGGCGTCCCCAACACGACGCTCGAGGAAGTAGCGAAGGAGGCGGGCGTCACGCGCGGCGCCATCTACTGGCACTTCGCCAACAAGACGGATCTTTTCCTGGCTCTCTACGAGGCCGTCCCGCTACCCCACGAAGACATGATCGCGCGCGAGATCGAAACGGAAGCCGCTGACACGCTCGCCATCGTCGAGAGCGCGACCAGCGACTGGCTGGCGACGCTGGCCGCGGACGAGCAGCGGCAACGCATTCTCGCCATCATGCTGCGCTGCGACTACGACAACGACATGTCCGCCGTTCTCGTCCGCCAGCGCGAGATCGAGGAGCGCCATGATGCGCTGCTCGAACTTGCCTTCGCCCGCGCACTCGACAGAGGTCAGCTGCAGGAGCATTGGGCGCCGCCGTCTGCGGCGCGAGCCCTGCGCTGGATGATGATGGGGCTTTGCACCGAATGGCTGCTCTTCGGCCGCCGCTTCGACCTTGTGGCCGAAGGGCGCGAAGCGCTGCAGCGCCTCTTTGCGGGCTTCCGGCGGGTGCCGGCTTGCTGCGCCGAGAAGAAGACGCCCGCCTGAACACCGGGCGCACCGGCCGGCGGCCATTCGGCGCGGATTGACCGCCCTCGAAGCATTCGTTCGATCCAGTCCCGCATCGGGACCGGTGCGAGGGCCGCCGCCCCTCCACTCGCGCCCGCCTTCCCGTCGCGGCGCCTCCACTCGTGGTCAGGCCTTGTGCCGGTATTTTTCTGCTTCGTACAGAGCGGCGTTCGGAGTGGTTCCCTTGAATGGAACGGGCCGAGTGGGTCCATCGAGAATATTAAGGCGTCGCGATCTTAGCTGCCGCGGACCCGGCAAATCCTTCTACGACGCTGTTCTTGTCTGAACTAACGTAAGCTTTTCGTGCCATTTCAATCCGACCCAAAGCTTTCCTTCGAAGCGCGGGACGGCTGTCACCGTCGCGCGCTCCCGACACGCCAAGCAATCGACCGTTGAAGACGCCCTTGACGGCACGATCACAGGTGGCTATATCTAATCTTGAGTGATTGACTCAAGATATATTCCCAATGCAAAAGAACGAGCGCGAGGCCGGGCATGGAGTATTGCCTTCTCTCACCAGAACGGTTGATCCCGACGGAAGAGGTGAGCCCCGACAGGGTCGATGCATTGCAGGCCCTGATTCTGCAAGCGACGTCATGGACGAGGCCAATAGCAGTCGAGAAGGATGCCCTTTTCGTAATGGACGGTCATCACCGACTGACGGTTGCGCACCGCCTCCGTCTCGTGATGGTGCCCGTCGTCCTTCTCGACTACGATTCGGTGCGCCTGGAAAGTTGGCGCCCGGGCGAGAGCGTCACGCCCTCGGAAATCTTCGCGATGGCCCGCAGCGGCCGCAAGTTTCCCTGCAAGACGACCCGGCACATTTTCGCAGACGGCCTGCCGACATGCGATGTGCCACTTGACCTTTTGAGCAGTCCCTCTTCGACGGACATGACGCCGGCCCGTTCCGCGGGAGCCCTATGATGACGCTGCATTGCCACAAGATCGGCTCCGACCTGCCACCGACTTTGCGGTCCGCGACAGCGGACCTTCTCACCCGACACACGCCCCTTCTTCTCGACTGGGTCGCCTGCCACGGCTCGCCACTCAATCTCGTCTGGCCGGACGCGTTGCAGGAGAATCTTGCCGCGTTGAGAAACTTGCTGATCGAGCATCGCGTCGAGCACGCGATCTACTACGGGGCGAAAGTCAACAAATCGCCGGGGCTTATGCACGCAGCGCTCAGCGCAGGCGCCGGGCTCGACGTCTCCAGCCTTTACGAGCTTCGCGACGCAAGGCGGCTTGGGGCCGACGGTGCCCGGCTGGTGGCGACGGGACCGGCGAAGACGGGCGCTTTTCATAAAGAGCTGATCTCTTGCAACGCGCTGATATCGGTGGACTCGCCGGAGGAGCTGGAGGATCTCATCCACGCTCTGCCGGCAGATGCTGGTCCACAGCCGATCCTCCTGCGCTTGCGGCCGAGAGACCAGAGTAAGAGCCGCTTCGGCATGCCGGCCGACGCGGTCGTTCATTGCCTTACTCGGCTTGCCCGCGAAGGTAGATTGCGCTTCGACGGGCTGCATTTCCACCTCAGCGGCTATCGATGGGAGACCCGTTTCGCAGCGCTATGCGAGGCCGCCGACCTTGTTACGGAGGCCCGGCGGATGGGATTTTCTCCGCGTATGATCGATATTGGTGGCGGTCTCCCCATCCAATATGTCGATCAGGTCAAATACCGGGCGCATCTCGCGGCCCAGGCGCCCGAAGATTACCGGACTGGGAAAATACCGGACTCCTTCTATCCCTATGGCGGCGCTCTCTCAGCGGCCGATTGGCTGCGCCAGCTCCTGCAGGCGCAGATGAGCCAGGGGCGCAGCGTTGCCGGCTATCTCGCGCGTGAGGAGCTCATGCTGGCGATGGAGCCGGGCCGCGCCCTGGCAGACCAGGCGGCGATTACCGTCTTCCGCATATCACGGGTAAAGGCGCTCGGCTCGGATTCGCACGTCATCTTTGTCGAGGGCAGCAGCTTCAGCGCCTGCGAAACCTGGTTCGCCTCTGAATTCCTGGTTGATCCGATTCTCGTGCCGGGCACGAGGCCGGCCGTTCAATCGCCGCCGGTCCGCGCCTATCTGGCCGGCCACAGCTGCCTGGACGAGGACGTTCTCAGCAACAGATGGCTGAACTTCCCGATCGCACCGCATGCCGGTGACCTTCTGATCCACGCCAACACCGCCGGTTACCAGATGGATCTCCTCGAAAACGAATTCCATCGCCACCCCATGCCCGCTCGCCTCTGCGTCCTCAAGGACGCGGAAGGACATCCAATTCTCTTTCCCGACACAATTGGAGGCATTTAGATGCTGCACACGACCGTAACGCAATTGATCGGTCAGACGCCGGTCATGTCGATCAAAGTACCTGGCCGCGATGCCACCTTGGTTCTGAAGATCGAGAAGAACAATCCCGGCGGCTCGATGAAGGATCGTATGGCGCGCAGCATGGTGGTTGCCGCGCTTCAGGATGGGCGCCTCGCTCCGGGCGGCACGATCGTTGAATCCTCGTCCGGAAATACCGGCACGGGGCTGGCGCTCGCAGCGCTGGAATTCGGTCTGCGCTTCATTGCCGTGGTGGACCACCATGCAGCGCCCGACAAGATCCGCATGATGCGGGCGCTAGGCGCCGAGATCCGCTATGTCGAAGGCGACTTTCGCGAGGACGAGGTCGCCGTCGTCGAGCGCCAACGCCTGGCCGCGCAGCTGGGTGCCCAGCTTCCGGGCGCGCTGTTCATGAACCAGTCAGACAATCCGGCAAATCCGGAAGGCTATGCCGCCCTCGTGGACGAACTGATTGCCCAACTTCCCGACGGCATCGACGCCTTTGTCGGCTGCGTCGGGACCGGCGGCTCGATGACCGGAATCTCCCAGCGTCTGAAGCGCCATAATCCGGCGGTGCGCACCATTGCCGTGGAACCGGCCGGCTCGATCGTCTTCGGCAAGCCGGGATACCCGTACTACCAGTCCGGAACGGGCACGCCCGCCGGCGACGAAGTCGGCAAGGTGCTCGACTATGGCTGCATCGACGAAGGTGTGCAGGTGAGCGACACGCAAGCCTTCGAGACCGCACGCTATATCGCCCGGCGCAAGGGGCTGCTCGTTGGCGGCTCGACCGGCGGCGCCATCTACAAGGCGCTGGAATTCATTGCTGCGGGTAAGCTCACCGGCATGGTCGTCACCACGGTCGCCGATGGCGGCGAGAAATATCTGGGGACGATTTTCGATGACGAATGGATGGCGAAGCGCCGCCTGCTCGATCCGGCAATCGCCGCCCAGTTGGATGGCTGGCTCGTCGGAAAGGCGCGCGCAGCATGAAGGTGACGATTTGCGGCGCGGGCCGCACGGGACATTTGAATGCGGTCCTCTTCAAGCGGAACCCGGGCATCGAGGTTTCGGTCCTGACTACCTCCACCGCGGTCGCCGAGCGGTGGGCAAGTGGGGACGATGTCTGGCAAGCGGAGACGCGAGACGGCCGCATCTTGAGCGCCAGGCCCGATCATGTCGGAACTGATCCAAGCCAGGCGCTTGTCAACGCCGACATGGTCGTCATAACGCAGCCCGCCCAGGCAAGATCCGAGCTCTTGCGCCGCATAGCTCCACATCTGCCGACGGATAAGAGCGTCTATGTCGGAGCAATCCCCGGTTTTTGCGGCTTCGACTGGCTCGCGGCAAAGGCGCTCTCGGAGCGTGACAATGTCGTGATCTGGGGCATGAAGGACGTGCCCCATATCGCCTTCGATCTGGTTGCAGGCCAGCGCGTGCGCATGGGGGGCGCCAAGGCAGACCTCTTCGTTGCCCTTCATCGCCGCGAAAGCGCTGCGAGCGGCACCGCGCTCGTGGCGATGTTGGGGCGCCTCTATGACGCGCCCGTCACCCTGTTGCGGGACTATCTCGAAATCACGCTGACGCCCGGCAATGCGCTGATGCATCCGGCCGTGCTCTACGCACTCGTCGGCCCCGGTGCACCCTGGGAAAAGAAACCGTTTGATGAACCCCTGTGCTGGTGGAGCGACTGCCCGCAGGCAGGCGCCGAGCTCCTGGAAGCTTGCGATGCGGAAAACCAGGCGATCCGCCGGGCGAGCGAGGCGCGTCTCGGCATTGATCTCAGTTCCGTGAAGCCGCTTCAGCAGGAGTTGATCGAGGCCTATGGCGGCCAGATCGAGGATGACCGAACCATGTACACACTTCTGCGCACCAATCGCGCCTATGCGGGCATTCGTGCCCCCCTCGTTCCCAACCCACATGGCCCGGGACTCGTCATCGATCGCGGAAGCCGAGCCTTCCATGAGGATATCGCTGTCGGACAGGCTCTGCTTGTCACGATGGCAGAACGGCTCGACGTGGCGGTACCGGCGATCGCCAGGACATATCGCTGGGCGCTCCACTACCACGGCCAATTGACCGCGGGCACACCGAACTATGTGCCGACCGACTGGCCGGAGGCCGCGTGATGGACGAGAGGACCCCTTCCGTGACCAGTCCCGCCGACAGCGAGGACCTCGCGCTTTTGACGCAGGCATCGCTCAACGCGATCAACCGGCTGGTGCGCTGCCTGTTCGCCGAGCGCCTGCTCGAGCCGAACGCCTTGCTGTGGGCAAGCGACCGCCGTCAAGCCTGGTTCCCCCTCTGGGCGTCGCAGCGTGTGCTGCACTTCACCGATCTCAGCTTCGCGCCCGCCGGAACCTTACGGAACCGCGGACAGATCGAAGTGCTCGACGGCACCGGGGCACGGCAGCAAATCAATGATCCGGTCGCCTTGATGCGGGAGGTTGCCCCCTCTCTGGCGATCACGCCTGCTCCCGACGGACTGGAGCATCTGCTGCGCGACGTCGACAACAGCATGCGCAACGACATGCTGGCACGCCGCGAGCGCGAGCGCTGGAGCGCCGCGCTGCGCCAGGAAACCGCCGAAGCCGGCGCGTCCGGCTTCCTTGCCTATCTGGAAGGAAGCCTGCCGCCGCACTTGGCCGCGATAACTCTCGATCAATGGGGCGCGCTCGAAGGCCACCCCTTCTATCCGACTTGGAAGGCCAAGCCCGGCCTGTCTCCGGAGGACGTCGCTGCACTGTCGCCCGAGTTCGGCGCACGCGTGCGCGTGCGCATCGCGGCGCTACGTAGCAGCTGGGTTTACGTCGAGAAGATGCCGCATGTCGGCAGCTATTCGGAATGGTTCGCCGAGAACTTCCCGGACCTCTGGCGTGACTGGGTCAAAGGGCTGAAAGCGCGGGGCAGGTCGCCCGCGGAGTGGCAGCCGCTGCCCGTACACGCCTGGCATCTGGAGCATTTCGTGCGCCGCGAATTCGCGGCCGAGATCGAGGCCGGCGTTTTCGACCCAGACGGCCCGGAGATCGTGACGCTGCCGTCCATGTCGTTCCGCACGATGCTACCGGAGACCGAGGCACCGAGGCCCTTCGTGAAGCTGCCGATTGCGATCTGGATGACGAGCGAGCAGCGCACGTTGCAGGCGAAGTCGATCCATATGGGACCGCGCCTCAGCACGCTGATTTCCGACATACTGTCGAGGGAGGATGATCTCAGAAGCGAACTGGAGATCTTCATCGAAGAACTGGGTGCGATCCTGCATCATCCGGATACGGGCGACGAGCACCCCGGCCGCTTCCTGTCTGTCGTCTATCGCAACACCGACGCTCTCGCACGCACGGACGGCCTGCTGCCGGTAACGGTCGCGGCGTTGCTGACGGCAAGCCCTTTGGACGGCCGCCCGCTCATTTGCGAGCTCATCGCCAGAAATGGTGACGAGTGCGAAGCGTCAGTCGCAGCGTTCTTCCGTACCTATGCGCGCATCGTCGTCCGGCCGACACTGGCCATGTATCTTCTCTACGGAATTGCCTTCGAGGCGCATCAGCAGAACAGCACCATCCTCTTCGACGATCGCGGCCTACCGCGGAAACTGCTGATCCGCGACTTTGGCGACGGCCGCAGTTTTGCCCCGCTCTTCAAGGAGCGCGGTTACGAGCTGAAGCCCTTCAGCCGCAGCGGCATTCTGCCGACCACCTTCGACGACGATATCAGTCTCGTGCGCTCCTTCGTTATTGATGCCTGCTTTGTCTGCCACCTTCATGAGATCGCGCTTTGCCTCACCGAGCAATATTCGCTGGCCGGCGACAGCCTGTGGCGCACCCTGCGGGAGGAGACGGAAGCTGCCTTCGAGGTGCTGCGACCACGCATGCTGTCGGATGCGTTCTGGCTCGCGGAGCGCGACGCTTTTCTTGGGCGGCCCTGGCCGACGCGTTCGGTCCTGCGCATGCATCTCGAACGTTATCGCGATTACCGGGTCGAACACCAATTGCCAAATCCGCTGGTGGGCGCGCAATGAACAGCACGGTCGCCGTCCTGCGCGGCTTCGGACCCGTCTTCGCGCTGCTTTTCGGCCTGCAATTCATTTCCATGGGCGCCATGGAGATGAGCGGTCCCTTCTGGCCGATCCAGATCAAGGCTTTGAGCCCCTCGGACAGCGTCTTCGGCCTTGCGGGTATCGGCGTCTATATCTGTCCGATGCTCGGCGTGTCGCTGACGAGCGCCTTTTGGGGGCGCATGGGCGACCGCCATGGCAATCGCCTGATGATGGTTCGGGCCCTGGCCGGCCTTGCGCTAACGCAATTGCTGGTCGCCTTTGCCGAAGACGTCTGGACCGTTCTGGCGCTGCGCTTTCTGCAGGGGGCCTGCGCCGGTTATATCGCCCCGGCACAGGCCTACGGCATCGAGGTCACCGGCGGGCGTGATCGGGCCGGCCTCTTCGCCTGGCTCCAGGTGGCCACCAATGTGGGCTCGCTCGGCGGCGCTTTCCTCGGCGGTCTCATCCTCGACGCCTTACCCTTCGCGGCCGTCAACCTCACCGCCGGCGTGATATGCGCACTCTGCGCCGCCGTCGCGTGGGCGAGCCTGCCGGTGCCGCCGAAAAGTGCAGGCGGCGCGGGACCGATCAAGGCGGCGGCGGCATCCCGCGCGGCCTTGACCGGCATATCCGTGCCTGGACTTCTCCTGTTCATAGGATTGCTGATCGCAAGCCGGATGGTGCTGCAGGTGCCGTTTGCCCTTTACATGTCTGAGATCTACGGCGCTCAGCACTGGGTCACGGGCCTGAGCTACGGACTGCTTGCGTTCGGCTTTGTGGTCGGCGCGCCGGTATGGGCGCGAGTGTTCGCGGCGCGCGCGCCAACGTTCGTGCTCGGTTGGAGCGTATGGATCGCAGCCGGCTGCCTTTTGGTCACCGGTCTGGCCGGCTCGACCCGCAACCTTGGCCTTTTCGCGGCTCTTTATCTCGCCTGGGGCGCGCTGCTGGGGGGAACGACCCCGGTCCTCCTGGCGCTCGTCTCGGCCGCCACGCGAAGCGATCGGCAGGGGTCGGTCTTGGGTCTTGCGCAAACTTGCCAGCAGGGTGCTTCGGTTGTGGGGATCATTTCCGGCGTTGTCGCAACGCAACGCTTCGGTCTCGAAGTGGCATTCCCGTTCGTTGCAAGCCTCTACGGCCTTTCATGTCTCGTGGCGGTCGGCCTATGGATCAAATCGCGCCAGTCATTCGATAGAGGAGATTTATCGTGAGAAGAAAACCTTCAGTGTTGCGTGCCGCGATCGCTTTCCTAGCCATGCTGATTCCGGCGGTGTCGTTCGCCGAGGAGCAGGCAGCATCGGACAGGCAGGCACCGATCACCGTTACCGACATCGCCGGCCGCGAGGTGACTGTGAATGCGCCGGTCAAGCGTATGCTGCTGGGAGAGGGGCGGCAGCTCTATCTCGTTGCTTCCCTCGAGCCGGAAGACCCGGTGGCCCGCGTCGTCGCATGGCGCAACGATCTGATCGAGGCGGATCCAGCTACCTATGCCCAGTATCTCGAGGCCTTCCCAAAATTGGCGAAGCTCCGGGCCTTTCCAGGCCAGGAGAACGGCTTGATCGACATCGAGTCGACTATCGTCCTGAAGCCCGATGTGGTCTTGCTCAATCTCGAAGCCATGCGCGCCAACGAGGACGCAAAATACATCGAGAAGCTCGCGGAACTGAAGATTCCCGTTGTCTATATCGACTTCCGCCACTATCCGCTGAAGAATACCGAACCGACTATCCGTCTGCTTGGCAAGATCATGGGCCGCGAGGCGCGCGCGGAGGAGATCATCGAATTCCGCCAGAGGGCCATGACCCGTGTCACCGACGTCATCGCCCAAGCCAAACCGGTACGCCCCAGGGTCTTCATCGAAAGGATCGGCGGTTATGCAGATGATTGCTGCCTTTCATTCGGCGCGGAAAACTTCGGCAAATATGTCGAGCTTGCTGGCGGCCACAATATCGGCAGCGACGTTCTTCCCTCGACCTTCGGACAGCTCAATCCCGAGCAGGTGATTGCCGCCAATCCGGAGCATGTCGTCGTCACCAGCGCTGATTGGGAAGCTTATGTGCCCGGTGGACATTGGATCCCGCTCGGCCCGGGCGCCGATCCGAAGGTGACCCGTCAAAAGCTCGAATGGTTCACCGGCCGCAGCGCCTACACCGATATCTCAGCCCAGAAGACGCAGAACTTCCACGGCATCTGGCATCAGTTTTATAACAGCCCCTATGAATTCTTTGCGGTCCAGCAACTGGCGAAATGGTTCCATCCTGAGCTCTTTGCCGATCTCGACCCGGACGCGACCTTCGCCGAATATCACCGCCGTTTCCTGCCCATCCCCTACAGGCCCGGCTATGCCGCCAGCCTCGCCGACCGCGCCGACTGACCCGGTCGGAACTCGATGGCTTCAAGCGGGCGAGGCTCTTGTCGACGGAGCCTCGCCTTGGATCACGATGATTTTAGGTCGGGTCGACGTGAAATCATGAACGTGATCGATTCAAAGAGCTAGAGCGGCAGCGCCGTCTCTTCGACGGCAGCACTCGGCCTGACGTCAGAAATCGGTCGTCATCGAAACCTTCACGGTCAGTGGCGCACCTTGCGATATTGTCCCGTAGCTTGCGACGCCCGACCAGTAGTCGAGATCGAAGACATTCTCGACATTCGCGCGGAACGTGACCGGCCTTTCCTGGATCTCGGTCACGTATCTGGCGCCGAGATCGAGCCGGGTCCATGAGGGGATTTCCTGGGTATTTGCCGAGTTTACAAACTGCTCGTCCGTGTGGATGACGTTGCCGGCGAGCGTCAAGCCCGGCATGAACGGCGTATCCCACTCCGCACCCAGCCTGACTTGCAGCGATGGCACGCCGATCGGCGTGTTGCCGCGGTTTGCGGCGTTGTTCGTTTTCGTCAGTTCGCCATGAATGAAGGTCACGCCGCCGAGGACCCGAACGTCCTGGGTCACCTCTCCGAACACGCTCAACTCCACGCCGCGATTGCGCTGCTCGCCGCCTTCAGCAAAGACGCCGTTTGCGCCAATCTCGCCGGATGGCTTTTCGATCTGGAAGGCGCTGAGCGTCAGCGCACTGCGCCCGAGGTCGATCTTGGTCCCGATCTCATATTGCCTGGACCTGTAGGGAGCGAGCGTTTCCCCCGCATTGCTGGCTTGTTGCGGTGCCGTGTCGCCAACACCGAGGCCTTCGATGTAATTGGCATAGAAGGCTACGTTCTCCCATGGTTTGACGACGATGCCGGCAAGCGGGGTAAATGCGCTCTCATCGGAGAATGAAGCGATCGCGCCGGTGCTGGGGTTGTAGTTTTCGGTGTCGATCTGCTGCCAGCGACCACCGAGCGTCAACAGCACGCGATCGTCGAGCATCGACATCGTGTCGGAGAGGGCGAAGCCGTAGAACGTATTCTCCGAGAGCCTTGGCACGTGGCCGGGTCGCGGCACATCCTGTTCGGGACGTGGAAGCGGATCGTACAGGTTCGTCGGTTGCGCGGTTCCGGAGTTCGAGCCGCGCGCGAGCGTCTGCCGGAGGCCGCTGACCTGGAACGTCACGGTGTGTTCGACCGCTTCCGTTTCGAACTCCGCACGCACGCCTGTCTCCGCCGTGAGTCGGTCGATATCGAAGATGAAGTTTTCCGGCGTTATGCTGACGTCGCCTGCGGCGTTGAGAAGCCGGGGAGTGCCGAAGAGCCGCTCGACGCGTGAATTGCCTCCGCCGGCGGCGGCGAAAATCGTGACGGCGTCGCTTACGTCATATTCGACCCGGCTCAGCCACGACAGGTCCTCGGTCTTCGCCCACTCCCATGGTTCCTGGACGTTGGAGCGACCGTCCGGCGCGTCGGGAATATCAAAGCTGCCACCGGGGAAGAAGGGGCGAAGCGGCGCGTCGATATCCTGCCGCTGCCCGATGACGTCCAGCGTTGCCCTGAAGTCTTCGCCCTCGTAATCGAGCGCCAGCGCCCCCACCGCTACGTCCAGTGACTGGTTGTCGATCGCCGTATCGCCGCCGTGATAGCTGCCGTTGAAGCGCATGCCGAACTGCCTCTGGTCGCCGAACCGGCGGCTAACGTCGACGTGCCCGCCGCCGTAGAGATCCGAGGCATAGTCTGTCGTGACACGGGTCAGGTCGACGTCTGCCGCGCGCTTCGGGACAATGTTGATAGTACCCCCGACGCTGCTGTTCGGCGAAATGCCGTACAGAAGCGCAGTCGGACCCTTAAGCACCTCTACCCGCTCTGCATAGTCCGTGAACAGGCGGTAGGCCGGAGCGACCCCGAATACCCCATCGAAGGCGATCTCGCCGAAGTTGCCCTCGTTCAGCGGGAAGCCTCTGACATAGAATGAGTCCAGCATGCCGCCGGAGGCGTGCGTGCTCGTGACCGACGGGTCATTGGCCACGACGTCAGCCGCCGTTCGCGCGCCCTGGTTTTCGATTGTTTGCGCCGTGTAACTGGTAATATTGAACGGCGTGTCCATGAAGTCGCGGTTGCCGAGAAGCCCGACGCGGCCGCCGCGCGCCACCTGTCCCCCGGCATAGGCTTCCGGCTCGGCGCCGATCGTCCCGGTCGAGGTGCCCGCCTTCACCTCGATGCGCTCCAGCACCGTCGCATCTTGCGCCAATGCGGCGCGGCTTACCGTCGCCAGCAACACGGCCAGCACCCCAACACGTAGTTCCATACAAAGCCCCTCGCAGAATGACGACCAAAGCAAACGGCTCGTCTCGGATAGAGCTGGTTCTTTGGCTCAATGGGCTGTTAAATAACTTGACTTAATTTGTCAACATATTGATCGCATATTTGACCACTCACTCACCGGCAGCTGCAAAAAGAACCGGTATTTCGGACAGCTTCGCAGATGAATCGGCTATTACCTGAGTACTTTGCGCATCTCGATCGAGGTCGGGCGGGTGAAACCCGGATGGGCGGTTCGCGCCGTCTCCGCGAAACCCCAGGCCGCGAAAGTGGCCTTATTTCCGGCGAGTTCGACGCGTGTCTGAAGCCTCAGCGCAGGCAGGCCCAGATTTCGAGCCGTCTCCTCGGCGGCGGCCATGAGCATCCGCCCTATCCCCTTTCTCTGGAAGTCCGGAGCGACGGCGAGCTTGCCGATGTAGAGACACTCCGCTTCCGGCCTGCAGAAGATGCAGCCCAGTATCTCTCGCCCGGCGACGGCAGCGAAGGCGATCTCGTCTCTTGCCTTCCGGCTGAGGGACGCCGCCGTCAGCCAATGCGCCGAAGAGGGCGGATCGATGCGGCCGTCCATATAGGCGAAGGACGCCCGGATCAGCGACAGCAGCTCCTCGTAACGATCGAAGCTCTCGTCGATGCGGACCGTCTTCATGCCTTCCTCAACGCGTGCCGCGCCGATAGCGGATCGTGTTGAACTGCGCAGCCAGCGCATCGTAGAGCAGCAGACGGCCTATGAGCGGCTCGCCGATACCGGTGAGAAGCTTGATCGCTTCCATCGCCTGCAGCGTGCCAATGACGCCGGTGAGAGCGCCGAGGACGCCGGCTTCGGCGCAGGTCGGCACGGCGCCCGGCGGCGGCGGCTCCGGGAAGAGATCGCGATAGGAGGGATTCGGGTGTCCCTCGGCGTCGGTCTCATAGGGCTTCAGCACGGTGACGGAGCCGTCGAAGCGGCCCACGGCCCCGGTGACGAGCGCCACGCTTGCCGCCTCGGCCGTATCGGCGGCGAGATAACGCGTATCGAAATTGTCCGATCCGTCGACGACGAGATCGTATTGCCGGAAGAGCGCATCGGCGTTTTCGGGGCCGAGCCTGAACGCGTGCGCCACGACCCTCACATGCGGGTTGAGGGCGTCGATCGCTGCGGCCGCGCTGTCGACTTTCGGCCGCCCGATATCGGCGGTGGCGTGGATCACCTGACGCTGCAGGTTCGATAAGGAGACCACGTCGTCGTCGACGATCCCGAGCGTGCCCACGCCGGCGGCTGCGAGATATTGCAAGGCCGGCGCCCCGAGCCCGCCGGCGCCGATGACGAGCACCCGCGCGGCTTTGAGCTTCTGCTGCCCGGGCCCGCCGATCTCCGGCAGCACGATGTGGCGTGCGTAGCGCGCAATCTCCGAAGGAGCGAGCGTCGCATCGGTCGTCATAAGCGTCTCCATGTTATTTTCGCGGACGGCGCTCTATGTCACCCCGAAACGCGGCCGTTGGCAACGGCCAGATAGTGCGCGCGCTCCCCAAGCGCGTCGAACATCGTCCGGTCGGTACCCGTCATGAAGGCCTGGCCGCCGAGTCCGTCGACCAGATCGAAGAGGGCAGCGCGGCGTCCCTGATCGAGATGAGCGGCGATTTCGTCGAGCAGCAACACCGGAGCGTGGCCGGTCATATCGCCGACGAGCCGCGCATGCGCGAGCACCAGGCCGACGAGCAGCGCCTTCTGCTCGCCGGTCGAGCAACGCTCGGCTTCGATGTCCTTTTCCCGGTGGCGGATCAGGAGATCGCTGCGGTGCGGCCCGTCCAGGGTGCGGCCGGCGGCCGCATCGCGGGCGCGGCTTTCGGCAAGCATTGCCAGATAGCGCTCTTCGAGCTCGAAGGCGGGAATGCCGGCACAGTCGTCGAGAAAGCCGGCGAGCGACAGGCTTGCGGACGGAAAGGTTCCATCGCTCCGGCTTCGCTCGACGAGAGCCGAAAGGAGACCCAGCATCTCCTGGCGGGCGAGCGCCATGGAGATGGCGAGCCCGGCCATTTCGCGCTCGATTGCCGACAGCCATGCGGGATCGGGCCGGAATTCCGAGAGGAGCCGGTTGCGGCTGCGCATGGCGCGGTCGAACTCGCTGGCGCGCCGGCCGTGCTCGGGATCGAGCGACAATACCAGCCGGTCGAGAAAGCGCCTGCGATCGGCGGAAGGGCCGGTGAAGAGGCCATCCATCGCCGGCGTCAGCCAGAGGACCCGGAGGTGATCGGTGAGTTCGTCGACGGTCCGGGCCGCAGTGCCGTTAAGTCTCAGGCGGCGTGACTGCCCCTCCTCGGTCCCTTGCGTTCCCGTGCCGATCTCCACCGACCCTTCCATGCCGTGAACGATGGCGAAGACCGAGAAACCATCAGGCGCGCCGACGCGCGCGACATCCGCATAGGCAGCACGCCTCAAGCCCCGCCCGGGTGAAAGAAACGAGATCGCCTCCATCAGATTGGTCTTGCCCGCGCCGTTCTCACCGGTCAGCACCACATGGCGCTGATCGAGGTCGAGCGCCAGCGTTGCATAATTGCGGAAGTCGCTCAGTTTCAGGCGTGTGAGAAAGACCTTCTGGGGCATTGCGGGTCCGAATTCGAGGTTGCCGTCAGGTAGGACGAAAGCCGGGCCAAGGCAAGACGAAAGGGCGTCCAGCGCCTCTCCTTCGCCAACCGGCACCGTCTGCGTGAAGTGTCCGGGTCGGACCATTCCGCGGAATCCCCTGTGGGAAAGCCCTTCATTTCGGTTGCACCGGAACTTTCCCCCAGGGCGCGAGTACAATATGACAACTTCGTGACAATCGACAGTTGGATGGATCGCTGATGCTCGGCCTGTTTCGCAAGCTCCTCCCCCGGGAAGACCGTTTTTTTGACCTGTTCGCTGATCATTCGCGCACTGTCATGGGTGCGGCGGAGGCGCTGAATGCGCTGCTTGCCGGCGGGCCTGAGATCGAAAGCCATTGCGATCGCATCGTCGCCCTCGAGAACGAGGCCGACGAAATCACCCGCGAGGTCCTGCTGGCGGTTCGCCGCAGCTTCATCACCCCCTTCGACCGTGGCGACATCAAGGATCTCATCCAGTCGATGGACGATGCGATCGACATGATGCACAAGACGGTAAAGACCATCCGGCTCTACGAGCAGAAGAGCTTCGATCCCGGCATGCAGGCCATGGGTGCGGCGGTCGTCGAGGCTGCTCACCTCATTGCCGAGGCCATTCCGCTCCTCAACCGGATCGGTGCCAATGCTCATCGCCTCAGCAGCATCGCCGAGGAGGTGACGCGCGTCGAGGGTCGCTCCGACGAACTGCACGAGCACGGGCTGAAGGATCTCTTCCGGCGCCACGGCGCTTCCAATCCCATGGCCTATATCATCGGCAGCGAGATCTATGGCGAACTGGAAAAGGTCGTCGACCGCTTCGAGGATGTGGCGAACGAAATCAGCGGCATCGTGATCGAGAACGTCTGATGGATCCGACGCTCGCCTTCCCGCTGCTCGTCGGGCTGATCGCCGTCGCGCTGTTCTTCGACTTTCTCAACGGATTGCATGACGCGGCCAATTCGATCGCGACCATCGTCTCGACCCGCGTACTCCGGCCGCAATATGCGGTGTTCTGGGCGGCCTTCTTCAACTTCATCGCCTTTCTCTTCTTCGGGCTGCACGTCGCCGAAACGCTCGGGACGGGCATCATCGATCCGGGTATCGTCACGCCGCAGGTGATCTTCGCGGCGCTGATGGGCGCGATTATCTGGAACATCGCCACCTGGATCTTCGGAATTCCGTCGAGCTCCTCCCACGCGCTCATCGGCGGCCTCGTCGGTGCCGGCCTCGCCAAGACCGGTTTCAGCTCCATCGTCTGGCAGGGCCTCCTGAAGACGGCCGGTGCCATCGTCATGTCTCCGGGCATAGGCTTCGTTCTGGCCCTGCTTTTGGTGCTGATCGTCTCCTGGCTGTTCGTTCGCCAGACGCCCTTTGCCGTCGACAGCACCTTCCGGGTGCTGCAGTTCGTTTCCGCTTCTCTCTATTCGCTCGGCCACGGCGGCAACGATGCGCAGAAGACCATGGGCATCATTGCCGTGCTTCTCTTCTCGCAGGGCTATCTCGGCTCGGAATTCTACGTGCCCTTCTGGGTGGTCATCACCTGCCAGGCGGCGATCGCACTCGGCACGCTCTTCGGCGGCTGGAGGATCGTCCACACGATGGGCTCGAAGATCACCAAGCTCAACCCGATGCAGGGCTTCTGCGCCGAGACGGGCGGCGCCATCACGCTGTTCGCCGCGACCTGGCTCGGCATTCCGGTTTCGACCACCCACACGATCACCGGCGCGATTATCGGCGTCGGGGCGGCGCGGCGCGTGTCCGCGGTGCGCTGGGGCCTCGCCGGCAATATCGTCGTTGCCTGGGTGATCACCATGCCGGCGGCAGCGTTGATCTCGGCGCTTTGCTATTTCGCCGTTGACCTTATCGCCTGAAGCTTTTGCCGGGCACGCCGTTGGCTTTGCCGGCGGCCGGGAGTATATTTCCGCAAGCTAATGGAATTGCATCCGGGGAAGAGTGAACTTCCATCGTATCTGGGGAGGAAACGATGACGGACGTCGAGTGGACGATCAAGGGTCGCGAATTCATCCATTGCAACTGCGCCTATGGCTGCCCGTGCCAGTTCAACGCACTACCCACTGAGGGGTACTGCCGCGCGATAGCCGTCGTCGACATCGACGAGGGAAATCATGGCGAAACGCGGCTCGACGGCCTGAGATGCGGCATGATCGTATCCTGGCCCGGTGCGATTCACGAGGGCAGGGGCGCGGTGGTTCCGATCATCGACGAGCGCGCCTCCGACGAACAGCGGGAGGCGCTGCTGCGGATCATGAGCGGTCAGGACACCGAGCCGGGCGCCACCTTCTTCCAGGTCTTCGCGACGACTTTCGAGACCTTCCACGATCCGGTTTTCGCGCCGATCGATTTCGAGATCGACATCGAGAAGCGCTCGGCGCGTGTCAATATTCCGGGCTGGATCGAGGCCCGCGGCGAGCCTATCGTCAATCCGGTGACCGGTGAGGAGCACCGCGCCCGCATCAACCTTCCGCACGGTTTCGAATACGACCGCTGCGAGGTGGGGCGCGGCTGGGCCGAGACGAGCGGGCCGTTAGCACTTTCGCTGGCGGATTCGCACGCCCACTTCGCCAGACTGCACATGACCGGAAGCGGCGTGGTTCACTGACGCCATGCCGGCCGACACCGCGCTCGAAAGCTTGCTGCGACGGGATCGCGCAATCGTGGCAGCGTCCCTCGCAGCATTGGCGGCGATCGCGTGGATCTACACTCTATGGCTCGCCGCCACCATGGACATGGATGGCATGAGCATGTCCGGGTCCGGCATGGGGGCGGGCATGGAGATGGATCCTGCCATGGAAATGGACGGGATGGGGATGGGAATGGGGCACGGCGGCGGAGCCGATCCGCTCGACGCCTTCCTCGGCATCTCGCCGCGCCCCTGGAGTGCCGTCGAGGCCGGCGTCACCCTAACCATGTGGACCGTAATGATGGTCGGCATGATGCTGCCTTCGGCAGCGCCTATGATCCTGCTCTATGCCCGGATCGGCCGGCAGAGCCGGAAGGAGGGCAAGCCCTTCGCCGCGACCGGTTTCTTTGCCGGCGGTTATCTTCTTGCCTGGGCGGGCTTTGCGCTTGTCGCGACGCTTGGACAATGGCTCATGGAGGGGACTCTGCTGACGCCGTCGCTGGCAAGCGCCAGCCGCGTCTTCAGCGGTGTCGCGCTGACGATCGCCGGCCTTTACCAATGGACGCCGCTCAAGGATGCCTGCCTCAGCCAATGCCAGACGCCGGTCGTCTTCCTGCAGCGACATGGTGGCTTCCGCCGTGATCCCGCGGGAGCCGCCGGGCTGGGCTTCCGCCACGGCCTCTATTGCATAGGCTGCTGCTGGGCCCTGATGACGCTGCTTTTCGTCGGCGGCATCATGAACGTGCTTTGGATCGCGGCGATCGCGATCTTCGTGCTCGCGGAGAAAGTGTTCTTTCCGGGCCAGACCCTCTCCCGGCTCGCGGGTGCGCTGCTCGTGGGGTTGGGACTGTGGCAGTTGGCTGCGGCTGCCATATAGGCGGGCGGCGTGTTGCACGGGGGCGATTGCTGAACACGCCCCCGTCCGGCCTGCGCGGCCGCCTTCTCCCCGCAAGCGGGGCGCAGGAAACCCGCGGGACTGCCTCAGGCCCCTCCTCCCGTCTCTATCGGGCGAAACCTGAGGCCTTGCCTCAATCGCTCAACGTATCGAAGAAATCCTTCATCCGGGAGAAGAAGCCCGTCGATTCGGGATTGTTCTCCTTGGACGAGATCTGCTCGAATTCCTGCAGCAACTCGCGTTGGCGCTTGGTGAGCTTCTGCGGCGTCTCGATTTGAATCTGGATATAGAGATCGCCCGTCTGGTTGGAGCGCAGCACCGGCATGCCCTTGCCCTTGAGGCGGAACTGCTTGCCGGCCTGCGTGCCTTCCGGCACAGTGACGCGCGATTTGGTGCCGTCGAGCGTGGTGACGTCGAACTTGCCGCCGAGCGCCGCCGTCGTCATCGAGATCGGTACGGCACAGTAGAGATCCGCGCCGTCACGCTGGTAGAATTCGTGCGGCTTGACCGAGAGGAAGATGTAAAGGTCGCCCGCCGGGCCGCCGCGAAGGCCAGCCTCACCCTCGCCGGAAAGCCGGATGCGGGTGCCGTCCTCGATACCGGCCGGAATGTTGACCGAAAGCGTCCGCTCCTCCATGACGCGGCCCTGGCCGTGGCACTTCGTGCACGGGTCGGCGATCGTCTGGCCGCGGCCGCCGCAGGTCGGGCAGGTCCGCTCGATCGAGAAGAAGCCCTGGGCGGCGCGAACGCGGCCGGTGCCCTGACAGGTACCGCAGGTCTTCGGGCTGGTGCCGGGCTTGGCGCCCGTACCGGTGCAGACGTCGCAGGTGATCGACGTCGGCACGCGAATTTGTGCCGTCTTGCCGGAATAGGCCTCCTCGAGCGAAATTTCCATATTGTAGCGCAGGTCCGCGCCGCGCTCGCGTCCCCCGGACGAGCGGCGCTGACGGCCACCCATCATCTCTCCGAAGATGTCTTCGAAAATATCGGAGAAACCGTGCGCTCCACCGCCGGCGAAACCGTTGCCGAAACCCGCGCCCATGCCGCCCTGCTCGAAAGCCGCATGGCCATAGCGATCATAGGCCGCGCGCTTCTGCGGATCCTTCAGCGTCTCATAGGCTTCGTTGATTTCCTTGAAGGATTTTTCCGCTTCCTGGTCGCCGGGATTCCTGTCCGGGTGATATTTCATCGCGAGTTTGCGAAAAGCGCTCTTCAGCTCCTTTTCGTCCGCGTTTTTTTGAACGCCAAGCGTTTCGTAAAGATCACGTTTCATGCTTCAAAGATCGTCCTGTTATCAGCGACAGGGCTTGCCAGCGCGAAGGATCCGACGGCTGCCTGATTATCTTGCCACAGGATTTAGTAAACCTTTAAGCGCGATACCATAGCCAAGTCGGGGCGGAAGTGGTTTTTTGTCGGAAAACGGCTGTTTCGCGGCCACTTTCCTCCGCATGGTTGGCCCGCTTCCACACCTTTGGGCTGCAGCCCGTGAACCGCCTATGAAAAAGCCCGGGATCGCTCCCGGGCCTGTTCAACGAAAGGCGAAGTCCTCAGGCCGACCGCTTGCGGTCGTCTTCGTCCTTGACTTCCTCGTAGTCGGCATCGACCACGTCATCCCCGGAGCGCTTGGCGTCGGCGGCGGCATCCGCATGGGCGGCTTCCGTCTGCTGAGCCTCATAGATCGCCTGGCCGAGCTTCATGGAAGCTTCCATGAGGGTATTGGTCTTGGCCTTGATGTCCTCTGCGTCCGGCTCGGAAGCCTCGACGGCGCTCTTGAGCGCTGCGATTGCATCCTCGATCGCCTTGCGGTCCGTCTCGGACACCTTGTCGCCATGCTCCTGGAGCGACTTCTCCGAGGAATGGACCAGGCTTTCGGCCTGGTTCTTGGCCTCGACGCCTTCGCGGCGCTTCTTGTCGGCCTCCGCGTTGGCTTCGGCATCCTTGACCATCTTCTCGATCTCCGCGTCGGAAAGACCGCCGGAGGCCTGGATGCGAATCTGGTGCTCCTTGCCGGTGCCCTTGTCCTTCGCCGACACCTGAACGATGCCGTTCGCATCGATGTCGAAGGTGACCTCGATCTGCGGAACGCCGCGCGGCGCCGGCGGAATGCCGACGAGATCGAACTGGCCGAGCAGCTTGTTGTCGGCCGCCATTTCACGCTCACCCTGCGAGACGCGGATCGTCACGGCAGACTGGTTGTCGTCGGCCGTCGAAAAGACCTGGCTCTTCTTCGTCGGGATCGTCGTATTGCGCTCGATAAGGCGGGTGAAGACGCCACCGAGCGTTTCGATGCCGAGCGAGAGCGGAGTGACGTCCAGCAGCAGCACGTCCTTGACGTCACCCTGCAGAACGCCGGCCTGGATGGCGGCGCCCATCGCGACCACTTCATCCGGGTTGACGCCCTTGTGCGGCTCCTTGCCGAAGAGCTGCTTCACCGTTTCCTGGACCTTTGGCATGCGGGTCATACCGCCGACGAGGACGACTTCGTCGATCTCGGCGGCCGAAACGCCGGCATCCTTGAGCGCGGCCTTGCAGGGCGCGATGGTCTTCTGGATCAGGTCTTCGACCAGGCTCTCGAACTTGGCGCGGGACAGCTTCATGGTCAGGTGCTTCGGACCGGAAGCGTCCGCCGTGATGAACGGCAGGTTGATTTCGGTCTGCTGCGAGGACGAGAGCTCGATCTTGGCCTTTTCGGCAGCTTCCTTCAGGCGCTGCAGCGCGAGCTTGTCGTTCTTGAGGTCGATGCCCTGCTCCTTCTTGAACTCGGAGGCAAGATATTCGACGAGGCGCATGTCGAAGTCCTCACCGCCAAGGAAGGTGTCGCCGTTGGTCGACTTCACCTCGAAGACGCCGTCGCCGATTTCGAGAACCGAGATGTCGAACGTGCCGCCGCCAAGATCGTAAACGGCGATTGTCTTGCCGTCCTTCTTGTCGAGGCCGTAGGCAAGTGCAGCCGCGGTCGGCTCGTTGATGATGCGCAGCACGTCGAGGCCGGCGATCTTGCCGGCATCCTTGGTGGCCTGGCGCTGGGCGTCGTTGAAGTAGGCCGGAACGGTGATGACGGCCTTCTCGACCTTTTCACCGAGGTAGGACTCGGCCGTCTCCTTCATCTTCTGAAGGATCATCGCGGAAATCTGCGACGGAGAGTAGGTCTTGCCATGGGCTTCGACCCAGGCGTCGCCATTGTCGGCCTTGACGATCTTGTAGGGGACCATCCCCTTGTCCTTCTGGGTCGTGGGATCCTCGAAGGTGCGGCCGATAAGGCGCTTGATCGCAAAAAGGGTGTTCTCGGGATTGGTCACCGCCTGGCGCTTGGCCGGCTGACCGACGAGACGTTCGCCGTCTTCGGTGAATGCCACCATGGAGGGGGTCGTGCGCGCGCCCTCGGCGTTCTCGATCACCTTCGCGTCCTTGCCGTCCATGACGGCGACGCAGGAGTTGGTCGTTCCCAGGTCAATACCAATAACTTTAGCCATGTTGTTCTCTCCTTGCAGCGGACTGTCGGAACCCGGTCAGGCATTCGTGGGACAGCCCCTAACGGGATGGTCTTTGCATCTTGTCTCTTCGCAGCTGCGGCTGCGGCGATGCGGCGTATATAAGGACCGGCGTTTCGGACTGCAAGGCATTCTGCGGGGGTATCAGCGGCAAATGCAAGCCGCATTTTGCAAAGGTCCGACGGCCGCTGCCGCAACGGTCGCGCGGTCCTCAGCCGCCGGTCAGAAGATCGAAAAGGGTGGTTCGGCGGGTCCCGCCGGTGGTCTCCCCGACGCCTGCCGGTGGAATCGGTCCTCCGGCCCGTTCTGCCGGCGGCATGTGATCGACGGAGGCCATGCCTTCCATGCTCTCAACGCCGTCCATGCTTGCCGGCCGCTCGGGGAAAACATCCGGACTGCCCGCTTCCGGTCCGCCGGTCGGAATTTCTCCCGCAGCCGCGATGCCGCCCTCGTCGAAGACAGGCTGCACGCCCGTCGTACCGAAGAGGGGCGAGGGTGAAAGACCCTCATGCGCCGCAGCCATGAAATCGTGCCAGGCCCTGGCCGGAAGGCCGCCGCCGGTGACCTTCTTCATGAACTTGCCGTCATCGTTGCCGAACCAGATGCCGGTCGCGAGGTTCGATGTGTAACCGACGAAGAGCGCGTCGCGGAAGGACTGCGTCGTTCCGGTTTTCCCCGCCGCCTCCCAGCCCGGCAGGCGCGCGTTCTTGCCGGTGCCGTTGGTCAGCACCCGCACCATCATCCGATTCATCTCGCTGACGATCGCCGGGTCGAGCACCCGTGGCGGATTGTCGTATGTGTTTTCGTAAAGCACAGTGCCGTCGGCCGCGGAGATGCGCCGGATGACATGCGGCGTCGCCTTGAAGCCTCCATTCATGAAGGGCGCATAGGAGGACGTCAGCTCCACAAGCGTCACTTCCGACGTGCCGAGCGCGATCGATGCATTGGCCTGCATTTCCGAGTCGATGCCGAGGCGATGCGCGAGCTTGACGACGTTCTGCGGCCCGACCTCCATGACGAGCTGGGCGGCAATGGTGTTCAGCGAATTGGCGAGCGCGTCGGCAAGCGTCACCTCGCCGCGGTACTTCTGGTCGTAGTTTTCAGGCGTCCAGTTGCCGATCCTGACCGGCGCGTCGTTGCGGACCGACATCGGCGTACGGCCGATCTCGAGCGCCGCCGCATAGACGAAGGGCTTGAAAGCCGAGCCCGGCTGGCGCTTCGCCTTGGAGGCGCGGTCGAACTGGCTTTCGGCATAGTCCCTGCCGCCGACGAGCGCCCGAATGGCACCTGTGCCGTCGATCGAAACGAGTGCTGCCTGGGACGCATCGAGTTTGCCGCCCTCGGCCTCGAGCCTCTCGGCGAGCACCTCTTCCGCCTTCTTCTCGAGCGCAAGGTCGATGGTCGTGTCGATGACGAGGTCCTGCCTTACCTCGCCGATCATGCCCGGGAGCTGGTCCATCACCATGTCGGCAACATAGTGCTCGGCGCCGGACCAGAAGCTCTTTGCCCGTGTCGGCGTCTGCGACATCGCAGTCTTGATCTCGGCATCGCTGATGAAGTCTTCCTCGCGCATGGCGCCGAGCACGAGCTGCGCGCGCTCCTCGGCCGCTTCCGGATCGCGCGCCGGCGACAGCCGCGAGGGAGCTTTCAGCAAACCTGCGAGCAGCGCCGCCTCGCCGAGATTGACGTCGCGCGCCGACTTGTTGAAGTAGCGCCGCGACGCCGCCTCGACGCCATAGGCGTTCGACCCGAAGAAGACGCGGTTGAGATACATCGCCAGGATCTGGTCCTTGGTGTATTTCTGCTCCAGCCAGAAGGCGAGCAGCACCTCCTGCACCTTGCGCTCCAGCGTCCGCTCCGGAGAGAGGAACAGGTTCTTGGCAAGCTGCTGGGTGAGCGTGGAGCCGCCCTGGACCATGCGGCCGCTCGTCAGGTTGGTCAGCATGGCGCGCGCCAGTCCCAACGGATCGACGCCGAAATGCGAATAGAAGCGCCGGTCCTCGATGGCGATCACTGCCTGCGGGATGTAGGGCGACATGTCTTCGAGCGCGATCGCCTCGCCGCCGGTCGCGCCCCTGTTGGCGATGATGTCGCCGTTCGCCGCGAGAATCTTGACATTGGGCGGCCGTTCGGGGATCGACCAGCTGGTCGCGCTCGGCATGCGCGCGCCGTAATAGAGCACGAGCCCGCCGACGCCGATCGCACCCCATATGCCGAGCACGATGCACCAATAGGCGAGCCGCCGGACGAGGCCGAAGAAGCCGCCGCCGGAGCCGTTTCTCCCGGAGCCGCGCCCGCCGGCGCGCCTGCCGCGCTTTTCTCGCCTGGCGCCGCGGTCGGTCGGCCTGGCGCGCTTCGGCTTGCTTCCGCCGCCCGCGACGCGGTCGCTCGCGTCGACGCGCAGGTCGCCGCCGTCGTCGTTACCGCCGAAGGAAGGCTCGATCCGCTGTCCTGATTTGCCGCTCGCCATGCCGGAAGGAAATATCCCTTTGGAGGCCGGACCAGATGCCCATCGCCCGCAGGCGATTTCCGGCCGTGCCGTTGTCGTGCGGGAGGCTCCACCCCGCCCGCTGGTGCCGATCCGATTACTCTAAAATGCGGCAATTTAAGGGGGAGTTAAGAGCTCTCCTCAGAAAAAGCCAGATTGTTCAAAACCTTGCGGGCACGGGCAGACCGGCGGGCGGTGTTCCCGCCCTCCAGGCGGAACCGTCTTGCACCCGGCGCAATGCTGCAATGCAACATTGGCGCTATTCCCGCAGTGAGAATGGTTTATTCTCCTCCTTGTCGAAGCGCTGTACCTCCTCCCACGGCGCCCGGCATTCGGTCGGTTCACTCCTCCTCCCAGAACCGATCAAGTTCAAGACCCCGAGCCTCCTCCTCCCGGCTCGGGGTCTTTCTGTATCAAGCGGCGCGCGTCGGGCTCTGTCCGTGCATGTCGTCCTGCCAGAACCTCTGAGCACATTCGGGCGACGTGCGTTGAGCGAAGAAACTCGTGGCTGCGGCCGTAAAGCACGTGTATCAGCACCCCTATGAGATCCAAGGCAAATGGTTACGTCTTCGCGCTTCTGGCGATCGTCATCTTCTCGATCCAGGACGGCATCTCGAAGCATCTGGGCGCCATCTACCCGCCCGTCTTCGTAGCGATGATCCGCTACTGGGCCTTTGCCGGCTTCGCTGCGGCGCTCGCGGCACGGGCGCCTGGCGGATTTGCTGCGACGGTCGTCACGAAAAAACCCGTCATTCAGCTCCTGCGCAGCGTGCTTTTGCCCGTGCAGATCGTCGTGGTGATCACCTCCTTCACCATCGTCGGGCTGGCTCATTCGCAGGCGATCCTCGCGGCCACGCCGCTCTTCGTGGCGCTCCTGTCGATGCCGCTGCTCGGCGAGCGGGTCGGGTGGCGGCGCTGGTCGGCGATCGCCATCGGCCTCCTCGGGGTTCTTCTGATCCTGCGGCCGGAAGAGGGATCGTTTGACCTGAACTTCCTGCTGCCGCTGGCGGCTGCAGTGATGTTCGCCTTCTACGTCATCACGACCAGACTTGCGAGCCGAGCCGATTCGGCGATGACGAGCTTCTTCTATACCGGCGTCGTCGGCGCCCTCGCGATCAGCCTCGTCGGCCCCTTCTTCTGGGCGACGCTTTCGGGAGCGGACTGGGGTTGGATGGTATTGCTCTGCATCACCGGCACGTCGAGCCATTATTTTCTGATTCGCGCCTATGACATGCTCGACGCCGCCGCGGTTCAGCCGCTTACCTATCTGCAACTCGTCTTCGCCTCGATCATGGGCGTGACCATCTTCGGCGAGACGCTGACGACGAACATGATCATCGGCTCGGTGCTGGTGGTTGCCGCCGGCATCTTCACACTCTGGCGCGAGCATGTCGTCAGCCGGCGAAAGTCGGGCCTGCCCCCGCGGTAAGGCCTTCTCCTTCGACTCAAAATCGTCGGGATCGTACCGGACACTCGCGGTCGCGCCGGCTTTCGGGCCGGCGGGCTCGTCCGTTCGAAAGGAAGAAGAATGAGGGTTCGCTGCACCGCGCTGATCGCCCTTGCCGCCCTTGCCGCGCAGGGTGTCGAGGCCAAGGCACAGGAGGAATTCCCCTATGTCGACGACCGCTCAGACGGCGAGGCGCTCGTCCGCTCGCTCTACAACGCGGTCAACCGCAAGGAATATGCGAGGGCCTACGGCTACTTCGGCGCCGCGAAACCCGTCGGCGAATTCAAGGCCTTTGCCGAAGGCTATGCGAAGACGGCGTCCGTGGAGGTGAAGTTCGGCAAGGTCGTAACGGAGGGCGCCGCCGGCAGCATCTATTCGGCCGTTCCCGTCGCGATCAAATCCATTGAAGAAGGGGGGAAGACCCGCTTCTTCTCCGGCTGCTACGTGACGAGAATCATCAACCCGTCGCTGCAGGTCCCGCCCTTCACGCCGTATCAGATCGAGACGGCGCGCCTCGACGATGCCGAGGGTCCGATCGAGAAGGCGATCCCCGCCACCTGCAACGTCCCCTGACCCAAGCGTTTTCCCCCGGAAATGCGCTATGGTTCCTTCGCTTTCCGTTCTTTCAGGAAGCGGGAATGCTCGAAGACGAGGATGACGACGAGGGCCATCACGAAGGGTATGAGGAGGTAGAGCAGCCGGAAGATCGCGAGTGCGGCCAGGACGTCGGCCGGATCCATTTCCGGCAGCGCGGCAATGAAGACGAACTCGAGCACACCAAGGCCGCCGGGCGCATGGGAGAGCAGCGCAGCGGAGAAGGACGCGAGGAAGATGCCCAGGATGACCACATAACCGGGATTGCCGGCTTCCGGCAGCGCGAAATAGATGATGCCGGCAGCACCCAGAAGCTCGATGGGCGCGATAATCAATTGCCTCACCACGATCGAGGGTCGAGGGTATTGCAGTTGGAACCAGCGCGTGCGCAGCGGCCGCATGCCGACCGCGCTGCCGAGGACGTAGAGCGCAGTGAGCGCGAGAATCAGGCCGCCTGTCGTCAACGACATTTCAATCGGCAGGAATTCCGAAAACCTCTCGATGATATTCGGCTTCAGGAGCAGCACGATGGCCGAAAGCATCAGCGTGCCGAGCGTGAAGGTAAAGGAGCAGAAGGCGACGAGCACGCCCACTTCCCCGGGCGTCAGGCCTTTCGACCGATAGGCTCGATAGCGCACGACCGCGCCCGAAAACACCGAGGCGCCGAGATTATGCGAGAGGGCGTAGGTGGTGAACGAGCAGAGGGTGATGAACCACAGCGAAATGCGATGGCCGAGATGGTCGAGGGCCAGCCGGTCGTAGGCGGCAAGCGCCGCATAGGCGAGAAGCGTCGAGCCGATCGCGAGCAGCCAGCTTTCGAGCGATATGGCCTGGAAGCTCGCCAGGAACTCGTTGAGCGACAGGCCGCGCAATTCGTCGACGAGAGCACGCACCGAAATCAAAATCGCCGCGAGCCCGACAAAGGGCCAGAAATATGTCTTGAGCCGTTTCATGCGGGCGCTTCTGCGTGATTCCCCGCCGGAAATCGATTCATGATGGAAACAGTCATGCGGCACGCTGAAGTGTCGCGGCGATGCGGTCGCCTGTCAGCAGCGGCCGCTTCAAGGCACGCCGAGCGTATCGCGGTCCCGCTTAGCTCACGATATCCATCCTGTGCATTGAAAGATTCACGCTCGGAACGCGGTGTCCCGATCCTTGCAGTTGCCAACAGCCCGTTTCCCAATTTGATCTGTTTTCAAAAAGGGAAGCATCCCACGGCTGGCAGGTCAAGCAAAGTCGACCGGATATAGGCACGGCGGGCGCGATTTGTCTGAAGAGCTGATGGTGCGGAACATGGCGGCGCAAGGCTTCCCTTCGAACCTCACTCCCGTGCGTCACGGGAATGAGGACGAAAAGGCAACCGCCGGGACGCGCGGCGCCGGAGGCGTCGCGTCAGTCGCCCAGTGCGTCGAGAATGCGTATCCACGAGCGGATGCCCTTGTGGAAGGACGTGAGCTCGTACTTCTCGTTGGGCGAGTGGATGCGGTCGTCGGAAAGCCCGAAACCGACGAGCAGCGATTCCATGCCGAGCATCCGCTGGAAGTCGCCGACGATGGGTATGGAGCCGCCCATGCCGATCACCACGGCGGGCTTCGGCCATTCATTCGAAAGCGCGGCCTTCGCCGTCGTCAGCAGCGCCGAATCGTAGGGCAGATGGATAGCCGGCGAAGCGCCGTGCGGATGAAATTCGACGGAGCAGTCCGCCGGGATCTTCGAGCGCACATAGGCGCGGAAGGTCTCGCGGATCTTCGCCGGATCCTGCTTGCCGACGAGACGGAACGAAACCTTGGCGGAGGCGCCTGCAGCAATCACCGTCTTGAAGCCTTCGCCCGTATAGCCGCCGATAATGCCGTTGACCTCCGCCGTCGGCCGTGCCCAGGTGAGTTCGAGCACGGAACGGCCCTTTTCGCCCGAGGGAATCGAGAGGCCTATCTCACCCAGAAATTTCTCGGCGGTCTGGCCGAGCGTTTCCCAAGCAGCCTTGATTTCGGCCGGCGTCTCCTCGACGCCTTCGTAGAAACCATCGAGCGTCACGCGGCCGGTCTCGTCGTGAAGGCCTGCGAGAATCTCGGCCAGAATGTGGATTGGGTTGGCTGCGGCACCGCCGAAATAGCCGGAGTGCAGATCGCGGTCCGCCGCCTTGACGACCACCTCCTCGCCGACAAGACCGCGCAAGCCGGCGGAAATCGCCGGCGTCTCACGGTCCCACATGCTGGTGTCGCAGACAAGCGCATAGTCGGCCTTGAGTTCCCCTGCATTGGCCTCCAGGAAGGGCTTGAGCGACGGAGAGCCGGATTCCTCCTCGCCCTCGAAAAGGATGGTGATGCGGCAGGGCAGCGCGCCGCGCGTCTCCTTATAGGCGCGAACCGCCTCGACGAAGGTCAGCAATTGGCCTTTGTCGTCGGCCGTGCCCCGGCCGGTGATGATCTTGCGCCCGGGCTCGACCTCCTTGATGGAAGGTTCGAAAGGCGGCGCCTCCCAGAGGTTCAGGGGATCGACCGGCTGCACATCGTAATGGCCATAGAAAAGCAGATGCGGTGCGCTGGCCTTCTCGGCGCCGTGATGGGCGACGACCATCGGATGGCCGGGCGTGTCGCGGACCGACGCGTCGAAGCCGAGGGATGCGAGTTCCGCCACCAGCCACTCGGCAGCCTTGCGGCACTCCGCCTTGAAGGCGGGATCGGTGGATATGGACTTGATGCGGACGAGGTCGAAGAGCCGCTCGAGACTCTCCGGAAGATTTGCGTCGGCGCGCTCGAGGACCGGGGTAATATCTGCCATCATGCGAATCCTTTGTGGGTCTCGCGGCGAAACTAGAATCGAAAGCCGGCGGCTTTAAGCGAAAACTTTTGATGCAACGATAAATTGTCGGATGAAGAGGATCAGGAAGCGTCGCCGTGGCGCGCCGTGTTCGCGAGCGCCATGCGCATATATTCGAGCATCAGTTCCTTTTCGAAGCGATGAAAGCCGGAAAACAGCGACTGTTCCGCTGCAACAGCCGCATCTTTTGCAGCCGCCTCCATCTTGCGGGCCCGCTCCGTCAGGAATATCTGCTGAGAGCGTTTGTCGCTCGGGTGCTTGCGGCGCAGGATGAGGCCGTCGCGCTCCATGCGGGCGAGCGTATTGGCCATGGTCGCCTGTTCGATATCGAGCCGGTCGAGAAGCTGCCTCTGCGTCAGTCCTTCCTCAGCCCATAATTCGAGCAGGATAGGAAACTGTCCGGGAGCAAAGCCGAGCTTCTGGCCCCGCTCCTGCAGAGCTCGCGAAAAGCCTCTTGCCAAAAGGCTGGCCAGATAGGTCGCAGATTCCATACGATTGAAGGCCATGCCTATGCCTAACGCGGGACGCGGGGCTGGCACAAGTTGCAAAGCCTGCAATGAAGCGCAAACTGCGCCGACTTCACGGGGATTTGAGATCGCGCCGGCGATCCTCCTTGGTTCGCCCGGATCAGAGACAACAAAAAACCGTCAAGGCGCGGAGGCGGCGCCATGACGGCTCTTTGAAAGCGGGACAAAGGCCCGGAGAGGGGGATGAGGCCTTTGTCCTCATCTGGTGCGGGCGGGGGACAGGCCAATCACCAGACGCACGGCATTGATGAGTGCCGCTCGACATGATTTGAGGAGTCAAATGTGGCATTTCAAGGATTGCCCGACTGAATCGCACATTACAAATACGTAACGTTTGCGTGAGTGTTCCGCGCTCGGTCGTCGGGCTCCCGGGGGCGCCTGGCGCTCGACTTTATGGGGCAGCGCAGGAAAACCGCAATGGACCTTTCCTTTGCCCCGCGCTATCCATGGCCGCATGAAAAACGGTGATCATCTCTTCCTCGTCGACGGCTCGGGCTTCATCTTCCGGGCGTTCCACGCAATCCCGCCGCTCAATCGAAAGTCGGACGGACTTCCCGTCAATGCGGTGGCGGGATTCTGCAACATGCTCTGGAAGCTATTGACCGACGCGCGCGACACCTCCGTCGGCGTGACGCCGACGCATTTCGCCGTGATCTTCGACTATTCCTCGAAAACCTTCCGCAACGGGCTCTACGACCAGTACAAGGCGAACCGGACAGCGCCGCCGGAGGACCTGATCCCGCAGTTCGGGCTCATCCGACACGCGACCCGCGCCTTCAACCTGCCCTGCATCGAGAAGGAGGGCTACGAGGCCGACGACCTCATCGCGACCTACGCGCGGATGGCCGAAGAGGCGGGCGCCGACGTGACCATCGTTTCGTCGGACAAGGACCTCATGCAGCTCGTCACGCCGAAGGTGTCGATGTATGACAGCATGAAGGACAAGCAGATCACCGTTCCGGACGTGATCGAGAAATGGGGCGTGCCGCCGGAAAAGATGATCGATCTCCAGGCGATGACCGGCGATTCGACCGATAACGTTCCGGGCATCCCCGGGATAGGGCCGAAGACGGCAGCCCAGCTCCTCGAGGAATATGGCGATCTCGACACGCTGCTTGCGCGGGCTGGCGAAATCAAACAGCAGAAGCGGCGCGAGTCCATCATCGCCAATGCCGATCTGGCGCGCCTTTCGCGTGAGCTCGTGACGCTGAAGAACGACACTCCGCTCGACGTGCCGCTCGAAGACTTCAGGCTCGATTCGCAGGACGGCCCGAAGCTCATCGCTTTCCTGAAGGCAATGGAATTCACCACGCTGACGCGCCGCGTCGCGGCGGCGACCGATACGGATGCCGAAGTGATCGAGCCGGCTCATGTACCGGTCGAATGGGGCGCGCAGGCGCATGGGCCGGATCTCGACATCGGCGAAGCGGGCGGCCCACCGCCGTCGCCGCAATCTTCGAGTGCGGCGCCGCCGCGCGGAAATGCGGCCAGGGCGGCGGTTTCGTTTCTTTCGCCCGGTCAGGATGCCGATACGACCGGTGCCACACCCTCCGGCCTCGCCGAGGCGCGTGCAGCCTATTTCGGCAGCGCCCCCTTCGACCATTCCGGATATCTCACCATCCGCGATATCGAGACGCTTGAACGCTGGATTGCCGACGCCCGCGAGGCGGGCCTCGTCGGCTTCGGCACCCAGGCGACGTCGCCCGACGCCATGCGCGCAGACCTCGTCGGCTTCTCGCTGGCGATCGCCGATTACGCGAATGACCCTTCGGGCTCCAGGATCAGGGCCGCCTATGTGCCGCTCGCGCACAAGAGCGGCGTCAGCGATCTCTTGGGAGGTGGCCTCGTCGAAAGCCAGGTGCCGGTCCGCGACGCCCTGAGCCGGCTAAAGGGGTTGCTGGAGGATCAGTCCGTCCTGAAGGTCGGGCAGAACCTGAAATACGGCTACCTCGTGATGAAGCGGCACGGTATCGCCATGCGAAGCTTCGACGACACGATGCTGATGTCCTATGTGCTGGACGCCGGCAACGGAGCCCATGGCATGGATTCTCTCGCCGAACGCTGGCTCGGCCACACGCCGGTCGCCTACAAGGACGTCACCGGTACCGGCCGGTCGTCGCTCACCTTCGACTTCGTCGGCATCGACAAGGCGACGACCTATGCAGCGGAGGATGCGGATATCACGCTGAGGCTTTGGCATGTGCTGAAGCCCCGACTCGCCGCCAAGGGCTTGACGCGCGTCTACGAGCGGCTGGAGCGGCCGCTGATTTCGGTACTTGCCGGCATGGAGGAACGCGGGATCACCGTCGACAGGCAGATTCTGTCGCGCCTCTCCGGCGAGCTGGCGCAGGGAGCAGCGGCGCTTGAGGACGAGATCTATCGCCTTGCCGGCGAGACCTTCACCATCGGCTCGCCGAAGCAGCTCGGCGACATTCTCTTTGGAAAGATGGGCCTTCCGGGCGGCTCCAAAACCAAGACCGGGCAATGGTCGACATCAGCGCAGGTGCTCGAGGATCTCGCTGCCGCCGGGCACGACCTGCCACGCAAGATCGTCGACTGGCGGCAGCTGACCAAGCTCAAATCGACCTATACCGACGCTCTGCCCGGCTTCGTGCATCCGGAAACGAAACGCGTCCACACCTGTTTTGCGTTGGCTGCGACGACGACCGGGCGGCTCTCCTCGTCCGACCCGAACCTGCAGAACATTCCGATCAGGACCGCCGAGGGACGCAAGATCCGCACGGCGTTCGTGACGACGCCGGGACACAAACTGGTCTCGGCGGACTACAGCCAGATCGAGCTCAGGGTGCTCGCCCACGTCGCGGACATCCCGCAGCTGCGCCAGGCCTTCGCCGATGGCGTCGACATCCATGCGATGACCGCTTCGGAAATGTTCGGCGTGCCGGTGGATGGTATGCCGAGCGAGATCCGCCGCCGCGCCAAGGCGATCAATTTCGGCATCATCTACGGCATCTCCGCCTTCGGGCTTGCCAATCAGCTTTCGATAGAGCGCTCGGAGGCGAGCGACTATATCAAACGATATTTCGAGCGCTTCCCCGGCATCCGCGACTATATGGAAAACACCAAGGCCTTCGCCCGCGAGAACGGTTATGTCGAAACGATCTTCGGTCGCCGTGCGCACTACCCGGACATCCGCTCGTCCAATCCTTCGATGCGCGCCTTCAACGAACGCGCTTCGATCAATGCCCCGATCCAGGGCTCGGCTGCCGATATCATCCGCCGCGCAATGGTCAAGATGGAGCCGGCACTCGAGGCGGCCAGGCTTTCCGCGCGAATGCTCCTTCAGGTTCATGACGAACTCATCTTCGAGGTGGAGGATGGCGAGATCGAGCGAGCCATTCCGGTCATCGTGTCGGTGATGGAGAACGCCGCGATGCCCGCGCTCGACATGAGGGTACCGCTCAAGGTCGATGCGCGCGCGGCAAACAACTGGGACGAGGCGCATTAAGGCCGGCCAGACCAAGTCCCTGGGCTGAAAGAACCCTTCCCTCGCCGCAGACGCGGCGTTGCTCTCATCTCTGTGACAGGCACAGAGAAGGGGAGATTGCAGTCCTCCGATACGTTTCCAACGGCGCCGCGCGTCTCATTCAGGGGAGCAAAGGTTCAATCCCGCCCGGGCAGCACCCTGTCGGGCGGGCGGTGGCCGTCGAAGAAGGTACGGATGTTGATCACCACCTTCTCGCCCATGTCGATGCGGCCTTCCAGCGTCGCCGAACTCATATGCGGCAGGAGCACAACCTTTCCCTCGCCGGCAAGCCTGATGAGCTTCGGATTGACGGCCGGTTCGTTTTCGAACACGTCGAGGCCTGCGCCGGCGATCTTGCCTTCACGGAGACTCTTGATCAGAGCGGCCTCGTCGATGATGCCGCCGCGGGCGGTGTTGACGATATAGCTGTCGGGCCGCATCAGCGCCAGCCGCCGGGCGGAGAGCAGATGATAAGTCGCCGGGGTTGACGGGCAGTTGACGGAGACGATGTCGACGCGGGCGAGCATCTGATCGAGGCTGTCCCAGTAGGTCGCTTCCAGCATCTCCTCGGTTTCGCGCTTGACGCGGTGACGATTGTGGTAGTGGATCGAAAGCCCGAAAGCCTTGGCGCGGCGGGCGACGGCGGTTCCGATCCGCCCCATGCCGACGATACCGATGCGTTTGCCGGCAATGCGCCGGCCCAGCATCCAAGTGGGGGACCAGCCTGCCCATTCCCCCTTCCGATCGGTCAGCATCTGGGCACCTTCGGCGAGGCGGCGCGGCACCGCGAGGATCAGCGCCATCGTCATGTCGGCGGTATCCTCGGTCAGGACGTTCGGCGTGTTGGTCACGGTGATGCCCTTGCGCGCGGCCGCATCCACATCGATGTTGTCGACACCATTCGAGAAGGCGGCGATGAGCTTGAGCTGCGGCCCGGCCTGCTCGATCAGCGCGGCGTCTATCCGGTCCGTCACCGTCGGCACGAGCACGTCGGCCCGCTTGACCGCGGCAACCAGCTCCGGCTGGCTGCGCGGCGTGTCATCGATGTTCAGCTCCGCGTCGAAGAGCTCGCGCATCCTGGTTTCGACGAGGTCCGGCAGTTTGCGGGTGATGTACACCGTTGGCTTTTTCTTGCTTGTCATTGCTGTGAGCAGCGCCCTCGTTGACGGGTCCTTAACCAAGTCGGGTGATAGTTCTCCCTACAGCCGCAATTTCTACCAGACCCGGTGGGGAACACAATTGAAAGTCGCCGCCCCGTGCGGGGATTCGAAAGGTGCGGGGATTTGCGGGCGACTGGCCGGTCAGCATCGCAAGGGCCTGCGCAAAGCCCTGCTTACGTTCGGAAGATGAGCTTCGTCATGCGTCACGTCATTTCCAGAGTTTCCATTCTCACGATGGCAGCCTTGCTCGGAGCGGTCTTGACGGCCGCCACCGCCCACGCGCAGGCCGCGAAAGGGCCGAGCGGGCTTCCCCTCCCCCGTTTCGTCAGCCTGAAGGCGAAAAGCGTAAACCTGAGAATCGGCCCGAGCATCGATTATGCAGTTGCCTTCCGCTACCTCAAATCCGGTGTGCCGGTCGAGATCATCCAGGAATACGACAATTGGCGCCGGATCCGGGACGCCGACGGTACCGAGGGCTGGGTCAACCAGGCGCTTCTCTCCGGCGATCGTACGGCCCTGGCCGCCCCATGGATGCGCAGCAAGGGTGAGGGCGTTTTCGTCAACATGCGTCGCGACCCGCAGGGCACTGCGCCGATCGTCGCCCGCATCGAACCCGGCGTCATGCTGCACATCGGCGAATGCAACGGCGACTGGTGCCATGCCGAAACGCAAGGGGTCGAAGGCTGGATCGCCCAGAGCGAGATCTGGGGCGCATATCCGGGCGAGGCCTTCAAATAGGCGGTGGCGAAGGGGCGGCGTCAGCTCCCCATACGGCTGCGCTCGAGCTTCGAAATAAGGTCGGCGACGAGCTCGTCGACGCTCGTCGCCGCGGTGTCGATGACGAGGGGACGCGACCCCCAATCTTCGTAAACGCGATCGGCGATCTCTTGCCAGGTTGGTTTCGTCAGCCCCGGTACGTCGGAAAGCCGGGTTTCCGCGCGCCGGCGATGTTCCGCCTTGTCCGAGCAGACGACCTCCACCTCGACGGCCGGTGCCGCCGATCGGTCTGCGACCGCGCGCCAGGCGTCTCGCGTCACGCCCAGGCCATTGACGGAATCGGCAATGACGGTGTGGCCGAGCGTGAGGTTGTCCTCGGCCACCCCATAGGCCGCCAGATATCCTGCGGCCCCGACTTCGGAGTCCGGGACGCCCGAAGCTCGAATGCATTGCTCGATCGTATCGACGCGCACATGCACCGCGCCTAACCGCTTCGCCAAAGCGCGAGCAATCGTCGTCTTCCCGGAGCCGGGCAAGCCTCCCAAGATGATGAGCATGAACGCGTGCTTTCGTTTCGCCGCTCGGACGGGAGCCTCAGACGAGAGCAGCCTGCCGGGCAGCGCCGGCAAGCGAAACCAGCGGGCGCGGGCCGATCTGGCCGATGACGATGCCCGCGGCCATATTGCCGAGCTTGCTGCAATCCTCGAGCGAGCGGCCCGCGGTGTAGCCGAAGAGGAAGCCGGCCGCGTAGAGATCGCCGGCACCGGTGGTGTCGACCACTTGCTCCAGAACGCTCGCGCCGACGCGTACGCGCTCAGACCCGCGCACGACGACGGAGCCTTCCTCGCTCAGCGTGACCGCCGCAAGCTTGCAGTCCTTGGCCAGCAGCGCGAGCGCGCGGTCGAAGTCTTCGGTTTCGTAAAGCGCGAGCGCCTCCTGCCGGTTGGCGAAGACGATGTCGACCGTGCCCGAGCGCATCAGCTCGAGGAACTCGCTCCGGTAGCGATGCACGCAGAAACTGTCGGAGAGCGTCATCGCCGTTTCCCGCCCATGGGCATGGGCGATGCGCGCCGCTTCGCGGATCGCGTCCTTGGCGCGCGGCGGGTCCCATAGGTAGCCTTCGAAATAGGTTACCTTCGACTGGGCAACGACGTCGTCCTCGACATCGTCAGGACCGAGCTCGACGCAGGCGCCGAGATAGGTGTTCATCGAGCGCTCGCCATCCTCGGTCACGAAGATCATCGAGCGGGCCGTCGGGGGATGGCCGTCGAGCGGCTTCGTCTGGAAATGGACGCCCTGTGCGCGGATGTCGTGGGTGAAGATCTCGCCGAGCTGGTCGTCGGCGACCTTGCCGAAATAGGCAGCGCGCCCGCCAAGGCTCGCAACGCCTGCCGCCGTATTGCCGGCGCTGCCGCCGGAGGCTTCGACCGCCGGTCCCATTCGCGAATAGAGCAACTCGGCGCGTTCGGCGTTGATGAGGTTCATCGCGCCCTTGATGATGCCGTTTTCCTCGAGAAAGCTGTCATCGCAGCGCGCAATGATATCGACGATCGCGTTGCCGATCGTCAGAACGTCGTATTTTGCCATGAACTCCGTCCGGGTTTCTTGGTGACCGGTGTTCGTTAATAGCGGTTTTCCGGCCATTTGGAAGACGCAACAGCGTTATGCGCTTCTTCAAATGCCGGAAGGCTCCCGCATGCAGCGGAAAATCGGGGGATGCCGACGATCACGTCGGCAGCGCCTTTGCATCATAGGCGCCGGCGAAATCGGCGCTTGGCGGGATCGGCTTAATGATGTCGATCATCACGCCGTTCGGGTCGGCCATGATGAAATGGCGTTGACCGAAGTCTTCGTCGCAGATCGGCTTAAGGATGGGCAGGCCCGCATCGCGTATCTCGGCATAGAGCCCATCGGGGTCTTCCACCTCGAAATTCAGAAGCAGGCCCTGCACCGGCGCCCGGTGCCGTTCGGGCACCGTCTCATGACGGTAGTCGAGCACGGCTAGCGTGACATGTTCGTCCTCGGTCGATTGAAGATGCATATACCAATCGCTGACGAAAAGTGCCTCGAAGCGCAGATGCTTGACGTAGAAATCCGCCGTCCGCCGCACGTCGTGCGTCATGATCACCGGATAATAGCTCGTCGATTTCATCCTTTCCCTCCGTCGCCTGATCACATACAATCTGCATGTATCCTCGATAACATACAGGCTGCATGTATGCAACAAAAAGAACCACGGCGCTCCAACCGGGAGCGCTCCGATGCCACCCGAACGGCGATCCTCGATGCCGCACGCACACTCTTCGTCTCCAGAGGCTACGCCGAAACCGCGACGCCGGACATCGTCGCCGCAGCCGGGCTCACGCGCGGCGCGCTCTATCACCACTTCGACGACAAAAAGGCGCTGTTTCGGGCGATCGTGGAACGGGAAGCCTGTGAAGTCGCGGCGACGATCGAGCGATTGGCCGGCGCTCCCCTGGCACCTCGCGAGGCACTGCTCGCCGGAGCAGCGGCCTATTTCGATGCCATGGCCGTTCCAGGCAGGGTGCGCCTGCTGCTGCTTGACGGGCCGGCCGTGCTGGGCGTCACCGAAATGGCGGCTCTCGACGCCGCCCATGGCGGCAGAACGCTGGAGGAAGGCCTGGCCGCCGCCATGGCTCCGCACCGCCTGGAAGAAAAGACCGTCAAGGCGATGGCGTTCCTGCTGTCGGCCGCTTTCGATCGCGCGGCGCTCGAAATCGACGCGGGTGCCGCTCGCGCCGACTATGCCTACGCCATCGACCGGCTGATCGATCGCCTGATCGCTCCATGACCCGTCGCCCTCAGGCGGGCAATTAGCCGGCGGCGGGAACCATCTGCGGCGGCAATTCGACGAGCGGCGCCGGGACGTCGCAGGTCTTTTCCGGCGATCTGCAGAGGTCGGCAATGACGCAGCGCTCGCATTCCGGCCGCCGCGCCTTGCACACGTAGCGCCCATGCAGGATCAGCCAGTGATGGGCATGGAACAGATAGTGCTTGGGGATAACGCGCAGGAGGTGAGCCTCCACCTCGTCCGGCGTTTTGCCGGGCGCGAGCCGAATGCGGTTGGCGATGCGGAAGATGTGGGTGTCGACGGCAATCGTCGGCTGACCGAAAGCCATCGAGAGCACGACGTTCGCGGTCTTTCGCCCGACGCCGGGCAGCGTCACGAGCTCCTCGCGCGTGCGCGGCACCTCGCCGCCGAAGTCGGCGATCAGCTTTTCGGAGAGCGCGATGACGTTTTTGGCCTTGTTGCGATAGAGGCCGATCGTCTTGATATAGTCGCGAACCCGTTCCTCACCGAGCGCCAGCATCTTTTCGGGCGTATCGGCGACGGCGAAGAGCTGCCTGGTCGCCTTGTTGACGCCGGAATCCGTCGCCTGCGCCGAGAGTGCCACCGCCACGACGAGCGTGAACGGATTGACGTGCTCGAGCTCGCCCTTCGGCTCCGGACGCTGAACCGCAAAGCGGCGGAAGATTTCCTCCACTTCCGCGGGGCGGTATGCGCTGCGCGGTCCCGCACGGCCTCCCGTGCGGCGCGTTGTCGCTTTTGCCGGCTTCGGCTCGTGTGGTGGCGATTTGAGTTTCACGTTTTTCATGCTGCATCTATAGTCAAGGGTCATGATCAAAGGCAACGCTGCGCCAACCATCAATGACGAGCCGATCTTTGCGGCCGAACTCACCCCCTACCGCTCGCTGGGACACAGGGGCTTCAAGATTTTCCTGATGATCGCCGGCATCATGAGCCTGATGCACATCATCGTGTTTCTGGTCATCGGCGCCTGGCCGATCGTGTTTTTCTTCGGCCTCGATTTCATCCTGCTGTTCGGTGCCTTCTGGCTCAACTACCACGCGGGGCGGGCCCGCGAGGAAGTCAGCGTCTCGCGCACCGACGTGTCGGTCAGGAAGTTCGCGCCGTCGGGAAAGGTGATCGAACACCGCTTCAACACCTTCTGGGCACGTTTCAGCATCAAGCGTCGTCAGGAGATCGGCATCGTCTCGATGAAGATCAGTGGCGGCGGCCGGCAGACCGAGATCGGCTCCTTCCTCAACCGCGACGACCGCGAGACCTTCGCCGTCGCCTTTGCCCGGGCGCTGGCGACCGCCAGGTCGCGTTGAGCCGGCTGGGCGACAAGAATCGGGTGGTTACGGGATTGCCGGCATGATTATCTGTGGCACAAGGAGATGATCATGAACGTCGTTACATCCATTCCCACCGACATCACCCCGGAAGGCACCGACTACGACACGGTCAGGCGCGTGATCGCGATGCTGACCGAAGATTATCGCGAGCAGCCGTCGCTCGAGTCGCTTGCCCGGCGCCTCGGCCAATCGCCGACGCAGCTTCAGAAGGTCTTCACCCGTTGGGCGGGGCTTTCGCCCAAGGCCTTCCTGCAGGCGATCACTCTCGACCACGCCAAGCGGCTGCTGCGCCAGGAGGACATGCCGTTGCTCGAGACCAGCATCGAGGTCGGCCTGTCGGGGCCGGGCCGGCTGCACGATCTCTTTGTCACGCATGAAGCGATGTCGCCCGGCGAATGGAAGGCGCGCGGCGCGGGTCTCACCATCCGCTACGGCTTTCACCCCTCGCCCTTCGGCACGGCCCTTGTGATGGTGACCGACCGCGGCCTGGCCGGCCTCGCCTTCGCCGATTCGGGCGAGGAGCGGGCGAGCTTCGAAGACATGGCCACCAGATGGCCGAACGCCGCCTATGTCGAGGACAGCGCGGCGACGGCGCGCTATGCGGCGCGCATTTTCGATCCCGACCGCTGGTGCGCGGAAGAGCCGCTGAGGATTTTCCTGATCGGCTCGGACTTTCAGGTCCGCGTATGGCAGACGCTTCTGAAAATCCCGTTCGGCAAGGCCACGACCTACTCGAAGATCGCCAAAGACCTCGGCCAGCCGACGGCCTCGCGTGCCGTCGGCGCGGCGGTCGGGCGCAATCCGATCTCCTTCGTCGTGCCCTGCCACCGCGCACTCGGCAAGACCGGCGATCTCACCGGTTATCACTGGGGCCTGACGCGCAAGCGCGCGATTCTCGGCTGGGAGGCGGGGAAAGCTTGAAGGGCCGCCATGATGCCCCCATCCGCCCACCGGCACTTTCTCCCCGCGGGGCGAAGGGACAAGCGGCGAACCGCGCCCATACACATCTGGCCGCTGGCACGTTCCCTCTCCCCGCAGGCGGGGAGAGGGGCAACCGCCCTCAATGCGCCCCGGACATATCCCCGAGCACTTCCTTCGAAGCGACGGTCGAATCCGCGTTCAGCTTGTAGACCATCGGCACTCCGGTCGCGAGATTGAGCTTGAGGATCTCTTCCTTGGTCAGCTTGTCCAACACCATCACGAGGGAGCGCAGCGAGTTGCCGTGGGCGGCGACGAGCACCTTCTCGCCCGAAAGCACGCGCGGCAGGATGTCGGTCAGATAATAGGGCCAGACGCGCGCGCCGGTGTCGCGCAGGCTCTCGCCTCCGGGCGGCGGCACGTCGTAGGAGCGCCGCCAGATATGGACCTGCTCCTCGCCCCATTTCGCCCGCGCATCGTCCTTGTTGAGACCGGAGAGATCGCCGTAGTCGCGCTCGTTCAGGGCCTGGTCGCGGATCGTTTCGAGCGACGACTGGCCGACGGCATCAAGCACGAGCTGGCAGGTACGCTGGGCCCGGACGAGGACGGAGGTGAAGGCGACGTCGAACTTGATGCCGTAATCGGCGAGCGCCTTGCCGCCGGCCTTTGCCTCCTCGATGCCGAGCTCCGTAAGGTCGGGATCGCGCCAGCCGGTGAAGAGGTTCTTCAGGTTCCAGTCGCTCTGGCCGTGCCGGACAAGGACGAGAGTGCCGCTCATTTCGATTTCCTCTTTGTAAATTATCGGATTTCAGTCGAGCCCGAGAACGTCGAGCATGGAATAAAAGCCTGGCTTCTGACTCCGACCCCAGAGCGCTGCCGCGACAGCCCCGCGAGCGAAGATCGAACGATCCGTGGCGCTGTGCGAAAGGGTGACCATTTCGCCCTCTCCCGCAATCATCACCGAATGCTCGCCGATGACCGAGCCGCCGCGGAGCGTCGCAAAGCCGATCGCCGCTTCGGGCCGTGCGCCGGTATGGCCGTCGCGTACCCGCACGGAGTGGTCCGCAAGCTCGATGCCGCGCCCCTTCGCCGCCGCTTCACCAAGGAGCAGCGCCGTGCCGGAGGGCGCGTCGACCTTGTGCTTGTGGTGCATTTCGAGGATCTCGATGTCCCATCCCTGAGCCGGTAGCGCGCGCGCGGCCTTTTCGGTGAGCACGCCGAGCAGGTTGACGCCGAGGCTCATATTGCCTGATTTGACGACGCGAGCGTGTCGGGCGGCGGCACGGATCTTCGCCTCGTCGTCCGCCGAGCATCCGGTCGTGCCGATGACGTGGACGATGCGCGCCTGCGCCGCAAGACCTGCGAACTCCACAGTGGCGGCGGGCGCCGTGAAATCCAGCACGCCCTCGGCTTCGACAAAAGCTTCGAGCGGCTTGTCGGTGATGGCGACCCCCATCGAGCCGACACCGGCGAGCTCGCCGGCATCGCGGCCGATGAAGGGCGATCCGGGCCGCTCGATCGCGGCATGAAGGCACACACCGGCCGTCTCGTGCACGATCCGGATCAGCGTCTGGCCCATACGGCCGGCCGCGCCGACCACCACGAGCTTCATGTCCGTTTCGCTCATCGTGAACTTCCTCTTGTGCTACAGGATTTGGGCCTCGGCGAGCGTATCCGCTCCGCCGCCCTGAAGATTGTGGAGGCGAGCGTAAAGACCGTCCGGACGGCGCGCAAGCTCCTCGTGGGTGCCCTCTTCGACGACCATGCCATCCTTCATGACGACGATTTTGTCCGCATTGACGACGGTGGAGAGCCGGTGGGCGATGACGATGACGGTGCGGCCGCTCATCGCCTGGTCCAGCGCCTTCTGGACGGCCGCTTCCGACTCCGTGTCGAGCGCCGATGTCGCCTCGTCCAGAAGCAGGACGGGCGCGTTGCGGACGAGTGCGCGCGCAATCGACAGGCGCTGACGCTGGCCGCCGGACAGCGTCACGCCATGCTCGCCGACGGGCGTGTCATAGCCCTGCGGCTGCGCCAGGATGAAATCATGGGCGTAGGCAAGCCGCGCCGCCTCCTCGATCTCGGCATCGGTCGCATCGGGACGGCCGTAACGGATGTTGTCGCGGATCGAACCTTCGAAGAGATAGGGCTGCTGCGAGACATAGGCGAGGCCGGCACGAAGCGACTGCTTGGTGACGCCGGCGATATTCTGGCCGTCGATCAGGATCTCGCCGGACCGCGGATCGTAGAATCGCGGAATGAGGCTGATGATGGTCGACTTGCCGGCGCCGGACGGGCCGACGAGCGCCGTGGTCTTGCCGCCCTCCGCCCGGAAGCTGACCCCTTTGAGGATTTCCTCACCATTGCCGTAGGCGAAGCGAACGTCGCGCAACTCGACGGTCGCTTCGCTGAAGGTCAGCTCCGTTGCGCCCGGCCGGTCGCGCTGATGCGGCACCGTATCGAGTATTTCGTAAATCATCCGTGCGTTGACGGCGGCGCGTTCCAGCGAGACCTGCAGGCGCGCGAGACGCCGGGCCGGATCATAGGCCATGAGCAGGGCGGTGACGAAGGCGAAGAACGCTCCGGGCGGCACGTTGTGATAGATCGTGCGGAAGGCGGCATAGGCGAGGACGCTTGAGATCGCCAGTCCGGCGAAGGTCTCGGTCATCGGCGCGGTTCGCTCGCTCAGCCGCGCGATGCGGTTGGCGCGGTTCTCGGCGCGATCGATGATCGCCTCGACCTTGCGCCGCAGCTCGTTCTCCATCGTGAAGGCCTTGACGATGGTGATGCCCTGGATGGTCTCCTGCATGGCGCCGAGAACCCGGCTGTTGACCTCGACGGCCTCGCGCGTCGCCAGGCGCAGGCGCCTGGAAATGTAGCGAAGTCCGAGGAGCAACGGCGGCGCAACGAAGAAAACGATCAGCGACAGGAGCCAGTCCTTGCTGAACATGACCGCGACCAGGCCGATCAGTGTCAGAAGGTCGCGGGCAATCGAGGTGACCGTCATGTTGAGCACGTCGCGAATGCCGCTGACGTTCTGGCTGACCTTGGCGGCGAGCTGAGCGGAGCGGTGCTCGTGGAAATAGCCGACGCTGAGCGCCATCAGATGCGCGTACAGGCGGCGCTGGTAGCTGGCGACGATGCTGTTGCCGATCTTGGAAAGAGCGACTGCCTGCCCGTAGGTCGCAAGCCCCCTGAGGACGAAGGCGGCGAAGATCGCACCGCAGATCAGGAGCACGATATCCGCGCGCCTGTTGGCGAAAGCCTCGTTGACGACCGCCTCCATGATCCAGGCGGTGAAGCCGGTCGTCGCGGCCACCACGACGAGACATGCGATTGCAAAAGCATAGCCCCGGATGTGGTCGCGGCCGTTTTCGGCGATGACGCGCCTGAGGATCCCCGTGATCGTTTCGGAATCGACTGCGCGCTTGTTTCTATCCTTGGCGTTCAATAAGCCCGTCTTCCCTGAGCCCGCTCGCGTACCGCACACCGGCATCGCTTTCGGGGGCTCTATAGTGCTTTGCTGCCGCTTTGGCGAGTCTTTGCGCCGGCCACGGCGTCACCTTCTCCAGCGCCGTCCCTCCATTGCAACACCGAAGTCCCTCGGCGTGCGGGCAAAGGCTGCGAGACCGGAAAGCGCCGCCATCGGATGAATGACGGCAAAGGTCGGGATCGTCCGCATCAGCGACGTATGCGGCGCCTTGTCCTCGAATGCCGAGCGGAATTCGGGCTTCATCAGTGCGGGCAGGATCTTCTGCGAAATGCCGCCCGCCAGGAATACGCCGCCGCGCGCCATGAAGACCAGGGCCATATCGCCGGCGACGCGCCCGAGATAGGTCGCAAAGAGCGACACGGTTTCGACCGCCGCCGCATCGGCGCCGGACAGGGCGCTCGTCGTCACGGCCGCCTGATCCGCAAGGACCGGCTCCTCGCCGTTGGCGGCGCAAACCGCATGATAGAGATTCATGATGCCGCGTCCGCACAGGATCTGCTCTCCAGCCATGCGCCCCTCGATCGGCTCGAGAAAAGGCCAGATCCGGAAGTCGCGCTCCGTACGGGGACCTATGTCGACATGACCGCCCTCGCCGGGCACGGGTATCCAGGTGTGCTGCGCATAGACCAGTCCGGCAACGCCCAGACCGGTTCCCGGGCCGAGCACGACGCGCGAGCTGAAGGGCCGGACGGCGCCGCCGCCGATCGGAACGACATCCTGGTCGGCCGGCGCGGCGACCGCAAGCGCCTGGGCCTCGAAATCGTTGATGATAAGCACGTCCTCGAGCCCGAGGCTCGCCAGCATGTCCTTCGGACGAATCACCCAGTCGGCATTCGTCAGCGGTATCTCGTCGCCCTTGATCGGCCCGGCCACGGCAAGGATCGCGGAGCGCGGCTGGACCGAGGTCTTGTCGAGAATGCATTTCTGCATCGCCTCCTCGATCGTCGCGAAATCGCCCGTCCTTATCGGTGCAAGCTGCTTCGGCTCGCCATAGGCATCGGTGAGCAATGCGAAGCGGGCGTTGGTGCCGCCGATGTCGCCGATCAGGATCGGAAAGGAAAAGCTGTGGTCACTCGCATTGGGCATGGCAGATGTCCGTCCTGATCGCGGCGTGAATGTCCGGGGATTATGTATCAGTTGCGCCTGAAGTCGATCAACTGCTCGGCTGTCGCGCGGTTGAGCGCCATCGGGATGTCGTAGACGATCGCGAGTCGCATCAGCGCCTTGACGTCGACATCGTGCGGCATCGCCGTCAGCGGATCGACGAAGAAGATCAGGCAATCCACGTCCCCCGTGGCGATCAGTGCGCCGATCTGCTGATCGCCGCCGAGCGGACCGCTCTTCAGCCTCACGATATCGAGCCCCGGGCAGACGTCGAGAACGCGGCCGCCGGTCGTCCCGGTGGCGACGATCTTCCAATTGGACAGAACCGCCTCGTTGGCCTTGGCAAAGGCCGCGAGGTCATCCTTCTTCTGATCGTGGGCGATCAGGGCCAGACATTTCCGATCTGCCATCAAAGAGCCCCTTGCAAGCGTTCGCGGGAGCCGTCTCGGCGGGCGCGCTCATGCGAACCGATTTAAATCGATTTGAAGCGCGTATACATGAGCACCGGTAATTTGCAAAGCTCTACGGCATTTCCCCTACTGCAAGCCCGGCCGGGGTAAGGGCACGGGAATGTTTGCGAGCGGCGCTTCGCCTGCCGCATCGATCACCGCTTCTATGCTGGTAGCGGCAGCCGGAATCGCGGCAGGCGCCCGAAAGGCAGTGCCGTAGGTCGCCTCCTGTTCGGAAGCAGGTGCGGGGCCGTTCAGCACCAGGGCGCAAGCCTTCGGCAGATCCGAAAGCGTCGCGAATTTCGGTTTCGGCGGCTTAACGCCGGGTTTCTGCGCCGGCTTTGCCCAAGGCTCGTCCGTGAACCACCAGGCGAGCGACTTGTCGCAGCCGTCACCCGCCGGAACCTCGGCCTGGTCCTTGCAGCCCTTGGAGCCTGCTGGGCATCTGATACGGATATGAAAATGATAGTCGTGGCCATAGATCGGCCGAACCTTGCCGAGCGCCGAGCGGTCGCCTCTCCAGGTGTCGCAGAGCTTCTTCTTGATGGCCGGATTGACGAAGACCCGCTCGACCTCCGGGTAGCTCGCGGCCAGCATGATCAGTCGGGCGTGAGAGGGCGTCCAGATGGAGGGATCGACCGTCAGGAACTTGCTCTTGTCGAGCATGGACGTCGCGGAAATCGTCTCGCGCTCCTGGTAGCTCAGCGTTCTTTGCGGCATCGGCGTCAGCCAGATGTCGGCGTCGAGTCCTATCTGATGCGAAGCGTGGCCCGAAAGCATCGGACCGCCGCGCGGCTGCGAGATGTCGCCCAGCAGAAGACCCGGCCAGCCGATCTTCTCGACCGCGTCGTGGGAGAAGCGCTCGATCAATGCGATCATCGCGGGATGCCCCCAGCGGCGGTTTCGCGAGAGCCGCATCGCCTGCCATGTCGGGCCGTCGGTGGGGATGGCGACGCCACCGGCGAGGCAGCCCTTGGAGTAGAATCCGAACGAGGCCGGCGCCGCCTGCATCGGCAAGGCTTTGGCGCCGAAGAGTTCCTTGGCCGGCGTGGCATCGCTCGCGGCCGCCTCCGCCGAAACGAGGCTCAGCCCCGTGACGAGAGCCAGGACGATCGAACCGCAGCGCCGAAGCGCAGCACGCGTATCAAATCTCATTCCATTCCCCATCAGCTGCAGCACTGCATGTTTCCTTCGATCTACCCGATGGAAGGGCAAAACATGCAGCAACCTGAAGCGTTGCAGCGATCTTTGCGCGCCTGACAGGACGCGCGGCGCTCTCACTCCGCCACCCTCTCCTATCGTGATTCGCCGCGGTTGCATCAACCTTGCGACTCACCGGGATGTGACTGAAGAAATTCGCCTGATTTTGGGCAGGTCCTGTCAATTGCCCTGATTTCGCCTATGTTCATTAAAAAGAACATTGGAACAAAAAAGGGGTACTGGCCGGATGCCAAACTTCTGCAAAACCATGAAGCCTGGCCTCGCGGCCTCGCTTCTGACAGCGGCGCTTCTGCTCCTTCCTCCTGCGTCGAATGCCGGGGAACAGACCGTCTGGCACCACGCTACATCGTCAATCGGAGAGCCCAAATACAAGGATGGCTTCGCCCGCTTCGATTACGTCAATCCGGATGCTCCAAAGGGCGGAGAGCTGCGGCTCTCGGAGAACGGGACGTTCGACTCGTTCAACCCGATCCTCGCCAAGGGTGAGGTGGCGACCGGCGTTTCTTCGCTGGTCTTCGAAACGCTCCTGAAATCCGCCGAGGACGAGATCACCACCTCCTACGGTCTGCTCGCAGAGGCCGTCTCGTATCCCGACGATATTTCCTCCGCCACTTTTCGCCTGCGCGCCGAAGCCAAGTGGGCGGACGGCAAGCCGGTGACGCCGGAGGACGTCGTTTTCTCCTTCGACATGGTGAAGGAACACAACCCGCTCTTTTCCAATTACTACCGTCATGTGGTGTCGGCCGAAAAGACAGCCGAGCGGGAGGTCACCTTCCGCTTCGACGAGAAGAATAACCACGAACTGCCGAACATTCTCGGCCAGTTCCCCATCCTGCCGAAGCACTGGTGGGAAGGACAGGACGCGAAGGGCAACAAGCGCGATATCAGCCGCACGACATTGGAACCGGTCATGGGCTCCGGCCCCTATAAGATCGCCTCGTTCCAGGCGGGCGGCTCGATCCGCTTCGAGCTGCGGGACGACTATTGGGCCAAGGATCTCAACGTGAATGTCGGCAGGTACAATTTCCGCACCATCAATTATGCGTTCTTTGGCGACAGGAGCGTGCAGTTCGAGGCCTTCCGTGCCGGCAATGTAGATTTCTATCAGGACAACAGCGCAAGCCACTGGGCCACGGCCTACGACTTTCCAGCCATGAAGGACGGCCGGGTGATCCGAGAGGAAATCGAGAACCCGCTGCGTGCTACCGGCATAATGCAAGCCTTCGTGCCCAATATGCGCCGCGAAAAATTCAAGGACCAGCGGGTGCGCGAAGCGTTGAACTACGCCTTCGACTTCGAGGATCTGAATCGCAGCCTTGCCCACAATGCGTTTCAACGCGTCGACAGTTATTTCTGGGGCACTGAACTCGCCTCCTCGGGTTTGCCCGAAGGGCGCGAGAAGGAAATCCTCGAGGAATTGAAGGACACGGTTCCTGCCGCCGTTTTCACCACGCCCTACAGGAACCCTGTCAACGGCGACCCGCAAAAGGTGCGCGAAAACTTGCGTACGGCGCTCGCACTCTTCAAGGAGGCGGGCTACGAACTCAAGGGCAGCCGATTGGTCAACGCGAAGACCGGCGAACCGTTCAGCTTCGAGATCCTTCTGTCCAATCCTTCCTTCGAGCGTACGGTGACGCCATTCGTGAACAGCGTGAGGAAGATCGGGATAGACGCCCGTATCCGCACCGTCGACGACTCGCAATACACCAATCGCGTCAGAAGTTTCGACTATGACATGATCTACGTCGTCTGGGCGCAAACGCTCGTGCCCGGCAACGAACAGAGCGACTATTGGGGTTCGGCCTCAGTCGACCAGCCGGGATCAAGGAACTATGCCGGCATCGCCGATCCGGCGATAGACGAGCTCATCCGGAGAATTGTCTTCGCGCCCAACCGCGAGGAGCTGGTCGCGACGACACGGGCGCTCGACCGCGTCCTTCTCGCCCACCACTACGTCGTGCCGCTCTTTTATTCGAAGGCCTTGCGCGTTGCCTACTGGAAGCACCTGGCCCGCCCGAAGGAGCTTCCCTATTACGGGATGGATTTCCCGGATGCGTGGTGGTCGAAAAACGCGGCTGCCAAATGAATCCCTTGCGCTCAGCGCCGTCTCGATTCCAAATGCAAGTAACGAATCACGAAACACGAACGGCTCCGCAGAGGCCGCAGCCGCTGGGAGATGCAGGATTTGACGCACATTAGAGCAATTCCAGTCGACGCTGCGCCGGCGTGCCTCGCCGGCAATTCGCCGATCCAGAGGTTCGCCTGATGGGTGCCTATATCCTGCGCCGGCTTCTGCTGATGATCCCGACGATCATCGGCATCATGGCGATCTCCTTCGCCGTCGTGCAGTTCGCGCCGGGCGGCCCGGTGGAACAGGTGATCGCCGACCTCACCAACGCGTCAGGATCGGACAGGCTTTCCGGGAATTCCGGCGACCTCGCGCCTGTCGGCGGTGGCGATGGCGGGCAATATCGCGGTGCTCAAGGCCTCGATCCGGACTTCATCGCCAAGCTCGAAAAGCAGTTCGGTTTCGACAAGCCGCCGCTCGAGCGTTTCATCACGATGATGTGGGACTATATCCGCTTCGACTTCGGCGAGAGCTTTTTCCGCAACACGCCGGTCATCGACCTCATCATTCAGAAAATGCCGGTTTCGATCTCGCTCGGGGTCTGGATCCTCATATTCTCCTATGCGATCTCGATCCCGCTCGGCATCAAGAAAGCGGTCTCCGACGGTTCGACCTTCGACGTCTGGACCTCCGGCGTCATCATCGTCGGCTATGCGGTGCCGAGCTTTCTTTTCGGCATTCTCCTGATCGTGCTTTTTGCGGGCGGGTCCTTCTTCGACTGGTTCCCGTTGCGCGGCCTGGTTTCCGACAATTTCGACCAGCTTTCCTGGTACGAGAAAATCCTCGATTATTTCTGGCACATGACGTTGCCGCTGATCACGCTTCTCCTCTCCGCCTTCGCGACCACGACGCTGCTCACCAAGAATTCCTTCATCGACGAGATCAAGAAGCAATATGTGACCACGGCGCGGGCCAAAGGCCTGACCGAGCGGCGCGTTCTCTATGGACATGTGTTCCGCAACGCGATGCTGATCATCATCGCGGGTTTTCCCGGCGCCTTCATCTCCGCCTTCTTCACGGGCTCCCTGCTCATCGAATACATCTTCTCGCTCGACGGGCTGGGGCGGCTCGGCTATGACGCAGTCGTCAAGCGCGACTATCCGATCGTCTTCGCGACCCTCTTCATCTACTCGCTGATGGGGCTTGTCGTGAGCCTCATCTCCGACCTCATCTACACCTGGGTCGACCCGCGCATCGATTTCGAGCGGAGGGACGTCTGATGAGCACCGCTACCGCCTATGCCGGCACGCCGGAAAAGGGCTGGCTCACGCCGATCGGGCGCCGCCGCTGGCAGAACTTCAAGGCCAACCGCCGCGGCTACTGGTCATTTTGGCTCTTCCTCCTCCTCTTCGGCCTCAGCCTGTTTGCGGAGTTCATCGCCAACGACAAGCCGATCCTCGTCTCCTACAAGGGCGAGATCCTGGCCCCGGTGCTGATCGATTATCCGGAAGAGAAGTTCGGCGGCTTCCTCGCGGAGACCGACTATCGCTCCGATTTCATCCGCGACGAGATCGAGGCGAACGGCTGGATGGTCTGGCCGCCGATCCGCTATTCCTACCAGACGGTCAACTCCAGCATCCCCCATTCGGCGCCGACGCCGCCCTTCTGGCTGATGAGCGAGGAGGAGCGCTGCTCCGCCTACCCGCAAGGGGCCGACGACCCCGGATGCATAGCCGGCAACTTGAACTGGCTCGGCACCGACGACCAGGCGCGCGACGTGATGGCGCGGATGATCTACGGTTTTCGCATCTCGGTCCTTTTCGGTCTCGCGCTGACCATCGCCTCGGCGGTCATCGGCGTTTCGGCCGGTGCCGTGCAGGGCTATTTCGGCGGCTGGACCGATCTTCTCATGCAGCGCTTCATCGAGATCTGGTCGTCGATGCCGGTGCTCTACATCCTCCTCATCATCGCCGCCATCCTGCCGCCGGGCTTCTTCATCCTGCTCGGCATCATGCTGCTCTTTTCCTGGGTCGGCTTCGTCGGAGTCGTGAGGGCCGAGTTCCTGCGCGCCCGCAATTTCGAATATGTCAACGCGGCGCGCGCGCTCGGCGTCGGCAACGGCACCATCATGTACCGCCACCTCCTGCCGAACGCGATGGTTGCGACGCTCACCTTCCTGCCCTTCATTCTTTCCGGCTCCATCACCACGCTCACCTCGCTCGACTTCCTGGGCTTCGGCATGCCTCCGGGCTCCCCGTCGCTCGGCGAGATGATCGCGCAGGGCAAGTCCAACCTGCAGGCGCCCTGGCTGGGGCTGACCGCCTTCTTCGCCATGTCGATCATGCTTTCGCTGCTGATCTTCGTCGGCGAGGCGACGCGCGACGCCTTCGACCCGAGAAAGACGTTCCGGTGAGCGCGACGATGACAGATACTCTCCTCTCCGTGCGCGATCTCTCCGTCGCCTTTCACCAGGCCGGCGAAACGTCGCTTGCGGTCGACCACATCTCCTTCGACATCAAGCGCGGCGAGACCGTAGCGCTGGTCGGCGAGTCCGGTTCGGGCAAATCAGTCTCGGCCAATTCCATCCTGAGGCTGCTGCCCTATCCCGCCGCCAGCCATCCGAGCGGCGAGATCCTCTTCAACGGGAAGGACCTCCTGAAGGCGAGCGACGACGAGCTGAGGCATGTTCGCGGCAACGACGTCACCATGATCTTCCAGGAGCCGATGACGTCGCTCAATCCGCTGCACACGATCGAGCAGCAGATCGGCGAAATCCTGGAAATCCATCAGGACCTGAAGGGTGCGGGCGCCCGCGCGAGGACGCTGGAGCTCCTCGATCAGGTCGGCATCCGCGAGGCGGAAAAGCGGCTCGGCGCCTATCCGCATCAACTCTCAGGCGGCCAGCGCCAGCGCGTGATGATAGCCATGGCGCTCGCCAATCGGCCGGAGCTCCTGATCGCCGACGAGCCGACGACTGCGCTGGACGTGACGGTGCAGGCGCAGATTCTCGAGCTTTTGAAATCGCTCAAGGATGAACACGGCATGTCCATGCTGTTCATCACCCATGACCTCGGCATCGTCCGAAAGATCGCCGATCGGGTCTGCGTGATGACGAAGGGCAAGATAGTCGAGACGGGGCCGACCGCCGAGATCTTCGCCAATCCGCAGCACGCCTATACCCGCCACCTGCTCGCCTCCGAGCCGCGGGGCGAACCGCCGCCTACGGATGTCTCGAGGCCGATTGTGATCGAAGCCAGGGATATGAAGGTCTGGTTTCCCATCAAGGCGGGCTTCCTGCGCCGGGTGGTCGACCACGTCAAGGCGGTGGACGGCATCGACCTGACGCTCCGCGCCGGCCAGACGCTGGGCGTGGTCGGCGAGTCGGGTTCCGGAAAGACGACGCTCGGCCTTGCGCTGACCCGGCTGATCTCGTCAAAGGGCCGGATCGCCTTCGTCGGGGAAGACGTCGACGCCTACAGTTTCCGCGAGATGCGGCCGCTCAGAAGCCGCATGCAGGTGGTATTCCAGGACCCTTATGGTTCGCTGAGCCCGCGCATGTCGGTCGCCGATATCATCGGCGAGGGACTGAAGATTCACGAAAAAGCGCTGACGGACAACGAGCGCGACCGGCGCGTCGCCGCGGCGCTGGAAGAAGTCGGCCTCGATCCCGCGACGCGCTGGCGCTATCCGCACGAGTTCTCCGGCGGTCAGCGCCAGCGCATCGCGATCGCCCGGGCGATGGTGCTGAAACCCCAATTCGTCATGCTCGACGAGCCGACCTCCGCCCTCGACATGAGCGTGCAGGCCCAGGTGGTCGATCTCCTGCGCGATCTCCAGCACAGGCACAATCTCGCCTATCTCTTCATCAGCCACGACCTCAAGGTCGTGCGCGCGCTCGCCAACGAGGTGATCGTCATGCGGCTCGGCAAGGTCGTGGAGCAGGGGCCCGCCGAACGTATCTTCGAGGCACCGAGGGAAGACTATACCAAGGCGCTGATGGCCGCCGCCTTCAACCTCGAAGCGGTCAATCTCGCCACCGTTCATCAGTAGAGCTGCGCCCATGCCCGCCAAAAGCCCCGTCATCGTCGATCTGAAATTCATCCCCGAGGAAGTGGAGGCCGCCCTTGCGGGCGCCTTTCCCGACCGCGAGGTGATCGATCTCGCCGACCCGGCGCATCAGGGGCGTGACCTCTCCGGCATCGACTATGCGGTGGTCTGGAAATCCGCGCCCGACCTCTTCTCCCGCGCACCCGACCTCAAGGTGGTCTTTTCCGGCGGCGCGGGCGTCGATCACGTGCTGATGCTGCCCGGCCTGCCCGACGTGCCTCTGGTGCGCTTCGTCGACCGGACGCTGACGACGCGGATGAGCGAGTGGGTGGTGATGCAGTGCCTCCTGCATCTGCGTCAGCACCGCGCCTACGAGGCGCTGGCGAAGATGCACGAATGGCGCGACCTCAGCCAACCGGAAGCAGCCGACGTGACGGTCGGCATCATGGGCATGGGTGTGCTCGGCCAGGACGCCGCCCGCAAACTCGCCATGATGGGCTTCAAGGTGATCGGCTGGTCGCGAAGCAAGCGTATTGTCGAGGGTATCGAGACCTACGACGCCGCCGGACTGGACGATTTTCTCGGCACGACGGATTTTCTCGTCGGTCTGCTGCCGCTGACGCCGGATACCAGGGGTATTTTCAATGCCGCCCTCTTCGGCAGGCTCAGCCGTAACGGTCCGTTCGGCGCGCCCGTTTTCATCAATGCCGGTCGGGGCGGCAGCCAGGTCGAAGCCGACATCCTGGAATGCCTCGATTCGGGCGTTCTGGGAGGCGCCTCGCTCGACGTCTTCGAACGGGAGCCGCTTTCTCCGGATAGCCGCTTCTGGGACTTGCCGAACGTCTATGTGACGCCGCATGTCGCCGCCTCGTCCGACGTCAAGGCCCTGTTCATCCATGTGGAGCAGCAGATCGCGCGCTTCGAGAGCGGGCTGCCTTTGGAACATGTGGTGGATAAGGTAGCCGGCTATTGATTGGTTGTCCCATCCCCTCCCCGTCAAGAGAATCGGCCGAACCGACCGCAAAGGCTTCAAGGCCGCCTATAGCCCGTCGGCTGCGCGTAGAGCCAGCCGATGCGCCGGATGGCATCTTCGAGACCCTCGCGCGCCACCGTCATCGTGTGGCCGTTGGCATGCACCAGGGTCTTCTCGTCTTCCATGATCGCCACATGGCCCTTCCAGAAGACCAGGTCGCCGCGCGTGAGTTCCTCACGCCCGATGGCGCGGCCGAGGCCGCTTGCCTGCATGTCGGAATCGCGCGGCGCATTGCGCCCGGCCATCTGCATCGCGAGTTGCACGAGGCCGGAACAGTCGATGCCGAAGCCGGAGCGGCCGCCCCAAAGATAGGGCGTTTCGAGAAAGCGGGCCGCGATTGCGACATAGTCTTCCGAGAGCGCGCCGGTTGCGGGAATGCAATGATCGGCGACGATCGCCAGCCCGCCATCCAGCAGAAAATAGCGCGTGCCGCGCGTCTCGGCCTCACCCACTACGGCAATCCGGCTTCCCATGGAAAGGGCAAAGGCCTGGCGAAAGCGCAGATCCGCGCCGCGATAGACGAAAGTCCGCGGCACCGCCACGAGGTGCGTCGCCGGCGCCTGCGGGGGCTGCACGACATTCTCCGGTACGTAGCCGACATAGCCGTCGAGATCGGACTTGACCCACGCCCATCCGCCGGCGACATCGAGCACGCGCACCGTCTCGCCATAGAGAAGCTCCGTATCCGTACCGCAGCCAGCCTCCGGCCTCGACCGCAATGGCGTTACCGGCACGGACAGGGCCGCCGGCCTTCCTTCCACGAAGCGCTCTGCCTCGACGAGACCGCGCAGACGTGCCTCGGCGAGATCCTCGCGATAGGCATTGAGACGGCGATCGAGGACTTCCGGCATGGATAAGCTCACATTTTCCGGCCCTGATTGATGATCAGATCGCCGAACTTTTCAAGATAGAGCGCGCCTTCGACGGTGCGCTTGATGACGACGTTGCGCCTGTCGCGTTCATCGCGGATCCGGTCGACGAGGCCGAGCGCACCCATGGTGTCGAGCGCGCGCGTGATCACCGGCTTCGTCACGCCGAGCGCCGCCGCGAGGCCGCGTACCGTATGGGGCGGCGGCACGAGGTAAATCTGTAGCAGGATCGCCATTTGGCGCAAGGTCAGATCACGGCTGTCGACGCGCACCTGTTCGAGCGACACGGCACGCCAGAGCCCCAGCGCCTGAGAAGGGGTAAGTTCGACCGGCAAAGGAAGCTCCTGGGTGGACCACGGTTCGCGGAGCATAGCCGGCGATCGTTACGCAAGCGTTTCTTTTGCAGGTCCTCATCCGCCTGTCGGCGGATGAGGACGCAACCGGTCGAAAGGCTACCCCGCAATCCTTCCTATATGGTGATAGAGCGCCCGGATTGCCTGAGCTTCACCACCGATCGGCGAATGCGGGCGCTCGGACTGGGCCCAGCCGAAGATGTCGAAATGGACCCAGCTTTTCGCGTTGGTCACGAAACGCTTGAGGAACAGCGCCGCCGTGATCGAGCCGGCCATGCCGCCCGAGGGTGCGTTGGTGAGATCGGCGATGCGGGCGGAAATATCCTTGTCGTAGCCCCTGTAGAGCGGCATCCGCCAGACCGGATCGTCCACGGTCAGGCTCGCCTCGGCAAGATCACGGGCGAGATCATCGTCATCGGTGAAGAAGGGCGGCAGGTCCGGCCCCAGCGCCACACGGGCGGCGCCCGTCAGGGTCGCCATGTCGATGACGAGGTCCGTCTTCTCCTCGTCCGCATAGGCGAGTGCATCGGCGAGGATCAGCCGTCCCTCCGCGTCGGTGTTGTCGATTTGCACGGTCAAGCCCTTGCGGCTCTTGTAGATGTCGCCGGGACGGAATGCATTCGCCGAGATCGAGTTCTCGACCACAGGAATGATGACGCGCAGATCCACCTTGAGCTTTGCATCCATGATCATCAGTGCGAGGCCCAAGACGTTCGCAGCGCCGCCCATGTCCTTCTTCATGAGCAGCATCGAGGCGGCCGGCTTGATGTCCAGCCCGCCGGTATCGAAGCAGACGCCCTTGCCGACGAGCGTCACCTTCCGGTGGCCCTTCCTGCCCCAGCGCATTTCAAGAAGACGCGGCGCTTCGGCGCTGGCGCGGCCGACCGTGTGAACGAGCGGGAAGTTCTCGGTCAGCAGGGCTTCGCCGGAAATCACCGACACGTCCGCCTTGTAGTGGGCGGCCAGCGTCCGGAACGCGGCTTCCAGCGCTTCCGGTCCCATATCGTTGGTCGGCGTGTTGATGAGGTCGCGCGCCAGGAACACGCCGGCGAGCTGTCTCTTGATATCGGTGGCATCCGCATCGGCCGGAATAAGCAGCGTCGGCGCGTCCGTCTTCGCCGATTTGTAGCGCTCGAAGCGGTAGGAACCGAGGCCGTAGCCGAGCGCCAGCCGGTTGGCGGTGAGCGGCGCCGTTTCGATGTGCCATTTGCCGGCCGGGAGCGCCCGGGCGAGCTTGCCGGTCAGGAAGGGCGTGTCGGATGGGTGGGCGCCGAGCCCGAACAGCGCGCCGCCGAGATGACCATCGGCCGAGGGGATGAGCAGCACCGCGCCGGATTCCGCCTTGAAGCCGGCTTTCTTCGCCCAATCGAGCGCGACCGGATCGATGCTCCCCGTTTCGATATGCGCCGGCGTCACGGCAAAGATAGGCAGCGTCTTGCCGTTGCTGATGTTGAACGGCGATGGCCGCTCGATGAACTGATAGGGAGCCATTGGAATCCTCGACTGACGGATGCGAACGAGCGCGATTAACGCTCCGTTAGGGTTAACAGATTATTGCTGGAGTGAAAGTTGCGCCGCTTTTGTCTGGAGTTCCGGTGCAGGACTGGGTGGCTGGGGCTCTATGACCATGCAAGACAATTTTTCCTTCTCTCTGCGCCGGCTCGCGACGGGAACCGCGGTGGCAATGGTGGCGCTGTCGCTCTCCGCCTGTGCCGGCCAGCAAGGCCGGAAAGAGCTGACGACGGGATCCATCCCGAAACTGGCGAGGCCGGTGCAGTCGATGAACGCGACCGAGCTTGCGGCGGCGGCGGAACGCATCGGCCAGGCCTATGAACGCAATCCGAGGGACCGCGAGGCCGGGCTCAATTACGCCAATCTCCTGCGTATGACCGGCCGCAACGAACAGGCGCTTGCCGTCATGCAGCAGGTGGCGATCTACCATCCGGCGGACCGCGAGGTGCTCGGAGCCTACGGCAAGGCGCAGGCGGCTGCCGGCCAGCTGGAACAGGCGCTCAACACGATCGGCCGCGCCCAGACGCCGGACCGCCCCGACTGGAAGCTGAAATCCGCAGAAGGCGCCATTCTCGACCAGCTCGGCCGCTCCGCCGAGGCACGGCTGCGCTATCGCGAGGCGCTGGACCTCAAGCCCAACGAGCCTTCTGTCCTTTCCAACCTCGGCATGTCCTATCTGCTGACGAAGGATCTGCGGACGGCCGAGACCTACCTCAAATCCGCGGCGGGTCAACCGGATGCCGGCAGCAGCGTCCGCCAGAACCTAGCCCTCGCAGTCGGCCTGCAGGGCCGTTTCCAGGAAGCAGAAGCCATCGCCCGGCAGGAACTGACACCCGAGCAGGCGGAAGCCAACGTCGCCTATCTGCGCGCGATGCTGTCGCAGCAGGGCGCGTGGAAGCAACTTGCGAAGGCGGATTGAAGATTGAGCGGATTGAAGATTGATCGGCCGGCGCTGCCACACCGCGGCGGCCGGCGGCACGCGCCCGCTGCCGCGATCCTCTCCCCAGGCGGGAAAAGGGATGTGCCGCCCTCTCCAAGTCCCCTCTCCCGGCTGCGGGGATAGGGCCAGCACAGCCGGCAAGGGCGGCAATACCTTCAAGGGCGGTTAAATCACCTTCGCCTTTCCATCCTAAAACTTATCCGCCACCTGGATCCCTGCGGGGCCGAGGATGACGGCGACGAGGACCGGCAGGAAGAACAGGATCATCGGCACCGTCAGCTTCGGCGGCAGCGCGGCGGCCTTTTTCTCCGCGGCAGTCATGCGCTGGTCGCGGCTCTCCTGCGCCAGCACGCGCAGCGCCTGGGCTACGGGCGTGCCGTAGCGGTCCGCCTGGATCAGCGCCTGCGTCACCGATTTCACCTCCTCGAGGCCGGTACGCATGCCGAGATTTTCGAGCGCGATGCGCCTTTCGGGCAGGAAGGAGAGTTCCGCTGTCGTCAGCACCAGTTCCTCCGCCAGCGGCTGCGACTGCACCGCTATTTCGTCGGCGACGCGCCGCATGGCAAGCTCCATCGAGACGCCCGATTCGACGCAGATGAGCAGGAGATCGAGCGCATCCGGCCAGGCGCGGCGAATGGACTGCTGGCGTTTGGAGATCGCATTGGCGATGAAAATGTTCGGCGCGTAGAAGCCGACATAGGCAAAGCCGATGGCGAAGGACACCCTGACCATGATCGGTTTGTCGGCAAAGTTCCCGAGCACGAAAATATAAAGAACGGCAACGATCAAGAACAGGAACGGCAGGCAGAAGCGCGCGAAGAGGAAGGTGTTGAGCGCGTTCTGCGAGCGGTAACCGGCTGTCTTCAGGCGGTTGACGGTATTGTCGTCCACCAGGGCCTTCCTGAGATTCAGCCGCTCGACGATTTCCCGAACCGAACTGTTGTGCTGCGTCCTCAGGCTCGCCCTGCCGGTCGTCGCCTCGGCAGTGAGCCGGGCTCGCTCGCGGGCGCGAATCTGCTCCCGTTCGGTTGCGACCGATTTCATCCGCTTCGCCAGGTCTCCCCGCTCGAACAGGGGCGCCACGAGCGAATAGAAGGTGGCGAGCACGGCCACCGAGACGAGCGCCGCGACGATGATGTTCGGATCTGTAAGCGTCTCTATCCAGCCGTCCACGGGAGCCTCAGATATCGAAGTTGATCATGTTGCGCATCACCCAGATGCCGATGCTCATCCAGACGGCGGAAGCGCCCATGATGATGTGGCCGCGCGGGTCGGTGAAAAGAATCGTCATGTAATCGGGCGACGTCAGATAGACGAGGGTTGCGACGATAAAGGGCAGTGCCCCGATGATGCAGGCGGACGCCTTGGCTTCCATCGACAGCGCGCTGACCTTCGCCTTCATCTTCCTGCGTTCGCGCAGCACCTTGGAGAGATTGCCGAGCGCTTCGGACAGATTGCCGCCCGCCTGCGCCTGAATGGCGATGACGATCGCGAAGAAATTCACTTCCGGCAGCGGGATGCTGTGAATCATGCGGGCGCAGGCTTCGGGAACGTTGAGTCCCACCTGCTGGGACTCGACGACACGGCGGAACTCCGTCCGGACCGGCTCCTGCCCGTCGCTCGCGATCAGCCGCAAGGCGTCGTTCAGCGGCAGCCCCGACTTGATCGAACGGACCATGACATCCAGCGAATTCGGGAATTCGTCGAGAAACTTCCTGCAGCGGCGCTTGACCATGGAGCCAACGACCCAGCGCGGCAGGCCGGCGGCGGCAATCAGCGCGACGCCTGCGGCGATCAGGAGCCCCGACCCCGTCAGCAGCACGACGAGGAAGGAGAGCAGACCGAAAAGCGCGCTGAAGAGATAGAACTGCCCGAGCGAAATCGAAAGCCCGGCCTGCAGCAGGCGCTTCTTCATCGAAGGCGCCGCATTGGCGGATTTTTCCTGCTGCTTTTTCTCGAGTTCCTTCAGCGAATCCTGGACGGATTTGCGGCGCTTCGACATCTCGTTGACGCGGTCGCGCGCCGCCTTGATCTTGGTGCGGTCCGTCTCGGCGGCGCTGACCCGGCGCAGGCGGCCTTCCGCTTTCTTCTCGGTCTCGATCTGGGGATAGAGCACGCCATAGGCCAGTGCCGCCGCCGCGAGCGCGACGAGGCCGGCCAATCCCAGGACGGTGATGTCTATGCCGAACATCGCTCTGTCTGTCCCCTCGCGTCAAAAGGCATGCGGAACCGCAGCCTGCCTGTACCGCTCTATTGCTTTTCCATCGCGTCGAGGGTCGCGGCGAGCCGCTTGTCCTCGTTGAAATAACGGGCCCGGTCCCAGAAATGCGGTCGGCCGATCCCGGTCGAGACGTGGCGTCCGACGATCCGGCCATTGGCGTCCTCGCCGTCGATCTCGTAGCGCATCAGGTCCTGGGTGATGATCACGTCGCCTTCCATGCCGGTGACCTCGGTGATGTGGGTGATCCGGCGCGACCCGTCGCGCAGGCGCGAAGCCTGGATGATGACGTCCACCGAGCCGGAGATGATCTCGCGAACCGTCCTGGCCGGCAGGGTGTAACCGCCCATGGCGATCATCGATTCCATGCGGCTCAGGCATTCGCGCGGGGTATTTGCGTGGATCGTTCCCATCGAACCGTCATGACCGGTGTTCATCGCCTGCAGCAGGTCGAAGACTTCCGGGCCGCGAACTTCGCCGACGATGATGCGCTCCGGGCGCATGCGCAGGCAGTTCTTCACGAGGTCGCGCATGGTGATCTCGCCCTCGCCCTCGATGTTCGGCGGGCGCGTCTCGAGCCGGACGACATGCGGCTGCTGCAGCTGCAATTCGGCCGAGTCCTCGCAGGTGATGATCCGCTCGGTGCTGTCGATATAGCGCGTGAGGCAGTTGAGCAGCGTCGTCTTGCCGGAGCCGGTGCCGCCGGAGATGACGATGTTGCAGCGGACGCGGCCGATGATCTGCAGCAGGACGGCGGCCTCGGGCGTGATCGAGCCGAAGCGCACCAGCTGCTCCAACGTCAGCTTGTCCTTCTTGAACTTGCGGATGGTGAGCGCCGTGCCGTCGATGGCGAGCGGCGGCGCGATGACGTTGACGCGCGACCCGTCCGGCAGGCGCGCGTCGCAGATCGGACTCGATTCGTCGACGCGGCGGCCCACCTGGCTGACAATACGCTGGCAGATCGACAGGAGTTGCGCATTGTCGCGGAACCGGATCTCCGATTCCTCGACCTTGCCGCCCACTTCGATGAAGGTCTGACCGGCACCGTTGACCATGATGTCGGCGATGTCGTCGCGGGCGAGCAGCGGCTCGAGCGGCCCGTAGCCGAGCACGTCGTTGCAGATGTCGTCGAGCAGCTCCTCCTGCTCCGAGATCGACATCGCGAAATTCTTGATGGTGATGATGTCGTTGACGATGTCGCGGATTTCCTCCCGCGCGCTCTCGATATCGAGCTTGGAGAGCTGCGACAGGTCGATCGTGTCGATCAGCGCGGAGAAGACCTGCGATTTGGTGTCATAATAATCTTCCGCCCGCGGGGCGCGGCGCCGCGGAGTGGGCGCTGCCGCTTGCGGGCGGGATGGCGGAGCGGCCGTTTCGCCGAGGACCGGCGCCGCGGCACGCTCCAACGCTGCCGGTTGGACCGCGGGCATCGAGGGTGCAGGCGAGAAAACGCGAGCACCACCTTTGCCTGGACCTTCATTTCCGCGTTTGCCAAACATCGCTTCGTTCCATTTGCTTCACCGACCCCCGTCCCGCGGATCAGGGATCGGAATTATTCCGCTACCGCCTGCCGATCTTCGCCAGAACCTTGCCGAGACCGCCCCGGCGCGCCTTCTTCACGCTGGTGCGCCCGGTCAGGAAGTGCGAGAGCTGGGAAAAGGTCTCGGCGGCCGGCGACTTGCGGTCGATCTCCGCGATCATGCGTCCGCTGTTGGAGGCATTGCCGAAGAGGACCGCATCGAACGGAATAATCGCTGCGGCTTCGATCTCCAGTGACGCGCAGAACTCATCGGGAGCGATCTCCGGGCGCTTGGGCACGCCAACCTGGTTGAGCACGAGATGCGGCGCCTTGTCGTTCGGCCTCAGCTTCCTCAAGGCATCGAGCAAGTTCTTCGCGTTCCTGAGGCTAGCGAGGTCCGGGGCGGCGGTGATTACGACTTCGTCGGCCGCCGACAGCACCGAGCGGGTCCAGTCGGACCAGGCATGCGGCAGGTCCAGAACGGATATCGGCGCGCTGCGCTGGAGGATTTCCAGGATCGGCTGAAAGGCACCCGCCTCGAAATCATAGGCGCGGTCGAGCATGGAGGGCGCCGCGAGCAGCGACAGATGCTCGGAGCATCTGGTCAGGAGCCGGTCGAGAAAGACCTCGTCCAGCCGATCCGGTGCGAACACGGCCTCGGCGATCCCCTGCGGGGGGTCCTGATCGAAGTCGATATTGGCGGTTCCGTAGGGCAGATCGAGATCGGCAAGGATCGTCTCGGTCGAGAAAAGGTTGGAAATGCCCCAGGCGCAATTATGGGCGATGACCGACGAGCCGCAGCCGCCCTTTGCGCCGATGAAGGCAAGGCTGCGTCCGAGCGGCTCCGCCTCCGGATCCACGAAGATCGCCGAGACGGCCATCAGTATATCGGCCATCCCGACCGGCGCGACCATATATTCTGAAATGCCGTTGCGGATCAGCTCGCGATAGAGCGCGATGTCGTTGTGGCGGCCGATGACGACGACCTTGGTGCTCGGGTCGCAGACTTCCGCGAGCGGCGCCAGCTCCGAAAGCAGCGAGCCGGGCTCCGTCGCTGTTTCGAGAATGATCAGATTGGGCGTCGAGACGCTGGCAAAGGTGGTCGCGGCGGCGGCGATGCCGCCACCGGTGATGCGGAGGCTGACCTTCGCCATGCGGCGGTCCTGGCCGCAGCGCTCCATGAGGCGCTGCACCGCTTCGCTCTCGCAGAAGGCATGAATCGAGATGCGCGGCAGCGGCCGGAGCTGTTCGAGGTCGCCGGGGCGCGTTCCGTCCGCGGGCCAATCGCCGGCTGCGCCGCTGCCGATCGTGTATTCAATCGCGTTCATCGCTTTTCCTTGAAGGCCCTGTTCAGTTGAAGACGATCGTCGTTCCGCCGTCGCCCTTTTCCGTGCCGCGCCAGTTATCGATCACCTGGCCCCGCTGCTCGGCATCGATCGGCGACATCTGGCGCGGACCGACGAGATCCGTCGGGTTGGCGATCTGGGCGGCAAGGTTGGACTGGGTGGCGCAGCCGAAATTGTAGTAGTTGCGGTTTTCCAGCGTGTTCAGCGCCAGATCCTCCGGCCACGCGCCGCAGGGCGCGGTCTGCGCAGTTATCGCGACGTAGCTCAGGCGGATCGGTGCGGCGTCGCCCGTCACGGAGGCGTCATAGGTGGTTTCGATCATCTTCTTCGGCGACACGCCGCCTGCGGCCAGCAGGCGACGTATGTCCTTGCGGACGATCTGCGCGGCATGGCCGTTCACCGACCCACGCGGCAGCATGATCTGGATGACGCCGCTGGACGCATTCCGATATTCGGCGGCAAAGCCGCGGATGACGTCGCGTGTTCCTTGCGTAAGCCGCGTATCGCCCGAAGCAATGGGAATGTCGATCGTCCGCTCGCCCTCCGTCAGCACGATCGGGTGGCGGGTGCGGTAATCGTCCGGAAGAGCACCGGTCGCGAGCCTGTCTTTGCCGGCGCAGCCTGCCAGCAGGGCAGCGACGATCGCATACAGGGCCACGCGATAAGGAAAGCGGTTCGGGGCCATCGGAGGCTGCCTTTCAAGACTGTTTCGAGCTGCGCTTCGCTTCTTCATGGCCCGGCCTATTTGTAGATGAAGCCGACATTGCCGTGGTAGCGGCCGCCGGGCGGCTTGGCTTCCGGGCGCCCATAGATCCGGTTGACGCGGCCGAGGAAAAAACTCTCGAGGTCGTTTGCCGGGTTGAAGTTGTCGTCCGGACGCGAGATCGCGCTGCGGGCGACGGGCCGCACGAGATAGGGCGTGGCGATGATGACGAGCTCCGTCTCGTTGCGCTGGAAATCCTTGCTGCGGAAGAGCGTGCCGAGGATCGGGATCTTCGAGGCGGCGGGCAGGCCGGACATCGCCTGGCGGATATTGTCCTGGACGAGGCCGGCGATCACGATCGAGCCGCCGGACGGCAGCTCGACGCTGGTCGAGGCCTCGCGCCGGCGGATGCCGAGAAAGGTGTTGCCGGGAATGCTGGCCATGCCATTCCCCGTAACGACCGAACCTTCATAGGTCGGCTCCGACACGTCTGTCTCGATCTGCAGGCTGATCCGGCCGGGGCCGAGAACCACCGGCTTGAAATTCAGCCTGATGCCGTATTCGACGTCATTCACTTCGCGCGAAACTGTCGGTTCCCCCGTCTCCTCGTCGGCAGACACCTCCTGCACCCCAGAAAGCCGGAATTCGCCGCCGACATAGAACTTCGCCTCCTGTCCGGAAATGGCCGTCAGGCTAGGCTCGGCGAGGGTGCGCATGACGCCGGCCTGCTCCATCGCGTTGATGTAGCTCGAAATGGTGGTTGGCCCGATCGAGCCCTTGATAAGGGCGTTCGTGCCGACGCCGATGGCGTCGCCGAGATTGGCCGGATTACGGAAGCTGATGCCGCTTTCGCCGTCGGAGACGCGGCCGTTGAAGCCGAGCTGCTTCAGCACCTGCCGGCTGACCTCGGCCACGGTCACCTTCAGCGTCACTTGGTCGTCGCCCTCGATCGTCAGCAGATTGACGATCTGCGAGTTCTGCCGGTCCTCGGCGAAGATATCCGCATCGCCGTTATTGCCCTGCGCGGTGATGTTGCGCGTGGTCGCCTCGCCGCCCTTCAGGAAGGCGCGTGCGAGATCGACGGCCCTGGTCGAGTCGAGCGGCGTGCGGACCGTGCCGGTCAGCACCACGTTGTCCGAGATGATTTCGACATTGATATCCGCATCGGGAATGAAGCGACGAAGGTTCGCCTCCAGACCGGCGACGTCGCGTTCGACGGCGACTTCCAGGCTGACGATCTCCTCACCTCCAGGGCCGAAGACGAAGATGTTGGTCTGGCCGACGGACTTGCCGAAGAGATAGATGCGCCGGGAGGTGCGGGTGATCGCGTCGGCGAGCGAGGGATCGGCGACGAGGATGTCGTGGGCGTCGCTCGGCAGGTCCACGACGACCGCCTTGTTGAGACCGAGATTGATGGTCTTGCGTGCGCCGGGGCCGCTATCGACGATCCTCACCACCGAGGAGGAGGCGGCCTCGGCGACCGGCGCGTTCGGCGACGCCATGCCCGAAAATGCCAGACAGAAGGAGAGGCCGGCTGCCAGAGACGCCCGAAACTTTTGTGCGATCCGTTTCACTTTGCGCCCCCTCCTACTTCTGGTTCTGGAGGGCCATGCCGTCGCCCTTGACGATGGAGCCCGACTTGATGACCTGAATGCTCGGCCGGCCGTCGCCGTTGAGAAGGTAGTCGGCAGCCGTGGTGTCCGGCTCCTGCGCGTCGGCGACGCTGCGCAGCGCCAGCGAGATGCGGTCCGCCATCTGCTGCGCCACCGTCATGACCTTCGATTGATCGGGCGTAAGCTCCAGCGTCGCCGTCGTTCCGACGACCGCTTTCGAGCCGTCTTCCTTCTCCTCGATCTGCTGGTCGATCGCCAGCACGCGGACATTGCTCAGCACCGTTTCGGTCAGATAGAGATCGCCGTCGGACTTGCGTACCATGATCACGTCGACGCGGTCGTTCGGCAGGATGAAGCCGCCCGCGCCGGTCGCGACCGTGATCTCCGTGGCGACGGCCCGTTTCCCGGCCGGTAGCAGCGACGAAAGAATCCGGTTGGATGCGTCGGCGATCTTTTCCTGGCGGACGGGCTCACCGGTGAAAATCGGTAGGCGGACGACGGCGCCAGCCAAATCTTCGACGGCGGCGGGACGGTTTTCCTCCGTGATCATGCCCTCGGCGACGCCGTCCTTCGGCCATGCCTTCCAATGGACGGAATCGGCGCCGAGACGGGACCCCACAGGCAGGCTCTTGCCGGCGACGAGCACGTTGACGGTCGGCGCCTGCTCGATGACCGGTTCCGCCATCTGCGGCGCGGGCGCCCGGGTGAGCTTCATCGCCAGCAGCCCGGCCATGGCAGCCGAGCCGACGGCCACCGCCAGAATGATAATGCGCACCGGTCTCATGATCGCCCCAAATCCCCGAGAATTGCCCGGGATCAGGTTGATCAGGAATTGGTGTAATTATGGTTAACGGTTTGCTTATGGAGAAGGTTAACGGAGCTGCGCCGCGGCCGCTGAGGGAAATCCGATCAGGAGAGCTGCGAAAAGGCCAGCTGCATAAGCGGGGAAGAGGGATAGGCTGCGAACCCGCCGGCAGCGATGGCGATGCCGTAGGGGACTTTCTTGGCGGTCAGCAACAGGCGCGGGATCGGGATACGGGCTGCAAGGATCAGGTTCTCCTGGCTGCGCAAGAGCAGAACGGCCAGTGTCAACAGCCCGCCGAAAATGGACACATACAAAAGGAAAGCCGCGAGCGATGCATTGAAACCGAACCAGATGGCACTGGCGGTCAGGAGTTTTGCATCCCCGCCACCCATCACGTTTGCAGCAAAAAGGCCGAAGCAAACGGCAAAGACAGCCACCGCCGCGGCGATATGAAGGCCTATCTGCGTGAGACCTAGTCCCATTAGCGGCGCCACAAAAAGGAACGAGACAAACAGCGTCATCGAAGTGCGATTCGGGATTTTCATCGTGAGGAGGTCGGAAAAGGCGGACAGTAAAAGACAAAAAGGGAAAATGACCAGGATCGCCGCGTTGATCATCCAATTCTCCTTGGCGAAAACGAGATAGCAGTCATCTCTCTGAACAAGAAAGCCGCCTCGGGACGAAGCGGCTTTCTACCAATACCGATCGTAGCCGCTCGTTTAGAACGCGGCGTTGGCGTTCGTCAGCCGCGTACCTAGATCCTGGAAAAGAGTGTCGAGCTGACCGCCGAGCGCCGTGGCGCCGGTGATCAGCGCCACAGAGATAAGCGCTGCGATCAGGCCGTATTCGATTGCGGTTGCGCCGGACTCGTCCTTCATCAGGCGTGCAAAAATGGTCTTCATGACTATTCTCCTCAAACTTCACTTGTTGTTCAGCACGTCCGTCAAACTGTTGCCGTTGATCGGATACCCTGAATTTAGCGGGGGCTAATTGCTTTCCGCTTAAGGAAACCGGTTACCGCGACGTTAAAGGAAACTCGCTTTTTGCTGGGTGAATGTGCGGAAAATGGACGTGTTGAATTGCGCCGCATCGGCGTAACCATTCATTCACCAAAAGGCGCCAAGATGCGGCAGATAGACCGTCAGGACGCGCCATGAACACGCCCTCAGCGACCCCGCGGGCCGCACTGCTTGCAACGACTGTATTTCTGGCGATCGCCGCACCGGGAGGGGCCCGCGCGGCTGAAGAGATGATGCGCGTCTATATGGATCACGCGCGCGTGCTGAAGCTCGACCGCCCGGTCAGCAAGGTGATCATCGGCAATGCGGAGGTCGCCGATGCGACCGTAGCGGATGCGAAGACCATCGTGCTGACCGGGCGCAACTTCGGCACGACCAATCTCGTCATCCTCGACCAGGACGGCAACGCCATGGTCGACGAGCGCATCCTCGTGTCGATCGACGAGGGCAATACGGTGCGCGTCTACAAGCAGACCACGCGCACCGTTCTCTCCTGCACGCCCAATTGCGAACGTGCCGAGCGGCAGGCTTCGGCTTCCGGCGGCAATTAAGACCGGGAAATTCGTGTTTAACCGGGTTGATGGTCGACATTTTGGACCGGATGATTGTCGACAATCTACCCGATCTGAACCGGCGAATGCCCCTCACCCTAGCCCTCTCCCCGCGCGCGGGGAGAGGGGACTTACGCCGCAAAGCGAGCCGCTTGTCCCTTCTCCCCGCTTGCGGGGAGAAGGTCGCGGCAGCGGGATGAGGGGCCCTTCCGCCCTCGGAAAGCTTCAGGACCACTAAAATTCTCCGGGTCCTCGAAAACGAATCTTCAACAGTCGCCGTGTATTTTGCGCCAACCAGTTGACATGATGGAACGGCGCGATGTCGATCGAAGACAAAGCATCCACCTCCCGAGCGCGCTCTAACCCTTTGTTTTGCCGCCATTCCGGACGGAAAACCGCTGCGCGCTTTTCCTGGAATCGCCCCAGCGCCCTGTTTCGGCGCCTGATCGGCGACCGCAAGGGTGCGACCGCGATCGAATTCGCGATCCTTGCGCTGCCCTTCTTCATCGTCGTTTTCGCCTCGATCGAGACATTCGTCGCCTTCGCCGGCGAGCAATTGCTGGCCAATGCGACCGATACGCTGGCGCGCAAAATCCGCACGGGTGAGATTACCATCGACCCCAGCAAGCCCGGCTACACGACAAGAACCCAGTTCCGCCAGGCTTTCTGCGAGGAAATCGCGATCATGATGACCTGTTCGGCGACCGAGGCGACACAGCCTTCCAAGCTCTATCTCGACGTCCGCAAACTCCCCGCCGATCTCAGCGCCTTTCCGGAGGCGGTGCCGCGGATCGGCTCCGATCTCGACACCAGCGGCTTCAGCTTCGCGCCCGGAGGCCCCAACGACTACACCATGGTGCGCGCCTATTATCGCTGGACGGTGATCACCGATCTCGTTCGTCCCCTGGTGACGAAGCTCCGCCCCGCCGGCGACAGCATGCCGCGCGATTATCTGATGGTCTCCACCGCCACCTTCCGCAACGAAAACTATTGAGGCAGTCATGAAACGCCTTCATCCGCGCAAACGGCACCTGGGGGTCTTCCACCGCCTGTTGCGGGACCGGCGCGGCGCGGGTGCCGTGGAGTTCGCCATCGTCGCACCACTCCTGATTGCGGCCTATATCGGCGCCTTCGAGCTTTCGCTCGGCTTTACCGTCGCGCGGAAGGTTGCGCGGGCGGCGAGTGCGGTGAGCGATATCATCACCACCGAGCAGCAGGTGAACAAAGCCTTTCTGGGCGACATGCGAGACGTGGCGAAAAACATGCTCGTGCCCTATGACGGCTCCGACTACGAGTTGAAGATCACCGGTATCCAGGTGGACGGCACGACAGAAGGGAGGGTGGTCTGGTCCAGGGGCTGGTCGGACGCGAGCGACAGCGCGACGGTTCCCTATGCGGTCAATTCAGTCGTCAGCGTTCCGGCCGATCTCGACGCGGTGAATGCCTTCGTCGTGCGCACCGAACTCGTCGTCAACCATCAGCTTTCGCTGTTCGGCTCGCAAGCCGCCGGCAATATCCCGCTCTCCAGAACTTCCTACTACCGCCAGCGCTTCGGCACGACCATCAAGTGCACGGATTGCTGACGGGTCTGAGGCCTGTTGAGAGTCGGGATCCCCGCCGCCGCTTGTTTGATCTCCTCATCCCGGCGCCCGTCACAGGGTTCCAGCCAGACCAGGACCTTGGCGGCAGGGCGGAGGGGTGCGCCTCAGACGACATACATCAATTGCAATGGACAAGGCGGCGCGCTATTTCTGCCGGATTGTGCGGCGACGGCCGCGAAAGTCGTAATGGCACCGGCTCGCCGCTTATCGCGCTCGCGCTCGGGATCAATCAGGGTATTTCATGGCGCGCGCGTTTCTTTTCGTCCTCGATTCCTTCGGTATCGGCAATGCGCCGGACGCGGAAGCTTTCGGCGATCTCGGCGCCGATACGCTCGGGCATATTGCGGAGTTCTGCGCGGCGGGAGCTGCCGACCGGGCCGGCCTCCGGGAAGGGCCGCTCCATCTGCCCAATATGTCGGCGCTAGGTCTCATGCATGCGGCGCGGCTCGCCACCGGACGACTGCCCGCGGGCATGGCGCTGCCGGAGCGCGTCTATGGGATCTACGGCGCGGCCAGCGAAATCTCGCGCGGCAAGGACACGCCGTCCGGCCATTGGGAAATCGCCGGCACGCCGGTGACCTTCGACTGGGGCTATTTCCCGGCGGAGGGCGACGCCTTCCCTCCCGAACTCGTCGAAGCGATCTGTCGCGAGGGCGATGTGCCCGGCATTCTCGGCAATTGTCATGCCTCGGGTACCGACATCATCGCCCGCCACGGCGAAGAGCATATGCGGAGCGGCAAGCCGATCTGCTATACCTCGTCGGACTCCGTCTTCCAGATCGCCGCGCACGAACATAGCTTCGGGCTGGAGCGCCTGCTGAGGCTTTGCGAGGTCGTTCGCCGGCTGGTCGACGACTACAATATAGGCCGCGTGATCGCGCGGCCCTTCGTCGGCAGCGATCCGGGCAGCTTCACACGCACCGGCAATCGCCGCGACTATTCGGTGCTGCCGCCCGAGCCGACCGTTCTCGACCGGCTGCAGGAGGCCGGGCGCACGGTGCACGCCATCGGCAAGATCGGCGATATCTTCGCCCATCAGGGCGTGACCAGGCTTACCAAGGCCAACGGCAACATGGCGCTGTTCGACGCCAGCCTCGAAGCTATCGAAGGGGCGGAGGACGGAGCACTCGTCTTCACCAATTTCGTCGATTTCGACATGCTCTACGGCCATCGCCGCGACGTGCCCGGCTATGCCGCCGCGCTTGAAGCCTTCGATGCGCGCCTCCCCGATCTCGACCGCCGGCTGAAGCCCGGCGACATGGTGATCCTGACCGCCGACCACGGTTGCGATCCGACCTGGCGCGGCACCGACCACACGCGCGAGCGCGTGCCTGTCCTGATGTTCGGCCCGACGTTTCGCAGCCGCTCTTTCGGCATCGCCGACAGCTTCGCGCATATCGGCGAAACGGTCGCAAGACATCTCGGCATTGGCGCCGGCCCACATGGGAGAAGCCTCATTTGACCGCTCATCTGAAGAAAGCCGAACTGCATTGCCATATCGAAGGCGCGACGCCGCCCGAACTGGCGTTGAGACAGGCCCGGAAATACGGCGTCGACACCAGCGCGATCATCCGCGACAGAGCCTATGTCTGGGACGATTTCACCAGCTTCGTAAGGTGCTACGACGCCGTCGCCTCGCTGTTCCGCACCGAGGGTGACTATGCGCTTCTCGCCGAGACCTATCTGACGGAGCTTGCCGAAGCGGGTACGATCTACAGCGAAATCATCGTCTCGCCCGACCACGGCGAAACGATCGGGCTCGGCGCCGACGCCTATATAGAGGGGCTCGCTGCCGGCATGGAGGCGGCGAAAGCCAGGACCGGCATCGAATCGCGCATGCTGATCACCGGCATCCGCCACCTTGGCCCGGAATCGGTGATCCGGACCGCCGAATATGCAGCGATACGCCGGCATCCGCTCGTGACCGGCTTCAACCTGGCCGGCGAAGAACGCATGCACAGCGTCGCGGAATTCGCCCGCGCCTTCGACATCGTCCGGGATGCCGACCTCGGCCTGACCATCCACGCCGGCGAGCTTTCCGGCGCCTTCAGCGTGCGCGACGCGCTGGACCATGTCCGACCGGCCCGCATCAGCCATGGGGTGCGGGCGATCGAGGACGAAGATCTCGTGAAGCGCCTAGCCGACGAGGGCGTCGTGCTTGAAGTTTGTCCCGGTTCGAATGTTGCGCTTCAGGTATTCCCGGACTTCGCCTCGCATCCGCTGCGGCGACTTTACGAAGCCGGCGTCCGCGTGACGCTCAACTCCGACGATCCTCCCTTCTTCCACACGTCGCTCGCGCAGGAATACGAAATCGCCTTCCATGCCATGAACTTCTCGAACAGCGAGATCGACCGGATGACGAAGACCGCGATTGAAGCCGCCTTCGTGGACGAGCCGACGAGAGAGATGTTGCTGGCTGCGCTGCATGTCTAGTTGCGCCTATGAGGGGGCGCGGCTGCACAAGTTCGACCAACGCCCCTTGCGGCCTCCCCTCATTCCATGGAAAAGAGGGTCGATAGCCAATTTTCGCGGGGAAGGTGAGCCATGGACGGCGTAACGGTGATCGGTCATCCGCTGGTGCAGCACAAGCTGACCATCATGCGCAAGAAGGAAACGTCGACTGCGGGCTTCCGCCGGCTGCTCAAGGAAATCTCGACGCTGCTCTGCTATGAGGTCACGCGCGATCTGGAGCTGACGACCGAACGGATCGAGACGCCGCTCGTGGAAACCGACGCGCCGGTGCTCGAAGGCAAGAAGCTTGTCTTCGCTTCCATCCTTCGCGCCGGCAACGGCCTGCTCGAAGGCATGCTCGAACTGGTACCCTCGGCGCGCGTCGCACATATCGGCGTCTACCGGGACCACGAGACTCTGCAGGCGGTCGAATATTTCTTCAAGGCGCCGGACAACATCAACGAACGCCTCGTCATCGTCGTCGACCCGATGCTCGCCACCGGCAATTCCTCGATCGCGGCTATCGAGAAGCTCAAGGAGCGCGGTGCGCGGAACATCCGTTTCCTCTGCCTTCTTGCCGCCCCGGAGGGTATCCGCAACTTTCAGGGTGCGCATCCGGACGTACCGATCTTCACGGCCTCGATCGACAGCCATCTCAACGAGAAAGGCTATATCGTGCCGGGGCTCGGCGACGCGGGCGACCGCATGTACGGGACCAAGTAAAGGGCTGCCGCTACCGTTCTCGCGTCGAGAACGGCGCGCTGCATCTCGTCAGCTGAGCTTTGACACGATCACCGGCCGTCGCGCCGGCTCCTCGTCCGAGATCGCATAGAGCGTTGCAACCCGTTTTGCGATGGCCTCGGCCCGGCTTCGGTCGGCAGCATGGACGAAGGCGATCGGCTCGCCCTTTTCGACTTTCGTCCCGAGCGGTTTCAGACCGGTAAGACCGACGCGGTGATCGATCCGGTCGTCCGGGCGGATGCGCCCGCCGCCGAGCTCGATGACCGCCACTCCCAGTTCGCGCGTCTCGCAGGAGGCGAGGTAGCCATCCCGGTCCGCCGGCACGGCAAGGACGGCTGGCGCCTTGGCAATATGGGCGCCCGGGCGATCGACGAAATCGGCCGGACCGCCGAGCCGATGCACCATGAGGCCGAAGCGCTCCATCGCCTCCCCGCCCCCCAAGGCGCGGCGCGCCATGGCTTCGGCTTCAGCCTCGTGCGCCGCAATACCCGCTACAACGAGCATTTCCGCGGCCAAGGCCATCACAACCTGATCGAGACGGGTTCCCGCCTTTTCGCCGCGCAGGTAGGCCAGGCAGCTCTCGATTTCGAGCGCATTGCCGGCCGCGTCCGCCAGCGGCTCGTTCATGTCGGTGATCACCGCCGAAGTGCGCACGCCCGCTCCGTTTGCGACCTCGACAAGCGACCGCGCCAGGACTTCGGTCTCGGCGGGATCCGTCATGAAGGAGCCGTTGCCGAGCTTGACGTCGAGCACCAGCGACTGGAGCCCGGCGGCGAGCTTCTTCGACAGGATCGACGCTGTGATCAGCGGCACCGAGTCGACCGTCGCCGTCACGTCGCGGATCGCGTAGAGGCGCTTGTCGGCCGGCGCCAGATTGGCCGTCTGGCCGATAATGGCGCATCCGACCTCGTCGGCCACGCGGCGGAACAGTTCCGGCGCTGGCTGGATGTCGTAGCCGGGGATCGATTCGAGCTTGTCGAGGGTGCCGCCGGTGTGGCCGAGCCCGCGACCCGAAATCATCGGCACGACCGCACCGCAGGCGGCGACGAGCGGCGCCAGCATCAGCGAGACATTGTCTCCGACGCCGCCCGTCGAGTGCTTGTCGACGATGGGGCGTGCGAGATCGCTCCAGTCGAGCGTTTCACCGGAATCGCGCATCGCCAGCGTCAGCGCGACGCATTCGTCGCGATTCATGCCGGAGAACCAGATCGACATGGCGAAGGCGGCCACCTGCCCTTCCGTAACCGAACCGTCGCTCACGCCCTCTATGAAAGCGGCTATCTCGCCTGGGCCGAGCCGATCGCCGTTCCTTTTCTTCCGTATGACTTCCTGCGGGAGCATGGCCATTCAGCCTTCGCTCGCGATCATCTCTTTCAGGATCGCCGCGAGCCGCGTGCCGCCGAGCGGCGCCATTTCCTTGGTCTCTTCATGGCTGAGTTCCGCGCCGGTCATGCCGGCGGCGAAATTGGTGATGACTGAGGCGGCGGCAACCCTGAGCCCGAAGAACCGGGCGAGAATGACCTCCGGCACCGTGGACATGCCGACCGCGTCGGCGCCGAGAATGCGGGCCATGCGGATTTCGGCCGGCGTTTCGAAGCTCGGGCCGGAGAACCACATATAGACGCCGCGCGCGAGCGGGATGTTCAAGCGCTCGGCGGCTTCCTCCATACCGACGGCCAGCGCGGCGTCATAGGCATTTGTCATGCCGACGAAGCGCGCGTCGCTTTCGACGCCGATCAGCGGATTGGCGCCGGCAAAAGCGATGTGATCGGCAATGCGCATGACCGAGCCCGGCGGCATGTCTTCGCGCAGCGACCCGGCCGAATTGGTGAGGATCAGGTTCTCGATGCCGATCCGCTTCAGCGTCTCGATCGGCACGCGCATGGCATTGGCGTCGCCGCGTTCGTAATAATGGGCGCGGCCGGAAAGCACGGCGACTGGAGTGTCGCCGATCCTGCCCGCCACGAACTCGCCGGCATGGCCGGACACGCTGCTCACCGGAAAGCCCGGCATATGCGCATAGGAGATACGAAGCGCGTCATCTACGGCATCGACGAGCGAACCGAGGCCGGAGCCGAGAACGATCCCGTAGCGCGGCGCAAGGCCGCCGAGCTTGCCCTTGAGGAAGTCCGCCGCCGCCGTCATCCGAGTATCTCGGTTTCGAAGCTGTGCGGCAGGAGATCGGAGAGCGCGAGCGTCTTCCTGATCCCCGTCTCGTCGCAGAGATAGATGCGGGTGCTGGCGCCGGAAAACTCCGCCAGCCGCTGGCGGCAGCCGCCGCAGGGCGGGCAGAGCGCGAGCTTCTCGGCGACGACCGCGACTTCCGTGATCTTGCGCTGGCCGGCCATGACCATGTGGCTGATCGCCGTCGTCTCGGCACACCAGCCCTCCGGAAAGGACAGATTCTCGATGTTTGCCCCCGTGTAGATCCTGCCGTCCTCGGCGCGAATGGCGGCGCCTACCGGAAACTTGGAATAGGGCGCATGCGCCTTTGCCATGGCTTCACGCGCCGCGACGAAGAGTTCGTCCTTGGACATGATCAGCGCTCCTTCACATAGGGTACGCCTCCCGCCTTTGGCGGAATGGCCTTGCCGATGAAGCCGGCAAGCAGGATGACGGTGAGGATATAGGGCAGCGCCTGCATGAGCTGTACCGGAACCTGGCCGATAAGCGGCAAGGGTGTACCCTGCAGACGGATCGCGAGCGCGTCGAGGAAGCCGAAGAGCAGGCAGGCGAACATGACGTTGAGCGGCCGCCATTTGGCGAAAATGAGCGCCGCGAGCGCGATATAGCCCTTGCCCGCCGTCATACCCTTGACGAAGCCTGCCGTCATCGCCAGCGACAGATAGGCGCCGGCAAATCCGCAGAGAATGCCGCAGCAGATGACAGCGCGATATCTGAGCCAGATCACCGAGATGCCGGCGGTGTCGACGGCGCCCGGGTTCTCGCCAACGGCGCGCAGCCTCAGACCGAAACGGGTGCGATACAGGATCCACCAGCTGATCGGTACCATGGCGAAAGCGAGATAGGTGAGCAGGAAATGGCCGGACATGAGGTCCGCATAGACCGGTCCGAGGACAGGAATTTCGCGGATCATGTCCGCATCCGGGAAGTTGATCGTCTGGAACCGCGCGCCTTCGGCGAGCGCCGGCGTGCGGCCGCCCTGCCGGAACCAGGCCTCGCCCAGGATCACGGTGGAACCGGCGACGATGAAGTTGATCGCGACACCCGAGACGATCTGGTTGCCGCGTTGGGTGATCGAAGCATAGCCGTGGACCAGCGACAGGGCCACGGAAACGAGGACCGCCGCAGCGAGCCCGACCCAGACGGACTGCGTGACGGCTGCCGCCGCACCGGCGGCAAATGCTGCGCCGAGCATCTTGCCTTCCAGGCCGATGTCGAAAACTCCGGCACGCTCGGTGAAGAGGCCGGCAAGGGCCGCGAAGACCAGCGGCACGGAGACGCGGATCGTCGATTCCAGGAGCACGACGAGAACGTGGAAGAAATCCATGGTTTCAGGCTCCCTTGGTCTGCACGACGGCAGCCGCGCGCTGGCCGCGCGCCGCGAAGACGCGCGTGATCGCAGGGCGGAACATGTTCTCGAGCGCCCCGGCGAAGAGGATCACGAGACCCTGGATGATGACGATCATGTCCCGGGAGATCGACGGCATCTCGAAAGCGATCTCGGCGCCGCCCTGGTAGAGCACGCCGAAAAGGATCGCGGCGGGGATGATGCCGCCCGGATGCGAGCGCCCCATCAGCGCGACCGCGATCCCGACAAAACCCGCCCCTTGCACGAAATCGAGCTGCATGCGGAACTGCTCGCCCATGATCGGGTTCAGCGCCATCATGCCGGCAAGGCCGCCCGAGATCATCATGGCGACGACGGTGATGCGGCTTTCGCCGATACCGGCATAGCGGGCGGCGGACGGGCTATGGCCCATGGTGCGCATCTCGTAGCCGAGCCTGGTGCGCCAGATCAGCAGCCAGACCGCGAAGGCGGCCGCCAGCGCCAGGAGGAAGGAGATGTTGAAAGGCGCCGTGCCGATATTGAGGCCGAAGATCGACAGCAGCCAGTCGAGCTTCGGCAATTGCCCGCCTTCGGCGAAGGTCCGCGTCTGCGGCGCCATGGAGCCGAGCGGCTTCAGCACGCGCGTCAGCAAATAGACCATCAGGCTGGAGGCGATGAAATTGAACATGATGGTGGTGATGACGATATGGCTGCCGCGCCTGGCCTGCAGCCAGCCGGGCAGAAACGCCCAGAGCGCACCGAAGAAGGCGGAGCCGACGATGGCGAGCGGGAAGACCACATACCAGGGCATCGTCTGGTCCAGCCACAGGCAGGCGAGCGCCACGCCGATGCCGCCCACATAGGCCTGGCCTTCGCCGCCGATGTTGAAGAGTCCGGCATGGAAGGCGACCGCCACCGCGAGCCCGGTGAAGATGAAGGTCGTCGCGTAATAGAGCGTGAAGCCGATATATTCGCCCCGGCCGAAGGCGCCGTTGATGAGATGGTAGGCGGCTTCGAGCGGATTTTCTCCGACGAGTAGCACGACGAGGCCGGCGACGAGGAACGCGACCGCGAGATTAATCAGCGGGATAAGGCCGTATTCAACCCATCCCGGTACTTTTGCATAGGGCGTACTCATTCTGCGGCCTCCTTGCGGCCTTCGACGCCGGCCATCAGCAGGCCGAGTTCGCCTTCGGTCGCCTCGGGGCTGCGTTCGCCGACGACGCGTCCGGCAAACATCACGAGGATGCGGTCGGACAGCGAGCGTATCTCGTCGAGTTCGACCGAGACCAGCAGAACGGCCTTGCCCTGGTCGCGCATCTCGATGATCCGCTTGTGGATGAACTCGATCGCCCCCACGTCGACGCCGCGGGTCGGCTGGCCGATGATAAGGACGTCCGGATCCCGCTCCATCTCGCGCGCGAGTACGACCTTTTGCTGATTGCCCCCGGAGAAATTGGCGGTTCTCAGCCGCGCATTCGGCGGGCGAATATCGTATTTGGCAATCTTTTCCTCAGCATCCTTGCGGATCGCGTCGACATTCAGGAACATGCCGTTCGCGAAGCGCGGGTCATGGTGGTAGCCGAGGATCGCGTTTTCGCACTCCTCGAACTTGAGCACGAGCCCGACGTGATGCCGGTCTTCCGGCACATGCGCCAGTCCGCGATTCCTGAGTTCGGCCGGATCGGCGTGACCCGTCACGTCCACCGGCCTGCCGTCCAGGAGAACCGTCCCGGAGGCGGCCTTGCGGATGCCGGCGATCGCCTCGAGCAGTTCCGACTGGCCGTTGCCGGCCACACCGGCGATGCCGACGATCTCGCCTGCGCGAACCTCGAAGGTGACATTGTCGACCATGGTCACGCCGCGGCTGTCCTTGACCGTCAGACCCTGGACGGCGAGCTTCACATCGCCGGGATTGCTCTCGCCCTTCTCGACACGAAGCAGCACGCGCCGGCCGACCATCAGTTCGGCCAGCTCCTCGACCGAGGTTTCACGCGTCGTGCGCGTCGCAACCATCTCGCCACGGCGCATGACTGAAACCTCGTCCGTAACCGCCATGATCTCGCGCAGCTTATGGGTGATGAGGATGATCGTCTTTCCCTGCGCCTTGAGCTGGTCGAGGATCCGGAACAGGTGGTCCGCCTCGGCCGGCGTCAGCACGCCGGTCGGCTCATCGAGGATCAGGATATCGGCCCTGCGATAAAGCGCCTTCAGGATCTCTACGCGCTGCTGGAGGCCGACCGGCAGTTCCTCGATCAGGGCGTCCGGATTGACCTCGAGCGCATATTCCTTCTCGAGCCGCTTCAGCTCCTGCCTCGCCTTGGCGATGCCCCTGTTGAGTATCTGACTGTCCTCGGCGCCGAGCATGACGTTTTCGAGAACGGTAAAATTCTCGACCAGCATGAAGTGCTGGTGGACCATGCCGATGCCCACGGAGATCGCCGCATTCGGATCGCGAATGGAAACGGGTTTGCCGTCGACCAGGATCTCACCGCTGTCGGCTTGATAGAAGCCATAGAGGATCGACATCAGCGTCGACTTGCCCGCCCCGTTTTCGCCGATGATGCCGTGGATCGTGCCTTTGCGAACCTTGAGATTGATGTTTTTGTTGGCGTGGACCAGCCCGAAGCTCTTGTCTATTCCACGCAATTCGATGGCAATATTGTTCATATTGGCCTGCGATCCCCTTTTTGCCCGCTTCGGCTCATCGCTGGAACCGTGCCGACAATTTTTTTACCATTTGGTATAAGTTTATCATCGATTTTCAGGCGCGAAAGCCTGGGCGACGAGATCTCTTTATATTCTCATTAGATCGCCGGTGAGAGTCCAGCGCGAATATACACAGGGAGATTGCAGCCATGGCGCGGATCCCCTTCCATTGCGTGAAGCCGCTTCCCTCCCCAATCCTTCTCACAAGGGAGGGATTGGGGAGGGTCTTGCGGAAGGCCGCAGTTAAATCCCGATCAGCTAACGCAGCAGTCTCAATGCGTTGATCGTTACCAGAACGGTTGCCCCGGTATCGGCGAGGATCGCCGGCCAGAGGCCGGTCACGCCGGCGACGGTCGTCACCAGGAACACGGCCTTCAGGCCGAGCGCGATCACGATGTTCTGGCGAATGTTCGACATCGTCACCCGCGACAGCTTCACCATTGCGGCCACGTCGGAGACCCGGGCATGGAGGCTGGCGGCGTCGGCCGTCTCGAGCGCGACGTCGGTGCCGCCGCCAACGGCGATGCCGACGTCCGCCGCCGCCAGCGCCGGCGCGTCGTTGATGCCGTCGCCGACCTTCGCGACGGCGAATCCTTCGGTCCTGAGCTTGTTCACGATGCGCTGCTTATCCTCGGGGAGAAGCCCGGCATGCGCCTCGATGCCCCCGAGCCGGCCGGCGATCGCCGCAGCCGTCGCCGGGTTGTCGCCGGTGAGCATCACCACGCGCAGGCCCTGATCGGCGAGCGCCCTGAGGCCCGCCGCGGCATCCGCTCGCGGTTCGTCGCGCATGGCGAGCGCCCCGGCCGCCTTGCCGCCGACGACGAGCACGGAGACGGTCTTCCCCTCAGCCTGCAGGGTCTCGATCCGCGTCACTTGTTCCGTCGTCAGCGGCGCACGCTCCCGGGCCGCCTCGGGCGAACCGAGGAAAAGCTCGATGCCGTCTGCGGAAGCGCTCACGCCCTTGCCGCCGATAGCCCTGGCGCCTTCGAGGCGAACGAGCGCCAATCCGTCGTCCTCGGCACGCGACAGGACGGCACGGGCCAGCGGATGGCTGGAGCCCTGTTCGAGCGAAGCTGCATAGCCGAGGATCTCCGCCTCCGATCTGCCGAAGCCGACGATGTCGGTCAGCTTCGGCTTGCCCTCGGTGAGCGTTCCGGTTTTATCGAAGGCGACGGCTGTGATTCCGCCGAGTTTTTCGAGGACGGCGCCGCCCTTGATCAGAAGGCCGCGACGCGCACCCGCCGAAAGGCTCGCAGCGATCGCAGCCGGCGTGGAGATGACGAGCGCGCAGGGGCAGCCGATCAGAAGGAGCGCAAGCCCCTTGTAGATCCATTCCTGCCACGGGCCGGCGAAGAAGAGCGGCGGGACGATCGCGACCAATGCCGCGACGAGCACCACGCCCGGCGTGTAATAGCGGGAGAAGCGATCGATGAACCGCTCCGTCGGCGCCTTCTTCTCTTGCGCCTCCTCCACCAGACGGATGACGCGCGCGATGGTATTGTCGGCCGCGGCAGCGGTGACGCGCACCCGCAGCGCGCCGTCACCGTTGACAGTTCCGGCGAAGACATTCGCGCCGGTTTCCTTCAATACGGGCGTGCTTTCGCCCGTCACGGGCGCCTCGTCGACGCTGCTCTCGCCGGAGACGATGACGCCATCGGCGGGGAGCCGATCCCCGGGGCGGACGAGGACGACAGCGCCAGGCGCAAGGCTTTCGGCGGGTACCTCTACCGTCCTGCCGTCTTCCTCGAGAAGCGCCGATTTCGGCACGAGCGCCGTCAGCGCCTGAATGCTCGCCCGCGCCTTGCCCGCGGCAACGCCCTCGAGCAGCTCTCCGATCAGGAAGAGGAAGACGACCATGGCCGCTTCCTCGCCGGCGCCGATGAAGACGGCACCGGCCGCAGCAACAGTCATCAGCATCTCGATCGAGAAAGGCGTGCCGGAAAGCGCTGCCATGAGGGCGCGTCTCGCGATTGGCACCAGGCCGACGAGCATGGCGAGCGTGAAGATCCAGGGCTCGGTGGCGGGGACGAACTGACCGATCGCATAGGCCGCGGCAAGGGCGATGCCACAAGCGAGCGTAAGCTTGCCCTTTGCCGTTCGCCACCATGGCAGGGGCGTGGCAAGATAAGACGACGGTTCCGCGCCTGCCGGAAGAGCGGCGGCCTGCCCGTGATCGTGGCACGTTTGGCCATCCGCAGCATGGTTGTGGCCGCAGCAGACATGCTCGCCCTCAGCCGGCGCCCGTTCCGTCGCCACGGGTAGCGGCGAGAGCCCGTAGCCGAGACCGCCGACTTTCCGTATCACCTGCGCGCCGATATCGTCGCGCGCCGCGTGCCGGACGGTCATGGTGCCGACGGCCACTGAGACATTGACGTCCTCGACCCCTGCAACCCTCCTTACCGCCGTGTCGATCTTGGCAGCGCAGGATGCGCAATCCATCCCATCGATGCGAAATCTCGTTTCCCGAAATATGCCTGTCATTCCATGCTCCTTACGAAACCGGAAGCAGGCTAACTCCTCTAGCGACTAGAGGTTCAAGAGGAAAAATGTGAGGACGACTTCTGACTTCACGAACGCGGCACCCCCTCTGCCCTGCCGGGCAGCAGAGGGGTATCACTCTCGCGCTAAGACCCCGATCCGACTACCCGCTGTCAGGCATTCGCCGCAAGCTTGCGCACCGCCTGCGCCTCCTCGGTGAACAATTCCGGCATGAGATCGGCCAGACGCACGATCTTGCCCGTACGCGAACTCTGAAGCGCCGCGATGCCGCAAAGGACCGACATGGCACCGGCCCGCGCGCCTGCGCGCTGTCCCAGCGGATCCTTCGCATCCGGCTCGAAGAGCGTATTGCGCAGCCGATCGTCGCCGCCGTAATGCCCTCCGGGAGAATGCGGCACCGTGATCCGCTCGATCGCCGGCCTGCCCTTCGGAAAGTTGCGGACGAGCAGGATCCCGTCCTCGGGCGGCGTCTCCCAGGGCTGGTCCTCGTATTGGCGAAGCTCGATCCTGCCCTTCGTACCGTTGAAGGCGATGTGATGGCCCTCGATCGGTTGGAAGGTGTTGAGCGAATAGGAGACGTGGACGTCGTTGCGGTAGCGAATATTCGCGACCATCGTATCGGGAATGTCGATGTCCTCGCGGAAGACGCAGCCGTCGCGGAAATAGCCGTCGATTTCGGAAGGTTCCTCATAGAGCGAGTCGAGAAACGGATCGGCTTCGAGATCGAGGTAGAAGTCGCAAGCGCTTTTGTGAGGACAGAGCTTGCAGCGCGGACCGCGAAACGGTCCCTTACGGCCGTACATCTGCAGGTCGGCAAAGGCGCTGACCGCGTCCGGATCGCTGTCGAGATACCAGTTCAGGAGATCGAAATGGTGTGTCGCCTTATGCACGAAGAGGCTGCCCGAGCGTTCCGCATAGGCGTGCCAGCGGCGGAAATAGTCGGCGCCGTGGCGCGTATCGAGATACCAGTGGAAGTCGACCGACGTGACGCGGCCGATCTCGCCGGCATTGAGGAGCTCCTTGATGCGCGCTGCGGTCGGCGCGAAGCGATAGTTGAAGGAAACGTCCACCCGCCGCCCGGTCCGCTTTTCCGCATCGAGAATGCGCCGGATTTTCTCGACCGTGGTCGACATCGGCTTTTCGGTGATGACATCGGCGCCGGACTCCAGTGCGCTCACGACGATATCGTCATGCGTGTCGTCCGGCGTGCAGACGATGACGAGATCCGGACGCGTTTCGGCGAGCATCGCGTCGACATCGCCGTAAACGGGCGCATTGGTGGCGATCATGGTGCGGGCGCGTTCGGCCCGCAGCGAGTTCGTGTCGGCGATGGCGACGAGTTCGACGAGGCCGCGCCAGCCGGCCAGAAGGTCCCTGCCCCACATGGTGGTTCCGCGGTTGCCGGTCCCGACCAGCGCAAAACGACGCTTGTTGTCCATCATTCCCTCACGCAATCCTGTCCGGGGTGACGCCGCACGGGGCGGCAGCGATACATGTAAATTTATAATACATGCTAGAGACCAGCTTTCACGGAAGTCAAGGCGGTTTGCCGACAGGTCCGTCATTTACTTGTAAGAAAAACTGCCGGCCAACGCCTTCAACAGCAATTCCGGTAGCGTTCCACACAGGTCGCGATCACCTCGTCGGCCGGGCGCTTCCACCAGTTGTCTGCGGAGAATATCTCGACCTCCTGCGCCCCGTGGAAGCCGGCGGCCTCGATCCGGCGCCGGATGCCCTTGAGGTCGATGACGCCGTCGCCCATCATGCCGCGATCCGTCAGCATGTCCTTCGTCGGAACGAGCCAATCGCAGATATGGTGAGCGAGGATCGCCTTCATCCGGCCCGCCCGCGCGATCTGCTCGTAGAGATCGGGATCCCACCAGACGTGATAGACGTCGATCGCCACGCCGACGCCCGGACCAAGGGTCTCGCAGATGTCGAGCGCATGGCCGAGCGTGTTCACGCAGGCGCGGTCGGCGGCATACATCGGATGCAGCGGCTCGATCGCAAGCGGAACACCGGCCGCGCGTGCATGCGGCAGCACCGCCGCGATCCCTTCCAGGACCATCCGGCGTGCCGCGTCGATGTTCTTCGAGCCGCCCGGCAGGCCGCCGACGACCAGCACCAGGCAATCGGCGCCGAGTTCCGCTGCCTCGTCGACCGCGCGCCTGTTGTCGTCGATCGCCTTTTCGCGGCCCACCGCGTCCGGTGCCGGAAAGAAGCCGCCGCGGCACAGGCCGGTGAGCTTCAATCCGTTGGAGCGAACGATGCGCACGGCCTCGTCGAGACCAATCGCTGCCACCTGGTCGCGCCAGGGCGCTATCGCCGTGATGCCCTGCTTCAGACAGACATCCACGGCTTCGGCGAAGCCGCATTGCTCCCGGATCGTCGCCAGATTGATGGAAAGCCCTTCGACCAGCATATGTTCTCCTCCCGATTCTAGGACACCATCGCCGCCCAGTCCGGCTCGACGGATGAGCCGAGGCCGACGGACCGCAAGACGGTGGAAAAAGTGATTTCGCCGCCCCGGATCGCCAGCCGCGCCCGCCCGGACGCGCTCTCGTAGAGATCGCCATGACGGTCGAGATAGGCGGTCTGCTCTGCCGCCGGGGCGCCGGCCATGCCGTCGACATAGTGGTGACCGTTGCGTTCGATGTGGCCGGCGCCGATAAGTGCTGCCAGCACGAGGTCCTGCTGGAGCGCCAGGCCCGACTGCGTCGTCAGGTCCTCCGCGGACATGAAATAGCGTGCGGTCCCGGCTTCGGCGTTCCACTTCTCCACGCGAGCGCGGTTGATGAGCGCCCGGTAGAAGCCTTTGCAGGACTTCGAGGAGATGCCGGCATACCCCAGCGCGCGAGCACGGAGAAATGCGCCGATATCGCCGTCGGACTCGTCGATTTCGAGCGGCATCCGCCGGGCGACCTCCGTGACCGGTTTCGACAGCGCCTCGGCGCGAGCGATCGGTTGCTCGAAGAACAGCGCCGAGGCGCGAAGTTTTTCGAGACGCGGCTCGCCGGCGATCCGGTCGAGAAGATCGGCAACGGCATCGGCATTTTCGAACTGTTCGTTGCCGTCGAGCGTCACCCGATACGAATCGACGCCCTGGTCGAGGATCGCGGCGATGGCGAGCAGGCGCCGGGTGTCCTCGGCCGGGCGCCCCGAAACCTTGATCTTGAAATAGCGGTGGCCGTAGGCGGCGATCACCTCTTCCAGCGTCTGCGGCAAGCCGTCCTCCAGCCGCTGCCCGGGCGCGAGATCGGCCGCCGTCAGCGCGTCGGCAAGGCCGATCGTGTGGCGGACGGCCAGCCTCGGACCGGGTTCGAGGCGCGAGAGGAACCGCGCAAGGTCGAAGCCTGCCAGATCGGGCGCGGTGGCGCCGGTGATGCCCGCCAGGTTGCCTCTGAGCGCCTCGGCGGCGCTTGCTCCGGTCATGCGGCACAGCGCGTCGAGGATGGCGCGGTCAAGGAGCGCCAGGCCGTAGGAGGCTACAAGGGCTGGCAGGCCATGCCCGGCTGCCGCCCGATGGTGATCACCCTCGGCAGCCGCATGCAGGCCAAAGGGGGTCTGCGCCTGCAGCGATGTCAGTCCTTCGATCGCCAGCCGCAAGGAGGCACGCAGCTGCTCGACATTATCCTCCGGCGAAAGGCCCGGGTTCTTGTCGAACCATTTCGGCATCATCATCTCGGCCGACCAGCCGGTGGCGGACCGGCCGCGCGCATCCTCCACCCGCGCCCGGACGAAAGCCTGCGGCGCGGTCGCAACGCGCGCCGACCCGAAGCGGAAGGGGAAACGGAATTCGACCGGCCGCTCGAAAACCTCCGCTTCGACCAGCCTGACGCGCAGGGCTTCCGTCATCGCAAAGCCCTCACTCGACGCCGTGCACGGCGAGCACGCGCCGCATGCGGGCGGCGGCAAGCTCCGGATCGGCCAGGACCCCGGCTTTGTCCGCAAGGCGGAAAAGCTCGGCGAGATGGACGAGCGATCGGGCGCTCTGCTGCCCGCCGATCATGACGAAATGGTCCTGCAGGCCGTTCAGATAGGCGAGGAAGACGACGCCGGTCTTGTAGAAACGCGTCGGCGCCTTGAAGATGTGGCGCGAGAGCGGCACCGTCGGCTCCAGCAGTTCGAAGAATTCGCCGTTCCGCCCGCTACCCAGCGCTTCCAGCGCCGCCGAAGCTACCGGTGCGATGGCGTCGAAGATGCCGAGCAGCGCATCCGAATGCCCTTCCTCGTCGCCGGCGATGAGTTCGGCATAATTGAAGTCGTCGCCGGTATACATGCGCACACCCTTCGGCAATTGCCGCCGCATCACGATCTCCTTCTCCTTGGAGAGGAGCGAAATCTTGATGCCGTCGACCTTTGCGGCATGCGCCTCGAGGACGTCGAGGCAGGTCTTCATCGCCGCCATGTGGTCGGCATTGCCCCAGTAGCCTTCGAGCGCGGGATCGAACATCTCGCCGAGCCAGTGGATGATCACCGGCTCCCTCACCTGCGAGAGAACGCGGTCGTAGACGTGGATATAGTCCTCCGGGCTCTTTGCCGCGGCGGCAAGGGCCCGGCTCGCCATCAGGATGATCCGGCCTCCTTCTGCCTCGATCGCCTCGATCTGGCTCTCATAGGCCCGGAGAATATCATCGATCGACACGTCCGGCCCTGGCGCCAGATGGTCGGTGCCGGCGCCGCAGGCGATCAGCGCGCCCTGGCGGCCGCGCGCTTCGGCAAGCGAGCGGCGGATGAGTTCGCGCGCTTCCGGCCAGCCGAGGCCCATGCCGCGCTGGGCTGTATCCATCGACTCGGCGACGCCGAGACCGAGGTCCCAGAGGCGGTGACGGAAGGCGAGCGTGCGCTCCCAGTCGATCGCCGGCGCCAGCCAGGGATCGTTGTCGGCGAGCGGATCGGCGACCACATGGGCGGCTGCGAATGCGACCCTGGAAAAGGCCTTCGCATCGCGCCTGCTGAACGGCACCGGCCGGCCCGCAAGTTCATAGCGGGCAAGCCTGCCTTCGATTGGAAGATCGATCGTGACCATGGCTCACAGCTCCAACGCCGGAACGTCGAGCCAGCGGCGCTCCGCCCAGGATTTGAGACCGAGTTCCGCAAGCTGCACGCCCTTGGCGCCGGCCTCGAGCCCATAGGGCCAGGGGCCGTCCTCCGCCACGTGGCGCAGGAACATTTCCCATTGCGCCTTGAAGCCATTGTCGAAGGTCTGCGTATCCGGCACCTCGTCCCATGTCCTGTAGAAATCGATCGTCTGCGGCTGATCAGGATTCCAGACGGGTTTCGGCGTGTTGACGCGGTGCTGCGTCCAGCATTTCGTGAGCCCGGCGACAGCGGAACCATGGGTTCCGTCGACCTGGAACGTCACGAGATCGTCGCGCCGCACGCGCACTGTCCAGGAGGAATTGATATGGGCGACGATGCCACCTTCGAGTTCGAAGGTAGCATAGGCCGCGTCGTCGGTGTCGCAGTCGTAGACGCGGCCCTGTTCGTCGATGCGGCTCGGGATATGGGTCGCGCCGAGGCAGGAGACCGCCTTTACCTCCCCGAAGAGATTGTCGAGCACGTAGCGCCAGTGGCAGAGCATGTCGAGAATGATGCCGCCGCCGTCCTTCTTCCGGTAGTTCCATGAGGGCCGCTGGGCCGGAACGCCCCAATCGCCCTCGAACACCCAGTAGCCGAACTCGCCGCGCACCGAGAGGATCTTGCCGAAGAAGCCTGAGTCCCTCAGCAGGGCCAGCTTGCGAAGGCCCGGCAGGAACAGCTTATCCTGCACGACCCCATGCTTGAGCCCTGAGGCGCGCGCCTTCCGCGCCAGTTTGACCGCCGTCCTCAGATCGTCGGAGATCGGCTTCTCGCAATAGACGTGCTTGCCGGCGTCGAGCGCCCGGCCGATGAGCTCGGCACGCATCAGCGTCGTGCCGGCATCGAAGAAGATCTGGTCGTTCGGATCGGCAAGCGCCGCATCGAGATCGGTCGACCAGCGGGCGATATCATGGCGCTTGGCCAATTGCTCCATCTTGTCGCGGTTGCGCCCGACGATGATCGGATCGATCTCCAGCCTCTCGCCTGACTGGAGCGCGATCCCGCCCTGATCGCGGATGGCCAGGATCGAGCGCACCAGATGCTGGTTGTATCCCATGCGGCCGGTGACACCGTGCAATATTATACCCAAACGCGGCATGCCGTTCCTCCCTGAGAGGCCCGTGAGGGGAAGAACCAGCCCTCCCAAGCCAGTAACTAATCGGTTACTTTGTGGCAGAGGAGAATCGCAGTTGTCAACAAAAAAAACGACATGCACTTGGTTCAGCGTCGGATCGACGCCAGCGTGACATGAACGATATGGCGCTTCCATGCGTCGAGATTGCTCTTGTCCATGAGGTCGCGGCCGAAGATCGTCGAGAGCGTGTATTGGTTGGAGAGATAGAAGTAACCGAGAGCGGCGATCGTCAGATAGAGGTTCAGCGGATCGACATCGGACCGGAAGAGCCCTCCCGCCTTGCCGCGCTGGAGAAGGTCGGAGAGCTTGTCGATGAAGCTCGAATGCAGCTCCTTGAGACGCGTCGACTGGCGCAGCCAGCGGGCGCGGTGCAGGTTCTCGGTGCCGAGGAGGCTGAGGAACTCCGGATGCTCCAGGAAGTAGCCCCAGGTGAACATGGCCAGTTCGGCTATCCCCTGCTCAGGCTCCAAATCACTGAGATTCAATGATTTCTCTGCGGTTCTGATGCCTACATAAGCCTCCTCCAGGACAGCAAGATAAAGCTGCTCCTTGTCGCCGAAGTAGTGGTAGAGCATGCGCTTGTTGATGCCCGCCCTCTCGGCGATGGCATCGACGCGGGCGCCGCCCATGCCGTTTTCGGCGAACTCCCGGGTTGCGGCGGCGAGAATCGATGCGCGCGTGCGCTCGGGGTCGCGCTGCAGCGGCCGTTCCGCCCGCCCCCCGGACCCGCTCCTCCCCTTCGCTCCGTCTCGTATCTTCTCCATCACACGCAACCTCCGCAACCTCTTGCCTTTAGCGGCATTCGGTGCAACTTTGTCAAAATAATTTACAAGTCAATGATAGTTCCGCACACAACTGCTTGACAGGATCATCGCTTGTCCATAACTTGTAACCAAATAGTTATTTGTTGCAAGAGGCCGGAACGTTGTGGAGGCGTTCCGAAGGGAGGAGGAACAGATGACGCATAAGATCAGCAGGCGAAATGTACTCGCGGGAGGGGCGGCGCTTCTTTCGATGTCGGCACTGGCGCCCGCCTTTGCGCAGGAGGCGCGGCTGCGGGTGCTCTGGTGGGGTTCGCAGGCCCGGGCCGACCGCACCAACAAGGTCAACCAGCTCTTTCAGGAGCAGAATTCGGGCGTCGCCGTCAACGGCGAATTCCTCGGCTGGGGCGATTACTGGCCGCGGCTTGCGACCCAGGTCGCCGGCCGAAACGCACCCGACATCATCCAGATGGACTATCGCTACATCGTCGAATATGCCCGGCGCGGCGCGCTCGCACCGCTCGACGACTATCTCGGATCCGTGCTCCAGGTCGAGGATTTCGACCAGGTGCAGATCAAGGGCGGCAGCGTCGAAGGCAAGCTCTACGGCATCAGCCTCGGCGCCAACTCGGCGGCCATGATGGTCAATGCCGCCGCCTTCGAGGAAGCCGGCGTCGAGCTGCCGACGCCGGCCACCACCTGGGAAGAGATGGCGCGCATCGGCGCCGAGATCACCAAGGCCGGAAAGCGCAAGGGCTTCTATGGCCTCTCCGACGGCAGCGCGGTCGAGCCGCTTCTCGAAAACTGGCTGCGCCAGCGCGGCAAGGCACTCTTCACCGCGGACGGCAAGATTGCCTATGATGCGGATGATGCGACCGAATGGTTCGCCATGTGGCAGAAAATGCGCGAGGAAAAGGCCTGCGTCCCGCCGGATATCCAGGCTCTCGACCAGTACAATGTGGAGACGAGCCCGCTGTCGCTCGGCAAGGCGGCCGCCTCCTTCGCCCACTCCAACCAGTTCGTCGCCTATCAGGGCATCAACAAGGACAAGCTGGCGCTGAGAAGCCATCCGCTGATCGAAAAGGACGCGAAGGGTGGCCACTACCGCAAACCGTCGATGTTCTTCTCGGTCTCGGCTCAGACCAAGGATCCGGAGCTCGGCGCAAAATACGTCAACTTCTTCGTCAAGGATCCGAAAGCCGCTGAAATCCTTGGCGTCGAGCGCGGCGTGCCGGAATCGGCAGCCGTACGCGAAAAACTGGCTTCGACGCTCGATGAGCTCGGCCGCGCCATGCTCGACTACGTCTCGGGCCTCGGAGCGCTTGCCGGCGATCTGCCGCCGCCGCCGCCCAGCGGTGCCGGCGAGGCGGAATTCGCTCTGCGCAACGTCGCCGAACAGGTCGGCTTCGGTCAGCTCGACGCCAAGCAAGGAGGCGAGGCGCTGGTGAACGAGGTCAGCCAAATCCTCGCGCGAGGTTAAGGGGGATGGCGGCCGTGCAGGACACCGCTGTCGCAGTCGGCACGGGTGCGTCTTCGCGCCCGGCCGCACAGGGCCGCCTGGCCAGGATATGGGCACGCCACGGAGCCGGCTACATGTTCCTGCTGCCTTGGCTCATCGGCTTCTTCGGCCTGACGCTCGGGCCCGCCATCGCATCGCTCTATCTCTCCTTCACGAATTTCGACCTGATCCGAGCGCCGGAATGGATAGGCACCGCCAATTACGCGCGCATCGCGACGGCCGACCCGAAATTCGCCGCCGCCGTCAAGGTGACTTTCCTTTATGTCGTGCTTTCGGTGCCCTTCAAGCTCGCCTTCGCGCTGCTCGTCGCGATCCTTCTCGACCGCGGCGTCCGGGGACTCACCGTCTATCGGGCCATCTTCTACCTGCCGTCGCTGCTTGGCGGCAGCGTCGCGATCGCCGTGCTCTGGCGTCAGCTCTTCGCCGGCGACGGTCTGATCAACAGCCTGCTCGCCCAGTTCGGCATCGAGGGGCCGAGCTGGATCTCGCATCCGGACTATTCGATATGGACGCTCGTGGTCTTAAGCGTCTGGCAATTCGGGTCGCCGATGATCATCTTCCTTGCGGGCCTTCGGCAGATCCCGACGGACATGTACGAAGCGGCGAGTCTCGACGGCGCGTCCAGGTTCCGTCAGTTCTACAAGATCACGCTGCCGCTGCTGACGCCTGTCATTTTCTTCAATGCGGTTGTCCAGACGATCGACGCCTTCAAGGCCTTTACCCCCGCCTTCATCATTTCCGGCGGCACCGGCGGCCCGATCAACTCGACCCTCTTCTACACTCTTTACCTATACCAGGAGGCCTTCGGCAATTTCCGCATGGGCTACGCCTCGGCGCTTGCCTGGATTCTCGTGCTGATCATCGGGCTGTTCACGGCCTTCTCGTTCCTCACCTCTCGCTACTGGGTGCACTACGATGACTGACGCGACCATGAGCTCGGCAACCGCCCCGCCACCGGTCCCCACGGGGCGCCGCGGCCCCGTCGGATCGATCCTCGTTCACGCCGCCCTGATCGCTGCCTCCATCGCGATGATCTATCCGCTCCTGTGGATGATCTCGGCTTCGGTGCGGCCGGAGGACGAAATATTCGCCTCGACATCGCTCTGGCCGTCCGCGGTGGACTTCTCCTCCTATGTGCGGGGCTGGTTCGGGCTCGACGTCAGCTTCGGGCGGTTCTTCTGGAACTCGCTGGTCATTGCGGTCCTCACCGTCGTCGGCAATGTCGTCGCCTGCTCGCTCGCAGCCTATGCCTTCGCAAGGCTGCGCTTTGCGGGGCGGAATTTCTGGTTCGCGATCATGCTCGGCACGATGATGATCCCCTATCACGTGACGCTCATTCCCCAATATGTGCTCTTCCTCGACCTCGGCTGGGTGAACACATTCCTGCCGCTGGTCGTCCCGAAGTTCCTCGCCAGCGATGCCTTCTTCATCTTCCTGATGGTGCAGTTCTTCCGCGGAATCCCGCGAGAACTGGACGAGGCGGCGATGATGGACGGCTGCGGCGCCTGGCGCATCTACTGGAAGATCATGCTGCCGCTATCGCTTCCCGTTCTGGCGACGGCCGCAATCTTCTCCTTCATCTGGACCTGGGACGATTTCTTCGGGCCGCTGATCTACCTGAACGACATGAACAGCTACACGATCCAGCTTGGCCTCAGGACCTTCGTCGACTCGAGCAGCACCTCCGACTGGGGCGGGCTCTTCGCCATGTCGACGCTGTCGCTCGTACCGGTGTTCTTCTTCTTCCTCTTCTTCCAGCGCCTTCTGATCGAGGGCATCGCCACTACCGGCATGAAGCGCTGAGCGACGGAGCTTGAAAATCATCATGGACGAACTGCGTTTCGCTGCCGTCGGGCTCAACCACAACCATATCTACGGCCAGGTCAATTGTCTGCTTCGGGCCGGCGCCCGCCTCGCCGGCTTCCACGAGAAGGACGATGCGCTGGCCGCGGAATTTTCCGCTGTCTACGGAGACGCCCGGCGCATCGCGACGGCAGAGGAAGTCCTCGAGGACAAGAACATCGGCCTCATCGTCTCGGCCGCCGTTTCGAGCGAGCGCGCGGAACTGGCGATCCGCGCCATGCAGCACGGCAAGGACGTGCTTGTCGACAAGCCGGGCATGACGAGCTTCGACCAGCTCGCCAAGCTGCGCCGGGTCCAGGCCGAGACGGGCCGCATTTTCTCGATTCTCTATTCGGAGCATTTCGAGAGCCCGGCCACGGTCAAGGCCGGCGAGCTCGTCGCCGCCGGCGCGATCGGCGAGGTGGTGCACATCGTCGGCCTCGGCCCGCACAGGCTGCGCCGCGAGACCCGGCCCGACTGGTTCTTCCGCCGCGCGGATTATGGCGGCATCCTGACCGACATCGCGTCGCACCAGTGCGAGCAGTTCCTGTTCTTCACCGGCGTCAACGACGCGACCGTGCTTTCGGCGAGCGTCGGCAACCGGAGCGTTCCCGACGCTCCGGAACTGCAGGACACGGGCAGCATCCACCTCTCGACGGGGCGGACCACCGGCATGATCCATGTGAACTGGCTGACCCCGGAGGGAATGCCGACCTGGGGCGACGGCCGGCTCTTCATCGTCGGCACATCCGGAACGATCGAGGTCCGCAAGACGGTCGATCTCGCCGGGCGCGAAGGCGGCAACCACCTGTTTCTCGCGGACCGCAACGGCGTCGAACATATCGACTGCTCGGGCGTCGACCTGCCCTTCGGGCGCCAGTTCCTCGCCGACATCCGCGACAGGACCGAAACCGCGATGCCGCAGGAGCGCTGCTTCAAGGCCATGGAGCTTGCGCTTCAGGCGCAGGCGATCGCCGAACAGAACGGGGACAGGAACTGACATGAGCGTGAAGACAGTCGCCATCATCGGCTGCGGCATCGGGCGTTCGCACATCGTCGAGGGCTATCAGCCGCACCCGGACAAGTTCCGGGTCCAGGCTCTCTGCGATCTCAACGAGGAGCGGCTGAACGAGGTCGGCAACGAATTCGGCATCGAGCAGCGGACCCGCTCCATCGATGAACTTCTCGCAGACGACAGCATCGACATCATCGACATCTGCACCCCGCCCGGCATCCATCTCGAACAGGTGCTCGCAGCACTTGCCGCCGGCAAGCATGTGATCTGCGAAAAGCCGCTGACCGGATCGCTCCAGGGCGTCGATGCGATCATGGAAGCCGAGAAAGCGGCCCGTGGCGTGCTGATGCCGATCTTCCAGTATCGCTACGGCGACGGCATCGAGAAAGCCAAGCGCATCATCGAGGCGGGCATTGCGGGCAAGCCCTATGTCGGCTCGGTCGAGACTTTCTGGCTGCGCACGCCCGAATATTATTCCGTCCCCTGGCGGGGCAAGTGGGCAACGGAGCTCGGCGGCGTGCTCGTCACCCACGCGCTGCATCTGCACGATATGATGCTGCATCTTCTCGGCCCGGTGGCGCGCGTATTCGGCCGCGTCGCGACCCGGGTCAACGATATCGAGGTCGAGGATTGCGCCTCGGCAAGCCTGCTCATGAAGAACGGCGCTTTCGTTTCGCTTTCCTGTACGCTCGGCTCGCAGGAGCAGATCAGCCGGCTCAGGCTGCATTTCGAGAACGTCACTTTCGAAAGCAGCCACGAGCCTTATGCGCCGGGTAAGGACCCGTGGAAGATCATCGCGGCAAACGACGAGGTGCAGGCCCGGATCGACGAAGTGACCGGCGACTGGCGTCCGGTCTCGCCACGCTTCACCACCCAGATGGCGCATTTCCACGATTTCCTGAGCGGCAGGGGGCCCCTGCCCGTGACGACGCAGGATGCGCGCCGCGCGCTGGAACTGGTGACGGCGATCTATCAGTCCGCGGATACAGGGCGCGAAATAGAACTACCGCTTGGGCCGGACAGTCCAAAATATGCCGACTGGCGCGTGAATACCCGATAAGGGCTGCAGGGAGGACTTGGAAATGGCGACGAGCGTCGTTCTTCAGAAGGTCGAGAAGCGCTATGGTGCGCTCGACGTGATCCACGGCATCGACCTGACCATCGACCCCGGCGAGTTCGCCGTCTTCGTGGGTCCGTCCGGCTGCGGCAAGTCGACTCTCTTGCGCATGATCGCGGGGCTCGAGGAGATTTCCGGCGGTACGCTCCTGCTCGACAGCGACCGGATGAACGAGGTTGCCCCCGCCAGACGCGGCATTGCCATGGTGTTCCAGTCCTATGCGCTCTATCCGCACATGTCGGTCTACAAGAATCTCGCCTTCGGCCTCGAAACAGCAGGCTACAAGAAGGCCGAGATCGAACCGAAGGTGCGCCGGGCCGCCGAGATCCTGCAGATCGAAAAGCTGCTCGACCGCAAACCCAAGGCGCTTTCCGGCGGCCAGAGGCAGCGCGTGGCGATCGGCCGCGCCATCGTGCGCGAGCCGCGCATCTTCCTCTTCGACGAGCCGCTTTCCAACCTCGATGCGGAACTGCGCGTCCAGATGCGCGTGGAGATCTCAAGGCTCCATCGGGACCTCGGCAACACCATGATCTATGTAACGCACGATCAGGTTGAGGCCATGACCATGGCCGACAAGATCGTCGTCCTGAATTCCGGCCGGATCGAACAGGTGGGCGCGCCTCTCGATCTGTACAACAATCCCGTCAACCGCTTCGTCGCCGGCTTCATCGGCAGCCCCAAAATGAATTTCCTCAAGGCGCGCATCGCCGACGTCACCGGAAGCGAAACGGCGCTCGAGGTCTGCGGCGGAACGATCCGCCTTCCCCGTCGCCTGAACGACGCGGCACAGGGCCAGGACGTCACATTCGGCATCCGGCCGGAGCATCTTGCCGCGCGCGAGGGCGGCATCCAGCTCGCTCCGATCAATGTCGAGATCGTCGAGAACCTCGGAGGCGAAACCATGCTCTACGGGATTACGCCGGATCGCCAGCAGCTGACCGTCGCGCTGGAGGGACAGCAGAAGGTTGAACGCGGTTCCAATCTCGCCGTCCACTTCGATCCGTCGCGCTGCCACGTCTTCGGCGCCGATGGCAGGGCAATGTAGGCGGAGCGGTCGAAAGGCGGACACCGATGAAACTGTTCTACAGCCGCAATCCCAACCCTCGGCTTGCCGTCGCGGTGGCCCGCCATCTCGGAGCCGAGGTCGAATTCGAGTTCGCCTCACCCTTCGCGCCGGGGCAGGCGGAGCGATATCGACCGCTCAACCCGAACCTTTCGCTGCCCATTCTCGTGGAGACGGGGAAAAGCCTTTGGGAGGCCGACGCGATCGCATGCCGGCTTTCACGCGCGGCGCATTCGGATCTGTGGCGCACGGGCGACGACGAACCCGAGATGATCCGTTGGCTCAGCTGGGGCAAGGAGAACTTCGTGAGAGCGTGCGATGTCGTCCATTTCGAGCGCGGCACGAAACAGCGTTACGGCCTCGGCCCGATGGACCAGCGACTGGTCGAAGAGGGGCTGAGCAGGTTCTGTAAAGCTGCTGCTATACTTGAGGTCACGCTTTCCGAGCGGGATTGGCTGGTCGGAGACAGGGTTTCCTATGCGGATTTCCGAATGGCGACCTTCCTGCCCTTCAACGATGCCGCCGAATTGCCGCTCGGCGATTATCCTTCCGTCTGGCGCTGGTATGGCCGGCTCGAGGAGATCGATGCCTGGCGCGATCCCTTCAGGGGTCTGGATGCGCCCGAACTGCCTCCGATACCGGGGCGCTGATTAAATTCAACCGCAGGCGCACAGCTCAAAGCCGACGATCGTCGAAACGGCGGATGGCGACACCTGCCACGGGGCTTCTTGCGACGAAAATGCCGCCGGAGCGGCTTTCCTCTCCGATGCCCGCGGGGCGCAGCGACGTGACGAGGAGCGTCTTCAGGTCCGGTCCGGCAAAGCAGGGCATGGTCGGCGCCGGCACCGGAAAACGATGTGTCCCGACAAGACGGCCCTCGGGCGAGAAGCGGTTGATGACGCCCGCCGACACGCCGGCGCTCCAGTAATTGCCTTCCACGTCGATGGCGGCTCCGTCCGGGCGGCCGCTCGCCTCGTCAAGGTCAGCCAGCCGTCCGCGCCCGGAAAGCGCGCCCGTTGCGGGATCGAACTGCCAGCGGTCGATCCAGGGCCCGCGTGAGTCCGAGTGATACAGGAGAGAACCGTCGCCGCTCCAGGCGAGGCCGTTGGAACAGATGACGCCTTCTACCTTCCGTTCGACCGTAGCGTCCGGCGAGACCCGGTAGAGCGACGCGACGGGTCGGCGATCCCCCGCATCGTGCATCGTCCCCACCCAGAAGGCGCCGTCCGGCCCAACCTTACCATCGTTGAGACGCGTGTCCGCAATATCCGGCTCGATCGCACCGATTTCGCCGGTGATCGCGCCGATGTCGGGGTCGAACAGAACCACGCGATCGCGCTGCGCCAGCACGAGGCGGCCGGAATGCGCAAGGCCGATGCTGCAGGCGCCGCCCTCGACGGTCCATGCCACGTGGCCGGCGCCGGAAAGCTCCATGCGATGGAGGGCGCTGCGGCCGATATCGACGAAGAACAGCCAGTTCCGGCGATCGTCGAAAACCGGGCTTTCGGCGACATCGCAGCGCGCCTCCAGAAGACATTCAAATGTCAGATCGAAAGACATGTTTCCCACCATCGCCGAACCGTCTGCGGCAGAAACCGCCGGCGGCTTGCGCTTGACGCCCCATTTTCGAATTCGCTGCCGCCGTCGTTTGCTCTATCATTGCCCTTGCCCTCGCTCAACTTGTAAAATAAACATACAGGAGACCGGCCGGGAGATTTGCATGAAGACACCACCCGAAACCGCGATCGGCCTGCCGCTTTGCGCGGCTCGCCGCAGCACCGTGTCGGTTGGAGGCGCAGAGCGAGACCGCAAATGATCGAGCCGGGCTATCGGCGGGCGTTTGACATGGATCGGAGCATGGCCGGATCAGAGATCGCCATGGGACCCGGTGATGCGGGCGCGCGATTCCGTCAGATGGTAGCGCATGTAGAGGCGGGCGAGATCCCGGTTCTGGCCCGCGATCGCCGAAAAAATTTTGCGGTGCTCTTCGAGGACACGGCGGCGGCGGTCATCGGAGCCCTGCCGCGTCAGGCCGAGCGCCATGCGCATCGAGCCGCTGAGAATGTCTCGCAGCTCTTCCAGAAGACGCGGGAAAAGTTCGTTTCCCGCGGCTTCCGCCACGGCGTGGTGAAAGGCGAAGTCCTCTTCCCATCCCGTTTCGCCGCGCGCGAAGGCGCCTTCCAGCGCCGCCAGCGCCTCGCCTATGTGGTTGAGCTGAGCCTTGGTCCGGCGCATTGCGGCAAGTCCCGCGCATTCCGTCTCAAGCGCGAGCCGCGGCTCGAACGCCCTGAGATAGCTCGCGATCTCGGCCGAGGCGGCGAGACTGGTGAGCTTGTCGGAAGGACGCGACTTCACGAAGGTGCCGATGCCCTGGCGCGAAACCACGAGGCCGTCGGCCTGCAGCCGCATCAGCGCCTCGCGTACGACGGGACGGGAAACCTGAAAATCGCGGCAGATATGTGCTTCGGACGGCAGTTTCGCGCCCTCGGCCATCTGGCCGCTGACGATCTGTTCGAGAATTTGCCCGTAAAGAACATCGGCAAGCCGCTCCCGCCGTGCCGGCTTCAGTTTCAACGTTACGTCGTTCAAGGGTCTGCCTTCACCTGTCATTTTTTTGTACAGGCTCAATCTAGCCGACCCGCCCGGAAATGCAAAGGAGGCCGCCAATGACCAGACGCAAGAAGCCGGAGGACTTTCGAAGCTTTCGCTGGTTCGGCGTCAAGGACCTGCGCGCCTTCGGCCACAGGTCCCGCCTTTACCAGATGGGCTACGACCATGCGGAACTCGCAAACAAGCCCGTCATCGCAATCATCAACACCTGGAGCGACATCAATCCGTGCCACGCGCATCTGAGGGCTCGGGCCGAGGAGGTCAAGCGCGGCGTCTGGCAGGCAGGCGGCTTTCCGATCGAGCTGCCGGCCATGTCGCTGGCAGAGACCTATGTGAAGCCCACGACGATGCTCTACCGCAATTTCCTGGCGATGGAGGTGGAGGAGCTCATCCGCTCGCATCCGGTAGACGGCGTCGTACTGCTTGCCGGCTGCGACAAGACCACGCCGGGAACGATCATGGGAGCGATCCAGGTGGACCTGCCGACGATCTTCGTGCCGGCCGGGCCGATGCTGCGCGGCAATTATCGCGGCCGGTTGCTGGGGTCCGGATCGGACGTCTGGAAATACTGGGCGGAAAAGGAAGCCGGCCGCGTCACCGAGAATGAGTGGAGCGAAATGGAGCGCGGCATCGCCCGCTCCTTCGGCACGTGCATGACGATGGGCACGGCCTCGACGATGACGGCGCTCGCCGACACGCTGGGCCTTTCGCTGCCCGGCGCTTCCGCTATTCCGGCGCCGGATGCCGGCCATGCGCGAATGGCCGCACTCTCGGGCGCGCGCATTGTCGAGATGGTCTTCGAGGACCTGAAACCGTCCGACATTCTGACGGCGAAAGCATTCGAGAATGCACTCGTCGTGCATATGGCGATGGCCGGCTCGACCAATGCGATGATCCATCTGATCGCGATGGCGCGGCGCTGCGGCGTTCCGCTGACGCTCGACGACTTCGACCGCATATCGGCACAGGTCCCTGTTCTCTGCAACATCCGGCCGACCGGCGAATTCCTGATGGAGGACTTCTATTACGCCGGCGGTCTGATCGCGCTCTGGAAACAATTGGAGCCGCTCCTGCACACCGGGGAACGCAATGTGATCGGCACGATCGGCGGAGCTCTCGATGAGGCCGAGGTCCACCTGCCGGAGGTGATCCGACCGCTCGACAGGCCGGTGGCCGCGCGCGGCGGCACGGCTATTCTCAAAGGGAACCTGGCGCCGCAAGGCTGCGTCTTGAAACCCGCGGCGGCCGACCCCGCCTTGCTCGAACACCGCGGACCGGCGCTCGTCTTCGACGACTGCGACGCGATGATGGAAGCGGTGAACGACGAAAATCTCGACGTCACTGCCGACACGGTCATGATCCTGCGCAATGCCGGTCCCGTCGGGGGACCGGGCATGCCGGAATGGGGCATGCTGCCGATCCCGAGGAAGCTCCTGAAAGAGGGCGTGCGCGACATGGTGCGCATTTCCGATGCCCGCATGAGCGGCACCAGCTATGGCGCATGCATCCTCCATGTGGCGCCGGAAGCCTATGTCGGCGGTCCGCTGGCGGCGGTCCGCAACGGCGACATCATCGCGCTCGACGTTGCCCGCCGCACGATCACGCTCGAGGTCGATCAGGCGGAAATCGGCCGCCGGCTCGCCGAATGGAAGCCGCCTGAGCGCGATTATTCGCGGGGCTATCTGAAGATGCATGCGGAAAATATCCAGCAGGCGCCGGAAGGCTGCGACTTCACCTTCCTGCAATCGCCCCATAAGCTGCCCGAACCGGAGATTCATTGATCACGACGACGACCGGTCATTTGGCCCTAGGTCAACGCGATCCGATGCGAGGCAGGCTTGACGCATGACAACGCGACTATTGATAACCGGCGCCGCAGGCGGCCTCGGCCGCTATGCCCGGGAAGGGCTTCGGGACTGCGCGGAGGTTCTGCGCCTTTCGGATATCGCCGCGCTTTCTCCCGCCGGAGAGCGTGAGGAAGTCGTGCAATGCGACCTTGCCGAGCGCGAGGCGGTTTGCCGACTCGTGCGCGGCTGCGATGCGATCCTGCATCTCGGTGCGATCTCGGCGGAGTCCGACTTCGACGCTCTTCTTCAGACCAACATCCTCGGCACCTACAATCTCTACGAGGCGGCGCGAAAAGCCGGCATAAACCGCATTCTCTTTGCGAGCACCAATCATGTGACCGGCTTCCATCCGGTGGGCGAGACGCTCGACCACCTGTCGCCGCGGCGGCCGGACAGCCTTTACGGCGTCAGCAAGTGCTTCGGCGAGGATCTTTCCCGGCTCTATTTCGATAAATACGGCATGGAAACCGCCTGCCTCAGGATCGGCAGCTGCTTCGCCGAACCCACGAACCGGCGCATGCTGTCCACCTGGCTGAGTCCGCGCGATTTCCTGGCGCTGGTGCGCAGGCTTCTCCATGCCCCGAAAATCGGCCATCTGGTGCTCTACGGCGTCTCCGCCAATCGGGACGTCTGGTGGTCTAACGGGCATGCGGATTTCCTCGGCTGGCGCCCGCAGGACAGCAGCGAACCCTACCGGCAACAGATTGAAGAGCACGAGGAGGAGCCTTCGCACGGCGTGCGCTATCAGGGTGGGCGTCATGCGGCGGCGAGGTTGCCGGGTTAAGGCACCGGTTCCACAAGAAACCACGGCTTTCCGTCCACGCCGCTGCGCTCGGCATTGCCCTTGCGCCGCACCGCCATAGATTCTGCAGCGGCAGCTTCGGCGGCTCGTTGCACCGTCCGCTGTCCGAGCTCTCGCTTCAGGAGGAATACATGACTTCCCCTAGTACGGCAGGTGACGTTTCCGGCCAAAATCGCTTATCCGCCAATCCTTTGTCTGCAGACGAACTTCAGCGGATGGACGCCTACTGGCGGGCGTCGAACTATCTCTCCGTCGGGCAGATCTACCTCCTGGACAACCCGCTTCTCCGCAAGCCGCTGAAGCGGGAGCACATCAAACCGCGGCTTCTTGGCCATTGGGGTACGTCGCCGGGTCTGAACATGCTCTATGTCCACCTGAACCGGGTGATCAAGCGCGACGATCTCGAGATGATGTATGTCATCGGCCCCGGGCATGGCGGACCCTCGCTTGTCGCCCACGCCTATCTGGAAGGCACCTATAGCGAGGTCTATCCGGACATCAGCCAGGACGCCGAAGGCCTGCGGAAGCTCTTCAAGCAGTTCAGCTTCCCCGGCGGCATCCCGAGCCATGTCGCGCCGGAAACGCCGGGCAGCATTCACGAGGGCGGCGAGCTCGGCTACGCATTGAGCCATGCCTATGGGGCGGCCTTCGACAATCCCGAACTGATCGTCGCCTGCGTCGTGGGCGACGGGGAAGCCGAAACGGGTCCGCTCGCGACCGGCTGGCACGGCAACAAGTTCCTGAACCCGGCGCGCGACGGCTGCGTCCTGCCGATCCTGCATCTTAACGGATACAAGATCGCCAATCCCTGTTTTCTCGCACGCATTCCAAAAGCGGAACTGCAGAAGTTCTTCGAGGGCATGGGCTATGCGCCGTTGTTCGTCGAAGGTCATGATCCCGCAGACGTGCATCAGCAGCTGGCGGGCGCGCTCGATACCGCGCTCGCCGATATCCGGCGTATCCAGACCGGCGCCCGGATCGACGGCAATCTGAAACGTCCTGCCTGGCCCATGATCGTCTTCCGCACACCCAAGGGCTGGACCTGCCCGGCCGAGATCGACGGCAAGAAATGCGAGGATTACTGGCGATCGCATCAGGTGCCGATGGGAGACATGGACAAGCCGGAGCATATCCGCATCCTCGAAGGCTGGATGAAGAGCTATCGGCCGGAGGAGCTCTTCGACGGCGAAGGGCGGCTGACGGCGGAACTGGCGGCGCTTGCCCCGACAGGCCGCCGCCGGATGAGCGACAATCCGCATGCCAATGGCGGACTGTTGCTGCGCGACCTGAAGATGCCCGACTTCCGCGATTATGCGGTTTCGGTTCAAAACCCCGGAGCGGCCACGGTCGAGTCGGCCCGCGTGATGGGCAGCTATCTGCGCGACGTGATGAAGCTCAACCTGGCGTCCGGGAACTTCCGCCTGTTCAGTCCGGACGAGAACAACTCGAACCGCTGGCAGGACGTGCTCGAGGTTACGGATCGCTGTTTCATGGGCGATATCTATCCGGAAGACGACCATCTGTCGCCGGACGGACGGCTGATGGAGGTCCTGAGCGAGCATCAATGCCAGGGCTGGCTCGAAGGCTACCTGCTGACCGGACGCCATGGCTTCTTTTCCTGCTACGAAGCCTTCATTCACATCATCGATTCGATGTTCAACCAGCACGCCAAATGGCTGAAGGTCTGCAACGAAATCCCGTGGCGGCGCCCGATCGCTTCCTTGAACTATTTCCTGAGCTCGCATGTCTGGCGCCAGGACCATAACGGCTTCAGCCATCAGGACCCCGGCTTCATCGATCACGTGGTCAACAAGAAGGCGGACATCATCCGCGTCTATCTGCCGCCGGACGCCAACACGCTGCTGTCGGTGACGGATCATTGTCTGAGGAGCCGCAACTACATCAACGTCGTCGTCGCCGGCAAGCAACCTTCGCCGCAATGGCTGACCATGGACCAGGCGGTGAAGCATTGCACCGAGGGGCTGGGCATCTGGGAATGGGCAAGCAACGACAAGGGCTGCGAGCCGGATGTCGTCATGGCATGCTGCGGCGATGTCCCGACGCTGGAGACGCTCGCCGCCGCGCAATTGCTGCGCGAACACCTGCCGGAATTGAAGGTGCGGGTGATCAACGTCGTCAATCTGATGAAGCTGCAGCCGTCCGCGGAACACCCGCACGGCCTGCCGGACCGCGACTTCGACGCGCTGTTCACCAAGGACAAGCCGATCATCTTCGCCTTCCATGGCTATCCCTGGCTGATCCACCGCCTCACCTATCGCCGCACGAACCATGCCAATCTGCATGTCCGCGGCTACAAGGAAGAGGGGACGACGACGACGCCCTTCGACATGGTTGTGCTCAACCATCTGGACCGGTTCCATCTGGTCGAGGACGTCATCGACCGGCTGCCCCAACTCGGCGCCCGCGCCGCCTATTTCAAGCAGGCGATTCACGAGCGGCTGATCGACCACAGGCACCATATCGAAAGATACGGCGAGGACATGCCGGCGATCAGTGGCTGGAGATGGGGCCGGGACGATACCGGTAACGCACAGGGAACATCGACTGAGGGCGACAATGTCTGAGACGCGCTTCCGCAACTCGACATGTCACCACGGCGAAAGGCCCGCCGAGGCGGGCCTTTTTCTATCTTTCGGTCCCAGGGTCTGATGCAGAGAGTGCCGCCCCCGAATTCAGGCCGGCAGCTGGAAGAACCAGTTGGCGAACAGCACGATGGCGATGCCTGCGCCGAGCGCCAGATAGGGTAACATGCCCGCCTTCCTGACACCGAGATTCTGTCCGGAGAGACCGAGATCCTCCATGGCTTCGAGCGGGAACCTGCCGCGATCCTGAAAATAGTGGCGATAGGCGAAGACCGGCAGGATGAGCGCGGCGAAGATGAAGCCGACCCACAGTGCATTGGAGTAGCCCCAGACCTTGGCGCCGGCGCCAAGGAAGAGCGCGTTCACGAAGGCCAGCACGGTGTTCAGGCCAATCAGCCAGGTCGGCGCCTTCCAGGGCCGCTCGATATGGCCGGAGTCGATACGGTGGATCCAGCCGGAGTTGAGGTTCAGGAAGTTGAAGATGATGTAGCCGACATTGGAGACGGCCAGCACGAAGAAGTAGCCGCCGACATCCGAGGCGATGGCAAGCAGGAAGAGGTTGAAAGCGAAGTCGGTCCACATAGCGCGGGTCGGCGCGCCGTTCTCGTTCACATGGTCGAGATATTTGGGCAGCCAGCCGTCCTTCGAGCCCTGGTAAAGCGTGCGCGAGGAGCCGGCCATCGCCGTCATGATGGCGAGGAAGAGCGCCAGAATCATCAGAACGACGAGAAGCTGGGTGACGATGCGGCCGGCGCCGATCAGGCCGCCGAGCGCCTCGGCTACACCCGTGCCGTCGATGATGCCGGGCGCCAGCATGCCGGCGTGACCAAGCACCCCCTGAAAGGCGAAGGGCACGAGGAAGAAGAACAGGCAGCAGATGAGGCCGGAATAGAAGATGGCCTTGAAGGTGTCGGTCCGGGGGTTCTTCAGTTCGCGCGTATAGCAGACCGCTGTTTCGAACCCGTAAGTCGACCAGGCGGCGATATAGAGGCCACCGAGAAAGAGCGTCCAGCCGCCATTGCTCCAGGTGCCGTCCTCGCCGGAATAGGCCGCAGTCGGTGGCACGAGGCCGGTGACGTTGGAGGCAACGATATGGCCGCTGACGATCGGATAGATGCCGATGATCAGCAGGGGAATGAGGACGAGCATGGCGAGCCACTTCTGAACGCTGGCGGTCCCGGCGATGCCGCGATGCTGGATCGCGAAGATGATCAGCATCAGGATGCCGCCGATCAGGAAGGTGGCGTTGATATTGGCCGTGGCGAGGAAGGGAATGCTGAAGCTCACCAGCGACCAGCTGCGGATCACAGGCGTCAGCGCCGCTACGCCGTCCGTTGCAAGAACCGCCTTGACGGCATCTTCCGGCGCGGTGCCGGCATGGGCCGCGAGATACTCGGCGACACGGGGGCTATCGGCGGTGACGGAGGCGGCGTGGGCGCCGATCCAGTCGAGCACTGCCTGCGAATCCGCCGCAGGAATCGGGAAGAGGGCGTTGAGGATATAGCCCGCGGCGATCACGCAGCCGAGCGAAAGTACCGGCGACCACGCGAACCAATTGCACCAGACGGAAAGCGGAGCGATGAATTTCGAATAGCGCAGCCATGCGGTCGCTCCATAGATCGAGGCGCCGCCGGACTTGTTGGCGAACATCCCGGCGATTTCCGCATAGGTGAAGGATTGCAGGAAGCCCATGATCATCGAAATGATCCAGACCGCGAAGGCCAGCTTGCCGGTCGTTCCGGCAATGCCGCCGATGGAGAAGAGCACGAGCGGCGGCACGCCAGCTGCCACCCAGAACGCGCCCTTCCAGTCGAGCGCGCGTATAAGCTTCCCCTCGGTGCCGGCAGCAATGCCGGCGTTCACCACATCTGTCATCGCTGAATTCCCCTTTTATTTGTTCCGGACGTGTTCTTCGATACGTCTCCCTGAACGTGCCTCCCACGGCAGCCGGCCCGATGTTTTGGTGGCCCCATTTATGCATTGAATTCAGATCCGGCCGTTTATGCATAGTGAAGAAAGTTTCTTCATAGTCAATATATCTCCTTTACTTCCGCTCGCGATTTTGCCAGCATGATCCGGGCAGGGGCCAACATTCGGGCGAGGAAGTTATGGAAGATCGCCGTCCTGGGATGCTTGGAGCGAGGCCCGTTTCGGCGAGCATCATCCGCTATCCGGGCTTCCCGGCGCTGCCGAAGGGCACCGAACGCTACCGGTGCAAGGGTGGCGGCTCGCTGGTCGTGCGCGTCGAAGCGGGAGACCTGGTGACGGTCACCGATGCCGAGGGCTGCCAGGCATGCGAGCTTTCCTTCCTTGACGAAGACGGCCGCTTCCAGGCGGCAGGCCTCGGCGCGGCGTTCACCAATGCCGCCGAGGGCCTCAAGGCCATTCTCTCCCGCGAAGAAGCGGGCACGCTTCGCATTCGCAGCGCGCTTCGGCGCCGCGGCGCGGACCTGGCCACGGCCGGCGCCCTGCGCATTTTCGGGGAGCGATCCAAACCGGGCAGCAGGGTCGAATTCACGATCGCGCTGAAGGGGCTGCTGATCGTTGCCGCACCCGCAGAGTCGATGTCGCCCGAGGCACAGGACACGGCAACGCCCATCGAGGTCAGAGTCCGCCGCAGCAAGGTGGTCCGCGATTATGCCTCCGCCTTGCCGGAGCCGCTGGCCGATCCGATCGAGGACATCCGCATCAGGGCTGCAACCGCGTCGGCATATTTCGTGCGGGCCGGAGAATTCATACAGATCATCGACGTCTATGGCCGCCAGTGCACGGACTTTCAGGCCTTTGCCGCACGCAAGGTCGACAAGGGTCTCGACCTGGCTCTCGACTCAACCGTCACCCGTACCCTGCTCGGGCGCAGCTACCCGGCCCCGGGCCTGCCGTCCAGGGCTTTCGATCGCGATTTCGAGCCGCTGGTGGAGATCGTACAGGACACGGTTGGCCGTCACGACGCTTTCGCCACCGCCTGCAATTCGCGCTATTACGATGACATGGGCTATCCCGGCCACGTCAACTGTACGGACAATTTCAACGCGGCGCTTGCGCCTTATGGCATTCCCGGCCGCAAGGGCTGGGAGGCGCTCAACTATTTCTACAACACCAATATCGACCACAACAACCAGCTCTATCTCGATGAGCCCTGGTCGCGTGCGGGCGACTACGTGCTGATGCGGGCTCTGACCGACCTCGTCTGCGTCTCCTCCTCCTGTCCCGACGATATCGACGCGGCAAACGGCTGGGATCCGACCGACATCCACGTCCGGACCTTTTCCGGAAAAGAGCAATTCTCACGAGCGGTAGCCTATCGCATGACACCCGATGCCGATCCCGAACTGACGCGTGAAACCGCCTTTCACTCCCGCTTCTCGGCGCTGACGCGAGACTATGCTGAATATCGCGGCTATTGGCTGCCGAGCCGGTTTTCCTCGGAGGGGCCGGTCGAGGAATACTGGGCCTGCCGGGAACGCGCGGCAATCATCGATCTCTCGCCGCTGCGCAAGTTCGAGGTCACGGGTCCGGATGCCGAAGAATTGCTGCAATATTGCCTGACGCGCGACGTGCGCAAGCTTTCGACCGGCCAGGTCGTCTATTCCGCGATGTGCTACGAGCATGGCGGCATGATCGACGACGGCACCCTTTTCCGTCTCGGCGACAAGAACTTCCGCTGGATCGGCGGGGACGATTACAGCGGCATCTGGCTGCGCGAGCAGGCGGAGAAGAAAGGCTTCAAAGCCTGGGTGCGTTCCTCGACCGACCAGATGCACAATATTGCCGTTCAAGGCCCGAAAAGCCGCGACATCCTCAAGGAGATCGTCTGGACGGCACCACGTCAGCCCACGATCGGCGAGCTCGAATGGTTCCGCTTTGCAGTCGGCCGCATCGGAGGCTTCGACGGCGCGCCCATCGTCGTCTCGCGCACCGGCTATACCGGCGAGCTCGGCTATGAGATATTCTGCCATCCCAAAGATGCCCTGACCGTTTTTGACGCGGTCCGGCTGGCCGGCGAGCCGCATGGGCTTAAGCCGATGGGGCTGGAAGCGCTCGACATGGTCCGCATCGAGGCGGGCCTGATCTTCGCTCATTACGACTTCGACGATCAGACCGACCCGTTCGAGGCCGGTATCGGCTTCACGGTGCCGCTGAAGTCCAAGCAGGACGATTTCATCGGCCGCGAAGCGCTGATCCGCCGCAAGGAAAACCCGCGCCACCTGATGGTCGGCCTCGACATACAGGCGAACGAGGCGGTCGGCCACGGCGACTGCGTGCATGTCGGGCGCGCACAGATCGGCGTCATCACCAGTGCCACCCGCTCACCGGTCCTCGGCAAGGCGATCGCGCTTGCCCGGATCGACGTTACGCATGCGGCGGTCGGCACGCAGGTGGAGATCGGCAAGCTCGACGGCCAGCAGAAGCGCCTGCCCGCAGTCGTCGTGCCGATGTCGCACTACGATCCGCAGAAGAAGCGGCCGCGCTCCTGAACCTATTTGGGAAACCCTCTGTAAGCCTTGCCGTCGCGCGAGTGGAATCTTGCCCCTCCCACGAGTGGGAAGGGCATTCCGCCAAGCCGAAGATCGTCACGCGCGCAGATATTCCTCCAGAGAATCGTCAAGCGCTTCCACCCAGGGCGTGTGATGCTTGGGCGACATATTGCCTGTCATCAGCGACCGATAGGCATTGTCGCGAAAACCCATGATGTTTTCCGCCTTGTGGTGCTCCCATTTCATGAAGGTGCGGTTGACCCCTTCGATATCGAAGCTCGGATAATCGGTTTCGGCGAGCAGTTCCTTCACATAGTCGCCCTGATACCAGATCATCTCCTCGGCATGTTCGAGCGTTTCCTCGCGGGCGCGCCATATGTCGAAATTCGCCTTCAATTCCTCTTCCGGCGGCAGCTCGATGCGGCCCATCATGACGTCGCGCGCCCACCAGGCCTGCACGTCGAACATGTTGAAAGTGTAGAACTGATCCTGCATGCCGATGTAGAAGAGCTGCGGATTCCTGTCGAACACCACGCCCTTGTAGAGATGGTCGGCCCAAAGGCGGTTGGCGGTCTTGAGCCTGAGTTCATCCGGCAGGAACGGAAAATGGTGCTGATAGCCGGTGCACAGGATCAGCGCGTCCACTTCCCTGGTCGAGCCGTCCGCGAAATGAGCCGTCTTGTTTTCGAGCTTCGTCAGCAGCGGTCGTTCCTCGAAGTTTTCCGGCCAGTTGAAGCCCATCGGCTTTGAGCGGTAGCTCGTCGTTACCGATTTCGCCCCATACTTCCAGCATTGCGAACCGATATCCTCAGCCGAGTAGCTACGGCCGACAATGAGAACGTCCTTACCCTTGAATTCCAGCGCATCGCGGAAATCGTGGGCATGCAGAACGCGGCCGTTGAAGGTTTTCACGCCTTCAAAGTAAGGAACGTGCGGTGTCGAGAAGTGACCGCTCGCAACGACCACATAGTCGAATTTCTCGTCATACATGCGGTCTTCGAGGCGGTTATGGGCGGTAACCGTGAATTTCTTCGTCTCTTCGTCGAAGTGCACCATCCGCACCGGGGTATTGAAACGCACCCAGTCGCGCACATTCGCCTTCTCGACACGGCCCTTGATATAATCCCACAGCACCGCGCGCGGCGGGTAGGAGGCGATCGGCTTGCCGAAGTGCTCCTCGAAGGTGTAGTCCGCAAATTCCAGGCATTCCTTCGGGCCGTTCGACCAGAGATAGCGATACATGCTGCCGTGCACCGGCTCTCCATATTCGTCCAGCCCGGTGCGCCAGGTATAATTCCACAGTCCTCCCCAGTCGGACTGCTTTTCATAGCAGACGATTTCCGGAATCTCGGCACCCTTCTGGGCGGCCGACTGGAAGGCCCGCAACTGGGCAAGGCCCGATGGACCGGCACCGATGACGGCAACTCTTGTCATGACGCATTCCCCTTTTGCTTTTATGGAAGTTGCAATTGCATGCAGTCGTCTTGGCGCTGGAAAGGGCGTCAATCCGGGAATGTGCCGGGACTGGTCGGCGCGCCGTCGTCGAATTTCGAAAGCCAGTCGATAGTGGTCTGGCGATAGCGCGTCAGACCCTTGTAATCGATGAGCTCCGGCGGCAGCGTGCTGAGCACGCGCGGAAAGCGGCGCGCCCATTTCGGGACCGTCACGAGCTCACTCATATTCATCAGATAGCAGCGGATGACGAAGAGAATGGCGTTCGAGCGCGGCAGGCGCCACAGGCTCTGCACCTCGACGCGCAGATGCACCTTCTCGCCGACGTTTTCCGGCGTGACCGTCGCTCGGTCCGGACCCCATTTAGGGTAGTTTTCCGGGCTCGTATCGAGGCGCGGATTGATCGTCATCGTCCAGTTGAAGCGGCGGGTAGGCTTGCCCTGCTGCAGATTCAGGAGGAATTTCAATGCGCGGTCGAAGACGCCCATCTGATGAGCGAGCGGCACCGGTCCGTGCCATTCCATGAAATTCATGCCGATGTCGAAGTCGAGCGACCAGTCGGCCTGGGTCGTGACCATGCCGGCATCCATCCAGAGATTGCCGTCGCGCTGGTCGACGATGCAGAAGTCCCCCTGCGCCTGGCGGGTGATGTATTCGAGCGGTTCATAGGGCAGCGTCGAGCGATCGCCGAAGGTGAAGGTGTCGTCGATGCCGAGCGGCCGGTTGATCCAGCGCCATTGATCGCCGTTCCTGGTGAGCGTGAAATGTTCGGGAAAACCGGCGGCCTGCTCCTCCATCAGAAGTTCCAGCGTATCCCATTGGGCTGTCATCATATGTGGCAACGCCTGGTAGCGCAGCGGGTCCTCTTTCAGAACCAGAGCCCGATCGTGCATCTCGGCGACGTAGTGCTCATCGACGTCGATCAGGCTTTCGAAGGCGGTGCCCTTCTGCCCCTTCACATGCGGTTCCATATTGACCGCGTACATGTACTCGTCGCGGTCGAAGGGAAACGGAAAGCGCCGGATGTTTTCCGGACTGTTGCGATAGCTGAAATCGTCCCGGAACGTTTCCTGCTTGAAGGCGATTGCCATGCCCGTTCTCCTCCTGATCGGCCCGACGGATCGTTTCGTCGAACAATCCGAATCTTTGAAACCACGCATTTCTGGGCGGAGAACCGTTGGACGGTTTTCCTGGAACGGCTCTAGAGGTCGAGATGCAAAGCCTTTCCCTCGAATCGGGAGACGCAGAGCATCACCTTCCGGCCGGAAGCCTTTTCTTCCTCGGTCAGATAGACGTCGTTGTGCAGCAGCTTGCCGTCGCAGAGGGCGACCATCGTTTCGCACTGCCCGCAGGCACCGCCGCGACAGAGAAAGGGCGCGTCGATGCCGGCCGCCTCGATCGCCTCCAGCATGCTCTCGTGATGACCGACATGGACGGTCTTGCCGGAGCGCGTCAGCGCGATTGAAAATGGCTTGCCGGGCTGGGCGGACAGAAAGCGCTCGGAATGCAGGTTCTGCTCCGGCCAGCCAGCCTCCAGCCCGGTCTTGAGTACGCCGTCGATCATGCCCGCGGGACCGCAGACATAGAGATGCGTGCCGAGCGGCTGGCTGTCGAGCAAGCGGGCGACCGGAATGCGATTGTCTTCGGCATCGCAATAGATCTTCACCCGATGCGGTCCATAACGGGCGACGAGGTCCTCGCAGTAAGCGCCGCGGTCGCGCGTTCGAATGGCATAATGCATTTCGAAACAGGCGCCCTCGCGGGAAAACTGCTCCATCATGGCGATGAAGGGCGTAATCCCGATGCCGCCGGCAATCAGCAGATGCTTTCGGCCGCGCCAATCCGGCTGAAACAGGTTGACGGGATGGGAAACCCTCATTTCGTCGCCTTCGCGCACCTTCTCGTGCATGAAGGACGAGCCGCCGCGGGAATCCTCGACATGCAGCACGCTGATCTCGTAGGCCGAGCAATCATATGGCGCCGACATCAGCGAATAGGCATTGCGCCGGACGTGACCATTGTCGTTCATCGAAACGATGACGTGGGCGCCACCGGAGAAATGGGGCATCGGCCGGCCGTCGAGGCGCTCGAAACGGAAGCGTTTGATGCGATGAGCGACCGGCGTCACCCTGGTCACTCGGACGGGAATTTCAGTACCACCGCTCACAGGAACAACTCCTCCGGATCGGGCGCGCTGCCGGGTTCTTCCGCATCGATATTGACGCCCTGAAAGGCTCCGAGACGCCGCGAGTAATGGTCGCGTACGAGAAGCGGCAGGCCGCAATGGCCGCAGGGGAAGGGGCTGTGGGTGACGTCCTCGGTTATGCCTTTGCAGTGGACACATTGTACGCGGCGGGCCAGCGAGCCGCGGTGTTCGGCGATGATCGAGGCATGGTCCATGCCGTGATCGAGCGCCACCATCATCGCCTGGCCGATGAAGCCCTCCGTGCCGGCGATATAAAGCCGAGTCCCCATATGGGCGGTCGTCAGCGTCCCCCTGAGGCGGAACAGCAGCGTCGCGATCGTCGGGGCCACGAAGAACATATCTGCGCCAAGCGCGCGCAGCGTCTCGTCGTTTCCCCTGCCCTGCGAGCCGCGCGCGACATAGAGGATCTCGCTGCGGGATAGCGCCGTGTCGTCGAGTGCCGACTTCCGGGCGAGGAGGGCTTGAGCGCCCTCCCCTTCCAGTGCGAAGATGTGCCGCCGGGCGCGCGGCTGGATGGAAAGGCCCGTATAGACCGGACGGCTCTTAATGCCTTCGACAAGCATGGCCGCCTCCCCTAGCCCACGGCCGTCCTCTTCTTCTTCTCCGGATCGTCGAAGGTCAGCGTGTGGGCGATCGCTCTGGCGTTGAGGTTCTTGCCGTGCACCTCAAGCTTCGCGCCCTGGACGGCTTTGTCGACGTCCAGACGGGCAATCGCCATGGACTTCTTCGTCAGCGTCGAATAGCTCGGGCAGGTGATTACACCGACCTTCTTGCCCTCGGCATAGACTTCGTCGCCAAGATCGGCCGGACCCTCGGCATCGATCAGCATGCCGAAGATCTTGAAGCGTTCCTTGCCTTTCAGGCGCGCATGCTCCTCGGCACCGCGGAAGCCGGTCTTGCCGGGGCTGACGGTGAAATCGAGGCCGAGTTCCCAAAGGCTGTCGCCGGGGGGCTGATCGGCGAAGGGATACATCTGCGAATTGTCGTAAGGATAAAAGAGCAGGTAGCTTTCGACCCGCAGCATGTCGAGCACGCTGAAACAGCAGGGGATGATGCCCATCTCCTTGCCTTCCGCGACGATGCGATCCCAGACCATCACCGCATCCTGCCCGCGCACGAAGATTTCATAACCACGCTCTCCGGTATAGCCGGTGCGTGAGATCATGACGGGAGCGCCGAAGAGCGTCGTCTGCATGTGGTGGAAATATTTAAGGTCGCGGATGCCTGGCACATATTTGGCAAGATAGTCGACCGCAAGCGGGCCCTGCAGCGAAAGATCATGCAGGTCGTCGTCGAACAGGACTGCGCAATTGCGGCCCGCAGCCTGCTTCACGATCTCCTCGTAGCCGGAGCCGGAACCGTGGACCAGCATCCAGGAATTCGGGCCGGTGCGATACACGATGCAGTCGTCGGTGAAATGGCCGCGATCGTTCAGCATGCAGGCATAGACCGAGCGACCGGGATAGATCTTCGTCATGTCGCGGGTGGTGATGTAGTCGAGCACGGCGATGGCATGCGGACCGACCAGATGCACCTTCTTCAGGCCCGAAACATCCATGATCCCGGCCTTCGTGCGGATCGCGACATGCTCTTCCGACATGTCCTTCTCGTAGGTCCAGGCGGTTCCCATGCCGCTCCAGTCCTCCAGTTTCGATCCGAGAGCGCGATGCCGGTCCGCCAGGGCGGAAAAACGCCAGGATAAAGCCATTTCGTTCCCTCATTTTTCCCATACGGAATATTTATTTCCTGACTATATTCAGAATTCCGCAGGGAAGCAAGCCGGCCATTTATTTTTGTGGCCCCGCTGCGGCAGCGATTCGCATGATTTCGTGCGGTTGCCGTATGGGCGCGATGGGCGGCAATGGCGGCGTCGGGGAACGGACGCTCTCCGGTCGGACGAGCTGAATCGTTCTCAGCCCATCCGTTCCGAGGCGTAGGAACCCGGGCTCGGCGGGAAGACGACGACGCGGTTGCCGTTGATGAAGCAGCGGTGGTGGATATGGGCGTGCACGGCCCGGGCCAGCACCTGGCTTTCGACGTCGCGGCCGATCGAGACGTAATCCTCGGCCGACTGCGCATGCGTGATGCGGGCGATATCCTGCTCGATGATCGGACCCTCGTCGAGATCGGCGGTGACGTAATGCGCCGTCGCGCCGATCAGCTTCACGCCGCGCTGATAGGCCTGCTTGTAGGGATTCGCCCCCTTGAACGACGGCAGGAAGGAGTGGTGAATGTTGATGATCTTCCCCGACATCTTCTTGCAGAGCGCATCCGAGAGCACCTGCATGTAGCGGGCAAGCACGATCAGCTCGGCGCCGGTCTGCTCGACGACGTCCAGGAGCTGCGCTTCGGCCTTGGGCTTGTTCTCCTTCGTCACCTTGATGCAGTGGAAGGGGATGTCGTGGTTGACCACGACCTTCTGATAGTCGAAGTGGTTGGAGACGACGCCGACGATGTCGATCGGCAGCGCCCCGATCTTCCAGCGGTAGAGAAGATCGTTCAGGCAATGGCCGAAGCGCGACACCATCAGCAGCACCTTCATGCGCTCGGACTGTTCGTGGAGAGCCGTCTCCATCTCGAACTTCGAGGCAATCGGCTTCAACCCCTCCTTGAGCGCCGCAAGACCGACCCGCTCCTCCGAGATGAAGCTGGTGCGCATGAAGAAACTGCCGGTATCGAGATCGTCGAATTGCGAGCTGTCCGCGATATTGCAGCCCTGCTCGGCCAGATATCCCGATATCGCCGCAACCACGCCGCGCGTTGACTTGCAGGACACGGTCAGAACGAAATTCTGCATGTTCATTTCTCCCCTCGCCATTGGAAGCGCGCATGGGTGTCGATCCCATCCCCGTTGTCGGCGCGGAAAATTGCTACCAGAGCAGATCGACGAAATCAATCCGCAGGAAAAAATCTTTCTTCGTAGGCAAATTTTCACTTTCGGAGCGTCGCGGAAAGTCGAGCCTGGGTGAGAAGAGATGAGGCAGGAGCGATGCTCTGCAGTGCGCCTTCAGTCCTCTCCGCGGCCGCGCGGATAGGAGATGATCGACAGGTACCGGATCGGCAGGGTGCTCAGTTCTTCCGGCCCGTGCGGCGCGTCGGCGTCGAAGAACAGACTGTCCCCCGGAGTCATGCGGTAAAGATTGTTGCCATGCCGGTAAACCACCTCGCCTTCCAGCATGTAGAGGAACTCCAGACCATCGTGCTGAAACGTCGGAAAGACGTCCGAGTCTTCGGTCAGCGTGATGAGATAGGGTTCGACGACGACGCCGGAAGTGTTCGATCCGATATGGCCGAGGAGGTTGTATTGGTGGCCGGCGCGGGTGCCGCGCCGCTCGACGTCGACGCCTTCCCCCGCTTTGACGAACACGGCGCTGTGCTCCTCCTCGAAGCGGCGGAAGAAGGCGGTGATCGGTACGCCGAGCGCCCGGGACAGCGTCTGCAAAGTCGTGAGCGACGGCGATGTGTTGCCGTTCTCGATCTTCGACAGCATGCCGACCGAAATGTCGGTCGCGGAGGCGACGTCGGCTACTGTGATGCCGAGCTTCTTGCGGAAGGCACGCACCTCATGGCCGATCGCGACCTCCAGCACCTTTTCACGCGTGTCGCGGATGGCATGCGGATCCTGGGTCAGCGGCGTGACACGTGCCAACTCCGCCGCCGTCCTGCGCGCGCCGGCGCCTGCGGCCGCCTTGCCGTTCTTCTTCGAGTTCCGGTGCTTTTCCGCGTTTTCCCTGCCCATGCCAATCTCGCTTTGTTTTTACCGATAGTAAATATTTCTGCGTCTTCCACAACGCTATACCCGCGTGGCGACGAAGTATTCTGCCCTGAGTAGAAGATCAACTCCCGTCGCAGCCTATGCCTGCTCCAGCGATTTGTTGCGCATGAACAGGTGTGACCGCGACCACGGTGGGATGCGGGATAGGCGGGGACAGCGTCACTTGACAGTGGTTTCGCTTTGCCTGACATTCCTGTTAGGCAAATAATTTTTCTAAGCAGAAAATAAGGATCCCTGGACGGAAATTACAAGGAACGGAAAGTTTACCTGGAGGAGGAGGTGAGCGAATGGAAGCGACACTCAGCAAGCTCGGCGAGGATGCGAGCTTCAGCCAGCGTATCGATGCTATGCACAGGCGTGACCGCGTCTGCCTTACGGCCTTCGTCGTGGCCCTTTGGTGCACTCTGATTTTCGCGCTGTTTACCGTTTGGCCCTACATCGCAACGCCGGCCATTGCCGTCATACTGACGGTCGCCTGCGGCTTGGTGCTGCTCTTCAATACGGCCGCCATAGTGGCCATGCTGCGCCATTACGAAGAAGACAAGCACTTCATCTACAGCCTCGATCTCAAGCATCTCGATGAGATGCGCCCGCAAAGCCGCTAGGAGGTATCATGCCATACGAACCTCCGAAACAGAGCTTTGCAGGCCAGATCTTCGACGTGATGACGTTGCTCGTGCTGACCATCGGAGCCCTCTATATACCGCTCTATCTTGGCCTTGCGGGCGCCGCCAAGGTGCCCGATCCGATCCCCGATCCGACTTGGGAAAAGCTCGGCCAGAACGCCACCGAGCAGCAGCAGTGGGCAGCGCTCGGCATCACCGATCCGGCCGCCGCCAACGACATCATCACGGCGCGCTTCGACTACAGCTTCAGTTGGGCGTCGCTCATCGTCATGGCCGTGCTCGTCATCGGCTACTTCGTGATGGTGGTCCGGCTTTCCGACAAGGAATACCGCGAAGTCATCGAAGAACGCTTCGGCACGAAACGACGCTAGGGAGGCGGCGGCCATGTGGGACATACTCGAATACGCGGCCTGGGCGCTTTCGGCGCTGTTCGGCGTGCTGATGATCGCCGACCTCGTTCGGATCGACGCCACTTACGACAACGAACTGCTGATCTCCTCTCGCGAAGGCGAGATCGAGGCGACGGCAGAGCGCCACGAGATCTGAGGGGAGGACGGCAAATGGACGATACTACATCCGCCGCAGCCGAGCCGGACCGGCTGCGCCTGCTGAGGGTGCTCGGGCCCGCGCATGTCTGGGCACTCGGCGTCGGCATCGTGCTCGTCGGCGAATATATGGGCTGGAATTTCTCGGTGGGCAAAGGCGGCATGATCGCCGGCCTGATGGCTTGCTGGGTGGCCGGCCTGCTCTATACCTGCGTCGCCATGATCGACTCGGAAGTGACTTCGACGGTCGCGGCGGCCGGCGGTCAGTACGCTCAGGCCAAGCATATCGTCGGTCCGCTGATGGCCTTCAATGTCGGCCTCTTCCTTGTGATGGCCTATACCATGCTCGAGGCCGCCAACGCCATCACCGTCGGCTTCCTGCTCGACACCGTGGCCGGAATGCAGGGCCAGACCGGGCTCAACCAGCAACCCTTCATCGTTCTCGCGATCATGTTCCTGGCGTGGCTCAACTATCGCGGCGTGCTCGCGACCCTGACCTTCAACCTGGTGATCACCGCCATCGCATTCCTTGCGATCGTGGCGTTGTTCGTATCGGTACAGTTCGGCGCCTCGGCGGTGCCGCTCGATTTTTCGGCCATCACCTCCGATCCGCTCCCCTATGGCTGGGTGGGCATCGTGGCATCGCTGCATTTCGGGCTCTGGTACTATCTCGGCATCGAGGGTACCTGCCAGGCGGCCGAGGAGGTGCGCTCTCCTGCCCGCTCGCTTCCCTACGGCACGATGGCCGGCATCATGACGCTGCTGATCGCGGCCACCATGACCTGGTATATCTGCTCCGGCCTGATGCCGTGGGAATATCTTGGCCAGGCCGGCACGCCTTTGTTCGACGCCGCCCGCGTCACCGGCAGCACCGGGCTGATGGTCCTGCTCTTCGTCGGCACGGCATTCGCCACCCTCGCCTCCGCCAACGGCTGCATCAACGACGCGTCGCGCGCCTGGTTCTCGATGAGCCGTGACCGTTATCTGCCAAGCTGGTTCGGTGCCGTCCATCCGGTCTACCGCACGCCCTATCGCGCGATCGTATTCCTGGTCCCGATCGCGCTCATCTTCGCGCTCGGCGCCCCGCTCGACCAGGTCGTGACCTTCTCGATTCTGTCGGGTCTGCTCGGCTACACCTTCATGACCTTCAACATGGTGATGTTCCGAAACAAGTGGCCGCTCGGCAAGATCAAGCGCGGCTACGTGCACCCGTTTCATCCTTTACCGACGGTCGTGCTGCTCATTCTGTGCTCGACAGCCTATTTCGCCGTGTTCCTGGGCTACGGCACGCAGCTCAGCGCGATGATATGCTTCTACATCGTGGCTTCGCTGTGGTTTCACTTCCGGCGCTACCGGTTCGTACGCCGCGGCGATCAGTTCACGATGCCGTGGCCGAAGCCACACGGCTATTGATCGGTCGGAGCGCGCTGCCCGTTTCGGATCGCGCGCTCCGGCTGCTTCTGAAACTGTCCGGAGCGCTTCCCGCGCAGGCCGGCGACCAAGGCAGGCCGATCCTGTGATCACCACAATTGCCTTCTCTGCCTTCGCAATAGCTTCCGGCGTATGGATGGGCGTTCGCGCCGTCCGCGACCACCGGGCGGCTATTGCCGAGCGCCGCGGCCTTCTGGACGACGCGGCGCGGCAACTTCCGGGCGCCCGCATCACCTACGGCGCAGATCATTTCCCGATCCTCGCCGGCAGGCTGGACGATGGGCGGCAGATAAGGGTCGAACTCGTCCCCGACACGCTGGTCTGCCGACGCTTGCCGCAACTGTGGCTGAAGCTCACCCTGCTCGAAACGAACCCCTGTGCCCGGCCCAAGATCGGTGCGCTGGCGCGGCCGACCGGCGCCGAATTCTACTCGCTCGTGCACGAGATGCCGTATCTGCTCATCCCGCCGCCCAGCGAGACCGCCCTCCTGATGCGCGGCGACGGCAACGCTTCGCGCCGGCAGGTCGAGCGCGCCGCTGCCATGTTCGTCAAGCTGTTTGCCGATCCCACGCTCAAGGAGGCCGCGATTACTCCACGCGGCGTGCGGCTGGTCCGCCAGGCGGCCCAAGGGCAACGCGGCGCCCATCTGCTGTTGCGGCAGGCGCAGTTTTCAATCACCGCCATTGCGCCCGAGGTGATACGCCGGACGATCGCCGAAGCAGAGGCCCTGAGCGGTTCGCTGGCGGACGATGAGCGCGCCTATTCGCTGCTGCCGTCGGCGAGTGCATGTCCAGGACATATTCAGCGGTCTTCGGACCGGGAGCGCCTGGTTTCAAAGTGCTGAGGAGGTCGCCATGGCCAAACCGATCAATCCCTATCTGGTGCTGATGCTGGCCACGGTGTTGCCTGGGGCCGGCCATGTCGCACTGCGCGATGCGGCTCGGGGCCTGGTCTTTGCCTTTTTCGTCGTATTCTTTTCGGTGATCACCTACATGACGGCGCCACCGGACCGTTCCTTGGTCGGGCGGCATGCAGGCGGCATTTTCGTCTGGGCCCTGTCGATCCCCGACGCCTACCGCCGTGCGCGCATCCGTACGGTCATGGCCCGGAAGGGCTGACATCGACTTGCAGATGACGGCCAGTGCGTGGCCGAGGCAGGCGGCAGGCGGTCTACACGTCAAGCGTGGTTTGGTGCTCCCAGTCGGTGAATTGCGCGCAATAGGTGTTCCACTCGCCTTGCTTGAGTTTCAGATAGGCGGCGGAGAACTCCCGTCCCAGAGCCTCCTGCAGTTCCTCGTCCTTTTTGTATTCCCGCAGGGCATCGAGCAGGTTGAGCGGAAGCTTCGGCGCGTCGGTCACCTGGTGACCATCCCTGTACATATCTATGTCGTAGTGAGGACCGGGGTCGGCCTTGGAGCGAACGCCGGAAAGGCCGGCCGCAATGATGATCGCCTGCAGGAGATAGGGATTGACGGCGCCGTCGGGCAGGCGCAGCTCGAAGCGGCCGGGGCCGGGAACGCGTACCATGTGGGTGCGGTTGTTGCCGGTCCAGGTCACCGAATTCGGCGCCCAGGTCGCACCGGAAACCGTGCGCGGCGCGTTGATGCGCTTGTAGGAGTTGACCGTCGGGTTGGTGACCGCGGCGAGAGCGCTCGCATGTTTCATGATACCGCCGAGAAAGTGGCGCCCCTCAGTCGAAAGCCCGAACTCGGCCCTTTTGTCGGCAAAGGCATTCACCTCGCCTTCCAGATCCCAGACCGAGATATGGCAATGGCAGCCGTTGCCCGTCAGACCCTTGAATGGCTTCGGCATGAAGGTCGCGCGCAGACCGTGCTTCTCGGCGACGGATTTCACCATGAACTTGAAGAACGAATGTTTGTCGGCCGTACGGAGCGCGTCGTCATATTCCCAGTTCATCTCGAACTGGCCGTTCGCGTCCTCATGGTCGTTCTGGTAGGGTTTCCAGCCGAGTTCGAGCATGTAGTCGCAGATCTCGGCGATCACGTCGTACCGGCGCATGATCGCCTGCTGGTCATAGCAAGGCTTGTCTCCCGTATCGAACGTGTCGGAAATCTTCGAGCCATCGGGATCGATCAGAAAGAATTCCGGCTCGACGCCGGTCTTGACGCGAAGTCCTTCCTGGGCCGCTTCGGCGATCAGTTTCTTCAGCACCACGCGCGGCGCCTGTTCGACCGGCCTGTCGTCCATGAAGCAGTCGGCGGCGACCCAGGCAACATCTTTTTTCCAGGGGAGCTGAACGACTGCGGAGGCGTCCGGCAGAGCGAAGAGATCGGGATGAGCAGGCGTGAGGTCGAACCAGGTGGCAAAGCCTGCAAATCCCGCGCCGCCCTTCTGCATCTCGGCGATCGCTTCGGCGGGAACCAGTTTGGCGCGCTGCGCACCGAAGAGATCGGTGTAGCTGATCATGAAATATCTGACGCCCTTCTCGCGGGCGAAGGTGGAGAGATCCAGTGTCACTTTGTTCCCCTTTTGGATTTCCGACACTCAATTTCAAAAAAATGGGCCGCACCCTCTCAAGTGCGGCCCGACATCCTTTCATTCAAAAGGCGCCTTTGCCCGGGTACCAATTCGTACCCGCAAGCGGCACCTGCGCCATGGCTGCAGCCTCCATCGTCAGCGCGCAAAGATCCTCCGGCTCGAGATTGTGCAGATGGTTTTTGCCACAGGCACGGGCGATGGTCTGGGCTTCGAGCGTCATCACTTTCAGATAGTTGGCGAGTCGCCGCCCGGCGGCGATCGGATCGAGGCGCTTCATCAGTTCGGGGTCCTGCGTCGTGATGCCGGCGGGGTCCTTGCCCTCGTGCCAGTCGTCATAGGCGCCGGCCGTCGTGCCGAGCTTCTGGTATTCTTCCTCCCAGCGCGGGTCATTGTCACCGATGGCGACCAGCGCCGCGGTACCAATCGCCACCGCATCGGCTCCAAGCGCCAGGGCCTTGGCGACATCCGCACCGGAGCGAATACCCCCGGACACGACGAGCTGAACCTTGCGGTGCATGCCGAGCTCCTGCAGCGCCTGCACGGCAGGCCGAATGCAGGCAAGCGTCGGCATGCCGACATTCTCGATGAAGACGTCCTGCGTCGCCGCCGTCCCGCCCTGCATGCCGTCGAGCACGACGACATCCGCACCGGCTTTCACCGCGAGCGCCGTGTCGTAATAGGGCCGGGCGCCCCCAACCTTGACGTAGATCGGCTTTTCCCAGTCGGTGATCTCGCGCAATTCGAGAATCTTGATCTCGAGATCGTCCGGCCCGGTCCAATCGGGATGCCGGCAGGCCGAGCGCTGGTCGATGCCCTTCGGAAGGTTGCGCATGTTGGCGACCCTGTCGGAGATCTTCTGACCGAGCAGCATGCCGCCACCACCGGGCTTCGCCCCCTGTCCGACCACGACCTCGATCGCATCCGCCCGGCGAAGGTCTTTCGGGTTCATGCCGTAACGCGACGGCAGGTACTGATAGACAAGCGTTTGAGAATGACCGCGCTCCTCATCTGTCATACCGCCGTCGCCGGTGGTGGTCGACGTTCCGGAAGCCGTCGCACCGCGGCCGAGCGCTTCCTTGGCGGGGCCGGAGAGCGCTCCGAAGCTCATGCCGGCGATGGTAATCGGAATCTTAAGATGGATCGGCTTCTTCGCGAAGCGCGTGCCCAGTACGACAGAGGTGTCGCATTTCTCACGATAGCCTTCGAGCGGATAGCGCGAGATCGATGCGCCGAGAAAGAGCAGATCGTCGAAGTGCGGGACCTTGCGCTTGGTGCCCGCGCCTCTGATATCATAAATGCCGGTCGCGGCCGCACGGCGGATTTCCGCAAGCGTATAATCGTCAAAGGTCGCGGACTTGCGCGGCGGGGTATAGGGGTTGTGATAGCTCATACTGTTCCCTGCCTTAATACGCGTCCGCGTTGTCGATGTTGAAATTGTAGAGCTTGCGTGCCGATCCGTAGCGCTTGAACTCTTCCGGCCGGACACCCTTGGCATCAGCCTTTTCCAGGAGCTCGGCCAGCTTTTGCAGGTGCTCCGGACGCATCTCCTTCTCGATGCAATCGGCGCCGAGGCTCTTCACGGCGCCCCGGACGAAGAGCTTGGCTTCGTAAAGACTGTCACCCAAGGCATCGCCCGCATCGCCGAGCACAACGAGGTGGCCGGACTGGCCCATAAAAGCCGACATGTGGCCGATGTTTCCGTGAACGACAATATCGATGCCTTTCATCGAGATGCCGCAGCGTGACGCCGCGTTGCCCTTGATCACGAGCAGGCCGCCGCGTCCGGTCGCGCCCGCGTACTGGCTGGCATCGCCCTCGATGACGACCTTGCCGGACATCATGTTTTCCGCGACACCCGGGCCGGCCGAGCCATGAACAGTGACCGTTCCGCCGTCATTCATGCCGGCGCAATAGTAGCCGACTGAACCGTTGACATCGACCATGACGGGCCCGTCTATCCCCACGGCGACCGCATGGCTGCCGCGAGGATTGGCGACTTCGTAGGACAGGTCGTTCGAGCCCTTCTGAATATTATGCAGGGCGCTGTTGAATTCACGCAGCGGCGTGGTGGCGAGATCAATAACAGGCATACTTGAATAATCCTTGGAAAGGGGCGGGAAAACCCGTCAGGCGGCCTTCTGATGATCCCAGAAGTAAACGGTCGCGGGCTCCGGCTCCCAGATGCGCGCGCTCTCGATATCCGGCAGGTTGACGAGCGCCCGGTATTCGGAACCGAATGCGACATATCGGTCCGTCTCGGCCATGACCGCCGGCTTGCAGGCAATCGGGTCGCGCACGACGCCGAACCCCGATTTGGTCCCGACGACGAAGGTAAAGAAACCATCGAGGTCGTCGAGCGCACCGGTCAGGGCCTGCCCGAGATCCTTGCCCTTTGCCATTTCAGCTGTCAGGTAGGCCGCAGCGACTTCCGTATCGTTCTGCGTCTCGAAGGCGATGCCTTCACGGATCAGTTCCCGGCGCAGATTGTTGTGGTTCGACAAGGATCCGTTGTGCACAAGGCACTGATCCGACCCGGTGGAGAATGGGTGCGCGCCAAGCGTCGTCACAGCCGATTCCGTGGCCATGCGGGTATGGCCGATGCCGTGCGAGCCGCTCATCGAGCGTATGTCGAAGCGCGCGACCACATCCTTGGGCAGGCCGACCTCCTTGTAGATCTCGACGCTGTCGCCGGCACCCATGATGCGCACATCCGGGCGAATGGCGGCGAGAACGGAACGAACATCCGCGAGCCTGGCCGCCGCAACCGCGACGACCGCATGGGTGCTCTTGACCGCGACGCGTGCCGGCAGGCCTGCTTCTGCGAGGTCCCTTTCAAGGTCTGCGAAGTCGATATCGGGCTTTGCCGACTGGATCGTCACCTTCGCCTTCCCCTCTGTGGCCGAGCCATAGATGGCCAGGCCGGCCGAGTCCGGGCCGCGGTCCGTCATGGTGATCAACATGTCCGAAAGAAGCTGGCCAAGCTGCGGCTCAAGCCTGCTGTCTTTCAGAAACAAACCAACAATGCCGCACATTCGCGTAGTCCCTCCATTCGTGCATGGGACGATGCTAGCACGCAGTCGCGGGACCATCAACTGTGGAGAATATTTTTTTCTTACTAGGCAATTTCAGACGCTTCCGCTCACGAGCCGCTGCGGCGGCGCAGGCTTCCCGGTGTCTCCGAAAACAGGCGTTTGAACGCATTCGAAAAATGTGCGGGGCTCGAAAAGCCGGTGGCGTAGGCGATCTCCGGGATGGAGAGCGGGCTCTGCTGCAGGAGCCGGCGGGCGTGCCGCAGCCGGATCTCCCGGTAGGTGTCGAGAAAGCCGACACCGCGATGCTCCCTGAAGAGCCGGTCGAGGTGCCGCGGGCTTACCCCGGCCAGGCGCGCCATGGCGGTCCGGTCGAGTGGCCGTTCGATTGCCGTTTCCATCTTCTCGAGAACCGAAAGCAGGGCGGGATGATTGGTGCCGAACCGCTCTGCGGCCGAGCCGCGCTGCGGTGCCGCCGGCTCGGCGACGGCCGTGTGCAGATACCAGTCGCTGACCCGGCGAGCAAAATCGGTCCCCAGGCGTTCGGCGATCATCGCATGCATCATGTCGAGCGGCGCCACCCCGCCGCCGCAGGTGGCAATTCCGCCATCGAGCACGAAGCGCGCATGTCTCGGGTTGAGATGGGAGAATGCTTCCTTCAGCGCAGGCGCGTGTTCCCAATGAATGGTGAAGTCGCGGTTGTCGAGCAGGCCCGCAGCGGCGAGCACGAAGGCTCCGCTCGATATGCCGCCGATGCGAATACCGAGGCGCGACAGCCGCCGGAGCGTCATGTGCGACGCAGAGGTATCCGCCCAGTCGGCGGGCTCTCCGCCCGCGCAAACGAAAACGCTATGGCACGCTTCTCCTTCGCTCTCCAGATCCGCACAGGCAACCGACAGGCCGGACGATGAAGTAACGGCCCCTCCTCCCTGTGCAAGCGGCACGATCTCGTAAAGCGGTCGACCGGCGAGGAGATTGGCCGCCCGCAGCGGCTCCGTTGCCGATGCGTAGCTCATCAGCGCAAAATTCCGCACCAGCAAAAAGCCGATCCTCTGAACGTTCCTGCTGTCGGAAGATGCCACCATGACCGATTGTTACACGCAAATGTCCTATGCTTGCAATTCTCTGGAGGTTTCGGATGTTAACTTGCCCCCCGGATCACTTATGGGGCGGCATCCATGCGCTACTCTGCACTTTCCATCCTCCTGAACGGCCTGCGCGGCAACCGGAGCTGGACGCCGGCATGGCGCCAACCCGACCCGAAGCCCTATTACGACGTGATCATCGTCGGCGGCGGCGGCCATGGCCTCGCGACGGCCTACTATCTGGCAAAGGAATTCGGCATCACCAACGTCGCGGTGCTGGAAAAGAACTATATCGGCTCGGGCAATGTCGGCCGCAACACGACCATCATCCGCTCGAACTACCTGCTCCCCGGCAACAATCCGTTCTACGAGCTCTCCATGAAGCTCTGGGAGGGGCTGGAGCAGGATTTCAACTTCAATGCCATGGTCTCGCAACGCGGCGTTCTCAACCTCTACCATTCCGATGCCCAGCGCGATGCCTACACGCGGCGCGGCAATGCGATGCGGCTGCACGGAGTGGACGCAGAACTCCTCGATCGCGCGGCCGTGCGCAAGATGCTGCCCTTCCTCGATTTCGACAATGCCCGTTTCCCAATCCAGGGCGGACTCTTGCAGCGCCGCGGCGGCACCGTGCGTCACGATGCCGTCGCGTGGGGCTATGCCCGCGGCGCCGACAGCCGCGGGGTCGACATCATCCAGAACTGCGAAGTGACCGGGATCAGGCGGGAAAGCGGGCGGGTCATCGGCGTCGAGACGGGCCGCGGCTTCATCGGCTGCGGGAAGCTGGCGCTGGCGGCGGCCGGCAATTCCTCGCAAGTCGCCGAAATGGCCGGATTGCGCCTGCCGATCGAGAGCCACGTGCTTCAGGCATTCGTGTCGGAAGGCCTGAAGCCGTTCATCGACGGCGTGGTGACGTTCGGAGCCGGGCACTTCTACGTTTCGCAATCGGACAAGGGCGGCCTGGTCTTCGGTGGCGATCTCGACGGCTACAATTCCTATGCCCAGCGCGGCAACCTCGCGACCGTCGAACACGTGGCGGAAGCCGGCAAGGCGATGATCCCGGCATTGTCGCGGGTGCGCGTTCTGCGTTCGTGGGGCGGCATCATGGATATGAGCATGGACGGCTCGCCGATCATCGACCGGACGGCGATAGACAATCTCTATCTGAATGCCGGCTGGTGCTATGGAGGTTTCAAGGCCACCCCTGCCTCAGGATTCTGCTTCGCACATCTCCTCGCCCGGGACGCGCCGCAAAAGACCGCCGCAGCTTTTCGTCTCGACCGTTTCGAGCGCGGCTTCCTCCTCGACGAAAAAGGGCAAGGCGCTCAGCCTAACCTCCACTGATCTCGCGGACCAAGGACATTCGAAATGGCAAGTCTCGTGCCCTGCCCGAATTGCGGGCGAAGACCCAAGGAAGAATTCACGATCAGGGGCGCAGCTCTGTCGCGTCCGGCGGCTGACGCGGATGCCGCCGATTGGTTCGATTACGTCTACCTGCGTGACAATCCGCGCGGCACCTGTGAGGAGTACTGGCACCACACGTCCGGGTGCCGCCGCTGGCTCGTCGTTGCCCGGGACACCGTGACGCATGAGATTGCAGCATGCCGAGATGCGGCCGGCAGCTCTCGATCGGAGGCGCGCAAATGAGCTCCTACCGATTGCCGAAACGCGGTCTAGTCGACCGCAATGCCCCGCTCTCCTTTACCTTCGACGGTCGCTGCATGCAGGGCCTGCAAGGTGACACGCTCGCCTCGGCATTGCTCGCCAATGGGCGGATGCTCGTCGGCCGCAGCTTCAAATATCACCGGCCCCGCGGGATCTTGACGGCAGGCGCCGCCGAACCGAACGCGCTGGTCACCGTGGGCCGCGGCGGCCGCACCGAGCCGAACACACGCGCCACGATGCAGGAGCTCTATGAAGGTCTCGAGGCGCAGAGCCAGAACCACTGGCCCTCGCTCGATTTCGATATCGCTGCGCTGAACGGCATCCTGTCGCCCTTTCTCGGCGCCGGTTTCTACTACAAGACTTTCATGTGGCCGGCGCCGCTCTGGGAGAAACTCTACGAGCCGTTCATCCGCAAGGCCGCGGGTCTTGGCAGGGCGAGCTATGAAGCGGACCCCGATGCCTATGAGAAGTGCTGGGCCCATTGCGACCTGCTCGTCATCGGCGCCGGTCCGACGGGGCTTGCCGCGGCGCTCACCGCCGGTCGCGCCGGTGCGCGAGTCATTCTCGTCGACGAGGGCTCGCTGCCTGGCGGATCGCTCCTGTTCGATACGGCAAGGATCGACGACAGGGCGGCGGCTGATTTCGCCCGCGACACAAGCGACGAACTCCGGTCGATGCCGAATGTTCAGGTCATGATGCGGACCACGGCGTTCGGCTGGTACGACGGCAACGTCTTCGGCGCCGTCGAGCGCGTGCAGAAGCATGTGCGGGAGCCCGCGAGCCATCTGCCGGTCGAGCGGCTGTGGCGGATCGTCGCCGGGAAAGCCCTGCTTGCGACCGGCGCGGAAGAGCGCCCGCTCGTCTTCGGCGGCAACGATCGTCCGGGCGTGATGATGGCAGGTGCGATGCGCGCCTATCTCAATCGTTACGGCGTGGCTCCGGGCAGGGCGACCGCCATCTTCACCAACAACGACACCGGTTATGCGCTCGCGCATGACCTCGAAGCCGCGGGGGTCGACGTCGTCGCCATCGTCGACAGCCGCCCTGCTTCCGGCGTGGACTATCGTGGCAGAGCGCGTCTGATCCGGGAAGCGGCGGTTTGCGGTACCAAGGGCGGCAAGGCGATCTCGGCGATCCAAGTCCATCACGGCGGCCGGACGGAAACGATCGCGGTCGATGCGCTCGCCATGACGGGCGGCTTCGACCCGGTGATCCATCTTGCCTGCCATCGGGGTGCCAAGCCCGTCTGGTCTGCGGAAAAGGCGGCATTTCTCGCGCCCGGGAGCTTGAAAGGGCTCGAGGCTGCCGGCGGTGCAGCAGCGACGGCGGGCCTCGCTGCCTGCCTCGGCGAAGGCGCCGCCCGGGCCGAAGCCATCGTCAAGGAGCTCGGTCTGCCCTGCCCTCCGGTCGCCCTTGTGAAGGTCGAGGGCGACGAAGGGATGCATTCCCCTGCCCCGCTTTGGTCGATCCCCGGGATCAAGGGCAAGGCCTTCGTGGATTTCCAGAACGACGTGCATCTCAGCGATATCGGCCTGGCGGTCCGCGAAGGCTACAGTCATGTCGAGCTTGCCAAGCGCTACACCACCACCGGCATGGCCACCGACCAGGGCAAGCTTTCCAACGTCAATGCGATCGGGCTCATTGCCAAGGCACGCGGCGTCTCGCCCGCCGAGGTCGGGACGACGACCTTTCGTCCGTTCTACACACCGGTATCCTTCGGTGCGCTAACCGGCCCACACGCGGCCCGTCATTTCCAGCCGGTCCGCCAGTCGCCGCTCCATGGTTGGGCAAAGAAGCATGGTGCCGTCTTCGTTGAGACGGGTCTCTGGTATCGTTCCTCCTGGTTTCCGCGGAACGGTGAACGGACCTGGCGGGAGAGCGTCGAACGGGAGGTTCTGAACGTGCGGAAAAATGCCGGGCTCTGCGACGTCTCGATGCTCGGCAAGATCGAGATAACAGGAAGCGACGCCGCCGAGTTCCTGAATCGCGTATACTGCAACGCCTTCCTGAAGCTGCCGGTCGGAAAGGCGCGTTACGGGCTTATGCTGCGCGAGGACGGTTTCATCTACGACGACGGCACGACCAGTCGCCTTCAGGAGAACCGTTTTTTCATGACGACGACCACCGCTTATGCAGCCGGCGTCATGAGCCACCTCGAATTCTGTGCTCAGGTACTGTGGCCGGAACTGGACGTGCGTCTCGCCTCCATTACCGACCAGTGGGCGCAGATGGCGATTGCCGGTCCGAAAGCGCGCATGATTCTGCAGAAGATCGTCGATGAGGATATATCCGACGCGGCGTTCCCGTTTCTCGCGGCAAGGGAGGTTTCCCTGTTCGCAGGCGCCCTGCATGGCTGCCTTTTTCGGATTTCCTTCTCCGGCGAGCTCGCCTACGAACTTGCGGTTCCGGCAGGCTACGGCGAAAGCGCCGCCGATGCGCTCCTGGAGGCGGGGAAGGATCACGGCATCATGCCCTACGGCGTCGAGGCGCTCAGCGTTCTGCGCATCGAGAAGGGCCATGTCACGCACAACGAGATCAACGGTACCGTCGTGCCGGCCGATCTGGGCTTCGGGAAAATGGTTTCGGCCGGCAAACCGGATTTTGTCGGCAGGACCATGCTTCAGCGTGAGGGGTTGGCTGCGTCCGACCGGCCGCAGCTGGTGGGCGTCGTTCCTCTCGATCCGAAGCAGTCGTTCCGCAGCGGCTCGCACATTCTCGCCAAGGGGGCCGCGGCAACGCTTGAAAACGACGACGGCTATGTCACTTCGAGCGCCTATTCCCCGCATATCGGGTCGACCGTTGCCCTGGCGCTCGTCAGGAACGGACGCAGCCGCCACGGCGAAGAGGTGTTGGTCTGGAACGGGCTTCACCGAGAAACCACGCCTGCGCGTCTCTGCAACCCGGTTTTCTTCGACCCTCAGAACGAGAGGCTCCATGTCTGAATTCCGTCCAACCCTTCGCCCGGCGCTTGCCAGCAGGCAGGCGGTCGTTGCCGCCGATTTCAGGCTCTCACCCCTGCCGGAGGGCACGATCGTCCATGTTCTCGCCCGGCCGGGACAAGAGGGGGTCGTGTCCTTCCTCGGCAGCCTCGCCGGCGCCGCCCCGCACGCTTTGCGCCCGGTTTCGCCCGACCAGTGGTTCATCATTCGCGACGATCCCACGCCGCATCAGGACATGAAGAGCCTCTTTGCCGCTCTCGAACCGCGCGCCACCGGCGTTGACCAGAGCCACGGACGCGTGCGCATTCGGATCGAGGGAAAGATGGCGCAGCGCGCGCTCTCCAAGGGCACGGCACTCGACCTGGACCCGTCCGCTTTCCCGATCGGACAATCCGCGGCGACGCTGATCGGCCATATCGCAGTCCACATTACCCGCGTCGGTCCCGATGCCTTCGAGATCATCGTGCTGCGCAGCTTTGCCGAAAGCCTCTGGGATGATCTCGCCCGAATGGGTCTGGAGTTCAGCTGAATCGTCACTCCCGCCTGAGAGCGAACATGGCGCGTACGACTGGCGGAACCGTCATCGATAGCGGCGGAACCGACCGTGCTCCACACCGTGGACCGTTTCGATGTTTCATTTGAATTGCTGAAGTGCGCCAATCTCTATTTTGCGGCAAGCCGGACGGAAACCACCAGATAGGGGAGAATGAAGCGGGGCTGGTCGAGGACGCGCTCTGGCGTCGATGTCCCCAGAACGCCGAAAGGCCCGCTGATGCGGGCCTTTGATTGTTTTTGGTTGCGGGGGCAGGATTTGAACCTGCGGCCTTCAGGTTATGAGCCTGACGAGCTACCGGGCTGCTCCACCCCGCGTTATCCGAGTTTTGCGAAGCAAAATCTCGCGAGTTTTGCAAAATCTCGATCCGAGTTTTGCAAGATCTCGTCGTCCGGTCCGAGTTTTGCGAAGCAAAATCTTGTTTGTATCGGCCAGGCCTTGTTTATGAGAGAAGATGTATTTTCTTGCGTTTTGCAGACCTGGCAGCGACCTACTCTCCCGCGTCTTAAGACGAAGTACCATCGGCGCTGGGGCGTTTCACGGCCGTGTTCGGAATGGGAACGGGTGCAGCCACCCCGCCAGAACCACCAGGTCGGCAAAGCGCAAGCGTTGCTCCTTGCGGAGCAAACTGTCATCGAGAAGCTGGTGAAGTTTTCACTTCTTTTGTTTCGAACACGTCTTTAACGGTGCTTCGGGCACTTGTCGGAGCTTTTGCTCCGCAAGGCCAAAGGCCGTCCGCAGCGAAGCGATCTTCCGATCGCGACAGCGTGAGGACAAAGAATTTCGATGCTCATCATCGATGAGCATGAGCAATGGGAACGATCAAGCCGATCGAACGATTAGTACCGGTAAGCTTCATGCGTTGCCGCACTTCCACACCCGGCCTATCAACGTGGTCGTCTTCCACGGTTCTCAAGGGAATACTCGTTTTCAGGTGGGTTTCCCGCTTAGATGCCTTCAGCGGTTATCCCTTCCATATATAGCTACCCTGCTATGCCCTTGGCAGGACAACAGGTCCACCAGAGATATGTCCATCCCGGTCCTCTCGTACTAGGGACAGATCCTGTCAATATTCCTACACCCACGGCAGATAGGGACCGAACTGTCTCACGACGTTCTGAACCCAGCTCACGTACCGCTTTAATTGGCGAACAGCCAAACCCTTGGGACCTGCTCCAGCCCCAGGATGCGATGAGCCGACATCGAGGTGCCAAACAACCCCGTCGATATGGACTCTTGGGGGTCATCAGCCTGTTATCCCCGGCGTACCTTTTATCCGTTGAGCGATGGCCCTTCCACGCGGGACCACCGGATCACTATGACCGACTTTCGTCTCTGCTCGACTTGTCAGTCTCGCAGTCAGGCGGGCTTATGCCATTGCACTCGACGAGCGATTTCCGACCGCTCTGAGCCCACCATCGCGCGCCTCCGTTACTCTTTCGGAGGCGACCGCCCCAGTCAAACTACCCACCATACACTGTCCCGGATCCGGATGACGGACCGCGGTTAGACATCCATGACGATAAGGGTGGTATTTCAAGGATGGCTCCACGAGAACTGGCGTCCCCGCTTCAAAGCCTACCACCTATCCTACACATGCCGACACGAATGCCAGTGTAAAGCTATAGTAAAGGTGCACGGGGTCTTTCCGTCTGACCGCAGGAACCCCGCATCTTCACGGGGAATTCAATTTCACTGAGTCTATGTTGGAGACAGCGGGGAAGTCGTTACGCCATTCGTGCAGGTCGGAACTTACCCGACAAGGAATTTCGCTACCTTAGGACCGTTATAGTTACGGCCGCCGTTTACTGGGGCTTCGATTCAGAGCTTGCACCCCTCCTCTTAACCTTCCAGCACCGGGCAGGCGTCAGACCCTATACGTCGTCTTGCGACTTCGCAGAGCCCTGTGTTTTTGATAAACAGTCGCTACCCCCTGGTCTGTGCCACCCCACAATGGTTGCCCAT